>CAZKQK010000078.1:0-24686 GCA_964554865.1 uncultured Luteolibacter sp. | reverse complement strand
GACCAAACAGACTTTCAAATTTCCCAAGGAAATCAACGCCGCAACCGGATGTTTTGCAAAACATCTCTTCCGCATATGGATGTTTTTAAAAAGCACAGGTCGAATTTTTAAGATTTCCTTCCCTAAAGGCATTGGTCTTAACCGCATCGTGTTTTCACCATTCCTCGAAGTCGTTCACCAGCATGGGGGTGAGGCCGAAGGCGAGTTCGATGGGGCCGAGTTCGCCGGGCGAGATTTCTTCGAGGCGGGTAACGCCGTCGTCCCCCACCCTCATCACGACCAGGGTGGCCTGTGGGACAGGCGGGACCAAGGTGGCGGTCTTTGGCATGGCGGGATCTTCATTCTCACGAATCATGATCCATGTGGCGAAGAGCGCGCAGACGGATGCGGACGCTAGTGATAACCTCATGCGCCGGCGTCTTTCACGTTCCGCACGGATCAGGGGAAGCGTTTTTTGCCAAACGTTTTCGGCTTGTCCCGGCGGCATGGTCATGAGGGGGAGGTGGCGTGATCCGTTAGAATCCGGCGGAGGCGTTTGCGGAGGCGGGCGAGTTTCGATTCGATGGCCTTCACGCTTACCTGGTGTCTTTCGGCGAGGGTTTCCTGGGACCAGCCATCGAGGTAGTGATGCCGGATGAGCGCCCGCTCGTTTTCGGGAAGTTCCAGAAGGGCTTCCTCAAGCACGTCGCCGCCCGTCGATTCGTCGGCGGATTTTCTCGACATCTGCCATTGTTGGAAACGTTCGTTGAACCAGGTTCTGCGGCCTTTCTTCCTGCCGGCGTCGATGACCTCGCAGCGGACAAGACAGGCCAGCCATGCATGGAACGAATCCCGGTCCCTGAATACCTTGGCATGGCGCAGGACGCGCAGATAGACGCACTGGATGATCTCCGGCACATCGCATGGCGGAACACCGCGGGTGGCCGCGAGATGGTGCAGCCGTTGATGGAAATGATCGTGAAAATCCCGCCACGCGGCCTCATCGCAGTGCGATAGCCCGCGTGTCATTTCCGCCAGTTGATGGTCCGTCATGGAGTTTCCCGCGATATCACAGCGCCGTCAGCCGGTGATTCCGTTGGTAAAGTTTGTTCCGGGGCGTCCTTATTGAGATCCTTCAGCAGAGTGGAGGTGATGTCAGTGGCGTCCTTGGTGTAGAGCAGGAAGGGCACCTGTGAGGCGCTGAGTCCGGACTTGTCGAAGACGTGGTCGTAATTGTCCACCTTGGCCTGTTCCTCGACAAGCTTGCGGATTTCCTCAAGGATGCCCTTCATGCGCCGGACCATCTTCTCGTTGATGGCGGCATTGCGGCGCGTGAGGAACTCGCGGCGCTCGCGGTCGAGAGCGATGCCTTCCTGTTGCTTCGTCTGCCATTCCTTGAAGAGTCCGTGCTTTTTCGATTCGCTGATGGAGGGATCCTCGATTTGCTTGCGAAGGCCGCCGAGGTCGTCCTCAAGGTCGCGGATGAGTTGGAGCCGCCCGTTGTTGTCCTTCTGGACGCGGGCGCGCTCGACATTGACCTGCTTCTGCGCCTCGTCGGTGCGGTGATACCGCTTGAAGAGTTCCCGCATGTCCACCGTGGCGATCCTGATCGACGGGGCGGCGGATTCGGTCCGGGGCATTGCCGGTGTTTTCTCCGGCATTTTGGCGGCCATGCCATGGCACGTGAGGATGACTGCGAGGCATGGAAGCAGAATGCGGTTTGTCTTCATACAACCGTGCTAACGCGCGCCGGGCGGCCCACCCCTCGCGGGGCGGAAAGAAATCATGCGTCCGTCTTGACGGTGATCTTCGATTTTTGGCCTGCCTTGAGGTCGATGGAGCGGATCCAGAGGAAGTCCTTTGCGGCGAGGATGTCTGGCTTTCCATCGCCTTCGCCGGTAGCGGCCGGGTTTTGAACGCGCCGTGGCAGCCAGAGCGGACATGGACCATTGAAGTCGCGCCGCGCTTCGATGGTGAGCCTGAGGTTTGGCGGAAATTTCAGCATATCGGTGAAACGAGTGGAGGCGGCCCAATGTCACACGTTCGTCACAGAGGCGGATTTCTCTCGAAATTAGTGGCACTACGGGTTTCCACTCCCTCCGGAAAACCATCCATTTATCAATGACTTGCGATCTTGGTGACGGATCTGTCACACAAAAGCGCATTTCAATGTGACGATTCCGTCATTTCTGCCGGTGACGTTTTCGTCACGAATTCCACCAAATCCATGAACAAAACCACCGTTATCCCGCTCGCCCTTGGCCTTGCCGCCGGAATCCGGTTTCCGGCGTTCGCCGGCCCGGAAGCCCAGGCCGCACCGGCACCCGCAGCCTCCAACTCCGGGGACTGGTGCCAATGGCTCCAAAGCAAACCCGGCCAACTCCACAAGAATGCCGAAAGTCCGATTCTCCAATCGCTCCAGATCGGCGCCCGTTTCCAATACCAGGCCGCCTACCTCGACGGCAATGACGTCAACAACCGCGACTTTGATGTGACGCATGACGAATACCGCCGGGTTCGTCTGGAAACGAAAACCGAGTTTCTCAAGTTCTTCAGCGCGAACATCAAGCTGAACATGGTCAATGACGAGCGCCGCTCCGGCGGCACGCTCGACTGGGGCTACGAGGACTTCGACGAGGCCGTGTTTTCTTTCGACATGAAGAAAGCCTTCGGGGCCGCCCCCCTTGACGCTCTCAAGCTCAACTACGGCCGCATCAAGTTCAACATGACCGAGGAGGTTCACATGTCCTCGAAGGAAATTCATACCGTCGAACGATCCGCCATCGCCAACAAGCTCTACGGCGCACACAACCGCCCCACCGGTGTGACCGTGGACGCGGCGCTTGGCAAGTGGTCCGGCACCGTCGGTTTTTTCAGCGGTGAGGACGACTCCGAATTCATCGGCGGCTGGAATGACGGCCAGGCCTATTATCTCTCGCTGGCCCATGAAACCCCGGACGAGTGGCGATTCGTTCTGGATATCGTGGTCAATGACGAGGACGGAGCGGACGATTTCCTTGGTTACGACTGGGCCACCGCCTTCAGTGCGGTTTACTCTCATGATCGATTCGGAGCCGCGGCCACTCTCGCCTTCGGTGAAAACAACGGAGCGGGCGCCCAGGGCGGCTCATTCGGCGGCGTCATGGTCATGCCCTACTATTGGGTCATCGAAAAACGCCTCCAGGCCGTCCTCCAATACCAATACGCCGGCGCCAGCGAAAGCGAGGGTATCCGCACGAACTCCCGCTACGTCCGCTCGCTGAACCCCACCGGCGTGGATGTCAACAGCGGTCGCGGCGACCAACTCCACACGCTCTATGCCGGTCTGAACCACCACTTCTGCGGTGACAACCTCAAGCTGATGGGCGGAGTCGAATACTCCAACCTCGACACCCCGGCGGGTGATGTGGACGTCCTCACCTGGCTGATCGCCTTCCGCGCGTTCTTCTGATCGCACGGCTCACGTTTCCCAAAGCGGGCCCGCGTCCCCGGACTGAGCGGAGGCTACCCGCGTCATCCCATGGGAGGAGGGCCATTTGCCCGGAAGAGTGATGAAGTCGGATTATTCTCGATCACGGCCCGAAGAGCTTCCGCGATCCTGAGATCACGGATCGAGCACCACACGGGAAAGATCGGGTTCGATGCCGGTCCGGTCCCATGAAACTCCGCCTGCCGTCGCCAACAACGCGTCCGTAACCGCCAACTGCCCACCGGCATTCAGAAAAATCAGAATTGTCGAATGGCTTTTCCCGTAGGACTTTTTTCCAAACACACGCACTTTGTCCGGCAGCCCGTCACGCAAGGCCGCCACGAGAAATTCCGCGGCACTTGCCGTCAGCTCGTCCTGCTGCACCCGTATGATTTCCGGCTTGATCATGACCCCGTTGCCGTCCCTTGCCACCTGTTCGCCACCATTGCCAGTCCACTTGCCGAGCACTGTTCCCTCGGGAAAAAAAAGCGATGCGACCTTGAGAACTTCGTTCCAATCGCCTCCGGGATTGCCTCGCAGATCCAGAGTGACGCGCTTCGCATCGCCATGGGATTCCATGATCGAACGCACTTCCTTGGCGACGCCGACACCAAACTTCCTGATCTTGAGAGTCAGTCCGAGCGGGGAGTTTGTGGATATGACATTCGGTATCGGGTTTCCCGAACGTTTCATGGCAAACTCCTCGGCCTTGCCATGGGGTTGCATGACCTTGATGCGGATATCGCTGCCCGGCGGCCCCACGAACATCAACCGCAAGGCGGGAAGGGTCTTTCCTTCCGCCGAAAGGCCGTCCACTTCCAGAAGGATCGCTCCGGCGCCGATCCCGGCCCGCGCCGCCGGTCCGTTTTCCAATGGGTAACACCGGATCTTTCCATCGGTGCCAAGATCGAGAGTCATATGAACCCCTCCCGAATTCTGTTTCAGCGCCTCAGCGAGGCGGGACACATCCGCCGCCCGATGGTAATGACCATAGCGGTCGATCTTCGGAAGGAGACTTTCCAGCGCGTCTTCGACCCGCGCGAACGGCGGCTTCGACGCATCGGTTTCAGACATCGCTTCGGCGAGTTCCGGCAGGCTGGACCTGGCATCCGGTTTCCATGAACGGAAGCGAATGCCGGAGACTTCCAGCAGCACCTCGCGGGCCTTCGCATCCAGCTCCGCGGGAGGCAAGGGCTGCAGCGAGTTTGCGGCGTATTCCCTGAGAAAGTCCTCCCACAGCCGCCGCCCCGCGAGCGAGGCGTCCGGATCGGCCGAAGCCCGGGAAACGCTCCACCCCGCGGTTAGAAGGACGAGGAGCGCTCCCAGTCTCATATCGGGCTCAATACCGGTTGATTTTCCGCTGGGTGGCTGCGGAGCGGCGGTTGACCGCCCTGGTGTCGCCCTGAATCTGGTTCAGGTGGGCCTCGCGGTCATCAAGCCGTTGCTGTGCCTTTTGCGCGCTCCAGAAGATACCGCCGGAATTCGGATCGCCGGTGGTTTGGCAACTGTTGAGACATGGCAGGGAAACGCAAAACGCCGTCAGGATAAGAGTGCGTGAAACAGAGGTTGTCATAATTGAATGGAGTTGGTGTGAATGTGAGCGGCGCAATTTCCCGCCCTATCATTCCGGACGGGAATCAAACGTCGGTTTGCGATGCAAGTGCCGCCATCCGCTGGGAATTTTTCTGCATGATGGAAACCTGGGTTTCTATGCCGCTGGTGGTGGAGCGCAGCGCGCTCACACGGGAACCGCCCTGACCGCTGTTCTGCTGAATGACACCGCGCTGGAGTTCGGCCTCCTTGCTGAAATTCGCCACCTCCTTGTTTGCCGCGGCGGCCTCACGGCGAATCTCGCCGTTGAGCTGCTTCAGACGGGTCTTGTCGCCGGCGGCTTTTGCCATGTTGACTTCGCGCTGAAGGCGGGCGAGTTCGTTGTTCAGCCTTTTGTTGTAGGCGACGGCGGCGCTTTGCTTGCTCTTCGCATCGGCGATGCACGCATCCAGCCATGCTTCCGCCGAAGCATATTTCGCCTTCTGATTGGCAACGTGGGTGCCGTAGGCAAGTCCGGCGAGACTGCCCGCCGCACCACCGATGAGCGCACCGGCAAGCGCGTCGCTGCTATTGCCGGTGGCGGCGCCGATGATCGCGCCGAGGGCCGCGCCACCAGCGGCGCCAAAACCGGCTCCCTGAGCCTGGGTGACCTGACGGTCGGTCATGTTCGCACAGTTGTTCAACGCGAGGGAAACAAGCGCGAGTGCTGCGATGGCCTTGATACTGGAACTGTTGTTGCGTGCTTGAGTGTTCATGGGATTGGGGCAATAACCGCCATAGTGGTAGCGGAGCGGTTTCCAACAGGTCAATTCAAAAGACCGCCCGGCCGCATTTTGTTAGCGCGTCGCCGTGTTGTTATCCTGGAGGACAGCACCCTCTCCCTCATGGATCAGCGCGACATCAAGCTCGTTGTCCTTCGCCGTTCCCTTTGCGGTCCCGTAGAAGCAAATCGACGAGGAATTTCCGGAAAACCTCGAGCCGGTGATGGAGCCTTCGCCTTCGAGCAATGCGACACCCGCCTCGGAGTGCCCCTGGAATCCGCAGTCATCGACTTTGACCACGCTGGTTCCGCCGCTTTCGACCAGCACGCCGACCTTGCCGTTCGCACGGAACTCACAGCCTAGGAATGCGGCCGCCGCCCCGTCCTTGACGAACGCGCCGTTGCCGTTGTCCTCGACCTTCGTGCCGGACATTTCGAGCTTTGCTCCGTCACTCACGCCGGCTCCGTATTTGATGTTCAGGGAGATTACCGAAGAGGCATCAAGTGTCGCCGAGCTTCCCGCCCCTTCCACCACAAGTCCCACCTGGTGGTTTCCGGTGATTTCCACTCCGGCCGAGATGATCGTGGCTCCGGCCGCCGCTTCCGCGCCATGGCGTCCGTTTTCGGCAACTGTCGCGCCGCCTCCGAGTTTTGCGGAGGTTCCCACTCCACTGATGGCGATGCCGCTATGACCGTTCTCGCGCACTTCGCTGCGGGTAATCGCAACCGAGGCTCCCACCGTCGCCTGAATGCCGTTTCCACGGTGTTTGCGGACGCGGGTGTTGGAAAGGGTCACGGTCGCCTTTTCGACCGCTGCCAGACCCGATCCCATCGAGCCTTCGACCACACATCCGTCCAACGAAAGCGCCGCGCCGGATGTGGCCAGCAACAACGGCGGCGAAGACTCCACATCGCGTGCGGCCTCGCGTTTCGAATTTCTGATCACCATGTCGCGAAGGCTGACGGATACCGGGCCACGGACGGTCAGGAGGCTGGAACCGGTGCCCGGGTCTTCGAGAATGACGGAGCCCTTCGAAACCAGTGAAACCGATTTGTTGATCACCAGCGCCTCTTCGTATGGGCCGCCGGATATTTCCACCGTACCTCCCTCCTGGCATCGCTGGATCGCCTCGGAAATGCCGGCCACATCCTCAGGCACGCGCACGACCGAACTTGGCTCGGCCGGTGGTGTCGTTTTTTCAGGTTCGGGCGCGGGCGCGTCCGGAATTTTTGCGGCCGGCTTGGGCCGAGACACCGCATGACCGGCGGTTTGTTTCGCCGGTTTTGAGAAATGCGAGTAAAGCAACCAGCCGCCGGTGGCCAGCACAGCGACAAGCGCGGCGACCGCCGACACGGCCAACCATGCTGGCTTCGCTCCGCCTGAAACCGCTTGTGGCGCGAGCACCGGCGGCGCGACCGGAACAGGAGGTGGAGCCGGTTTGTTGGCGGGCACGTCCGCAGGCACCGTGGCGACGACCGGCTCGACCGATGGCAATGGAGCGGACACGGAAACCGCCGGGGAATCGGGAAACCTGGACGACTGCGAGGCCGACGCGGGAAAACCAAGCGTTCCCATCGATGCTCCGGAACGCCACGAGGCCGACCGGGCCGCGCCTCCGCTGAGGCTCGCGCCCGGAATGCGTTCCTCCTGTGCGAGACCTCGAACAATGTCACGACAGGTCGCGCCGCCGAGAGCACTCGCGATGGCAGCGCCGAGAAACCGGTTCGCCTGCTCGGAGAGTTTGGGGATCGCCTGATAGGCCCTCACATTGACAAACGCGGCCGGAGCGGGGGTGCGTCCGCTCAGCAATTGATAAACCGTCGCCGCCAGTTTGGCGGGCACACCCGCGCCGGAAGCGCCACGAATTGTTCCTCCCGCATCCATCGCGCTCTCTCCGGCCTCTTGCACGGGGAGTTGTACCGGCAGCGCGAAGACAAGCGGCGGGCCGGGGTTCACCACCAGCATCGAGGGATGGATTTCGACTCCCTCCAAACCTGCGGATTTCAACGCGTCGAGTGCCGCGGCGATTGGGTCGATGGCGGCAAGGATCGCCGCGGTGGTGGCGTCGTGACCGCCGCGGGTCCACGACAGCGCGTTGGCGTCCGGCAGCGCCGGCCAAGCGACGACATGCCAGCAACGCGCGGATTCCTGATCCCGCAGCACGGCGAAATCCGGCACCCGCGAGGCCGGACGCCCGCCGCAGGGCAAACAGCCATGTTCGAGCCTCACCCGCCCGAGCCCGAGCGGACCGGCCTGGCGGGCGATCGCATCACCCTGGCGCATGAGGTGGGACGCTGCGGTTTCATCGAGATTCTCGAACCGGAAGATATCATATAACTCGCCGGTGTCCGTGCGCCTGGCCCTGACCGAAACTCCGGAGATCACCGAAGCCGGCGTGCCGGCATCCTGCCAGAAATCCGCCCATGGACGCCCGGCCCGGTCCTCCCAGAAACCCTGTGGCCGGGTCTCGCCGGTTTCTCCCGCGATGGATGAGGCCGGATTCCATGCCACCGGATGTCCGGCATGCAGCGTGAAGGTCATCCGCACCAAATCGGACAACGCGCCACCGTCCGGCGGCCGCGCGGCGGGATCGATTTCCAGCATCCTGCCTAACAGATTGCGCCAGGCCGGTGCCAGCGAAGCCAGCAGGTGTCCGTATCCGGAGGACTCCAGCCGCTCGTTGATGACGGCACGGGCATCTCCACGGGAAAGGTTTTTCCCGGACAACAGGCGGAAAAACGTGGCCCCCAGGGAAAACACGTCGGATGCCGGCCGGGCGCGACCCTGAAGTTGTTCGGGTGCGGCGAAATCCGGCGTGCCGATGACCTGCGAGCTGTCGTTCTCGTCGTTGGCGAAGCCCGCCAGACCGAAGTCGATGAGTTTGAGCAAGGCCGCGCCGTCGTGGCGGGAAAGCAGCAGGTTGGACGGCTTGATGTCGCGGTGGAGAATCGAGTTCCGGTGGGCGTAGGCCAGGGCGGAGGCCGCCTCGAACAACCATTGCACCAGCGCGTATTCGTCCGGTGTTCCGGTCCGCGCGGCGTAGTCCTCAAGACTGCCGCCCTCGCACAACTCCATCACATAATAGGGATAACCTTCCGCACTCTCGCCGAAATCCAGCACTCCGGCGATGTGCGGATGCTTGAGCGAGGCCGCGGCGCGGGCCTCGGCAAGGAAGGCGTCCCGTTCCTTGCGCATCAGATTCCTGCGGCGAACGAGCAGTTTCACCGCCACCTCGGTGCCGAGGTGCACGTGACGGCCCCGATAGGTGACCCCGCCCGCGCCGGAGCCGAGGACCTGCGCCGCACCGTCCGCCGCGCCGAGCACTTCGTAGTTTCCGAGACGTTCGCCTGCCTTGACCATGATCCGCGGTTTCTGTTTAGCGGACCCGCTCCTTGGCCAACAGTCCCGCTACGGTGAGGATGTAACAGACCGCGGCCCACACGGTCAAGGCAAGCAGCGCGGACCATGCCGGAGCCAGTGTGGAAAACACGGTGCCCTTCCGATAGAGGACATCATCGCGGCGCTTCACGGAATCCCGTGGCACGGTGGTCATGGTGTCGGCCACCGCGGTGCTTTCCTGTTTGTGCGAGCCACGCCTCTCCGGCGAAACCAGCAGGTTCTGCCACGCGCGGTTGAACGCGGATATTTCGTCGTAGTCCTGAGTCATGTTTCGTCCGGAAGACTGCCACTCCACGGTTTCCTTGCGGCCATCGCTGGTCAGGAACACCGGGGTTTTCGTCCGGTTGGCGAGGAAGGGGGTGGCCGCGCCGAAGATGTTCGAAACCTCCAGGATCCGCTCTGCGGCAAAACTCGGCGCCACCCGGCAGAACGCCCTGGCGGCCTTGCCCATTTCCGGAAACGGAATCACAAATCCGCCGAAGAGGATTTGTGGAATGAGAATGAGCGGCACCCACATCACCGACTGGGTGGGACTGCGCACCAGAGCGGAAACCGCCAGCCCCAGCGTGACGCCGATGGTTCCGGCGGCAAGCAACCCGAGCATCCTCAGACCGATGGTGGACCATAAGACACGGTCGATCGGGATGCCTTCGAAAACCAGCAATTTGCCATTCGCATCGCGGGCCCGCTCACCATCGTCGAGCAGCAGGTCGCGCGGGCCGCTCTCGGTTAGATTCGGACCGATGTGAAACGTCTTCGCCAGCCAGGCGAGCCGCGCGATGGCCGCCTCGGACGGTGGTTCCGGCGGGCGTTTTTCGACTGGCGCCTCCTTCGGCTTCGCCGCATCGCCGGCGGGCCGGGCCTCATCATCCCCCTCCGCGATGAACTCCCCGAATCCGCCGCCGGGAATTTCCACACCCGCCACCGCGGTCTCGCGACTGACGATCCGTTCGGCAAAGTCATCGCCGTTGAATTCCTTCGGGTGAAACCGGTTGCCCATCGCGGTGGTGCAGGCAAACAGCAAGGCCGTCTGCACGGCCGTCAGCATGGACAGAAACGCGAGCTTGCTGAAAAAGTAGGTGTTCAATCCCAGCCCGCAGACACGCTCCCGGCGGACGACCAGGATCTCGCTGATGATCTGCTGGGCCGCGTTGCTGCAGCCAAACCACATCGCCGCGATCACGGCGATGAACATCCGCATGCCGATGTCGTCACTCGCCCACGAGATCAGGAAGGAAATGATCACCGCCTGTGCGAGAAGGAAGGCGATGTTCAGCGGATCGGCGATGAGGATTTTCCATTGCCTGAGCATCAGCAGCCACAGTACCTTCCACGACGGCACCCTGCGCGCGGCGGCAGGCGCCGGAAGCCGGGGCCGGGTTTCACCTCCGGGTGGCGGAACGCGTTGGAAATATGGAGACGCGTGAAACATCTTCTCGCGCTCCTCGCCCGGCATCCGGTCATCATCCAGCACCGAATAGATCTTCTCGAGCGGAGCCTCCAGATTGTCGAGCGAACGGGCGGCGGGATCACCCAGGAAAAACATCCGCGCCTCGTCGCTGTTTCCGGCAAACACGAGACGTCCCGCGTGGATGAAAAGCAGCCGGTTGAAAAGGAAGGCATTGTGCAGGACATGGGTGGTGCAAATCACCGTGATGCCGCTCAGCGCGAGACTTTGCAGCAATACCATCAACCGCTCCTCGGTCGCCGGGTCGAGACCGGACGAAGGTTCGTCGAGAAACAGCACGGACGGATTCGAGAGCAATTCGATCCCGATGCTGACGCGCTTGCGCTGTCCGCCGGAGAGCATGTGGATGCGTTTTTCCTGATGTTCCTCCAGACCAAGCTGGCTGATCACCCGTGCCACCCGCGCACGGATCTGGGGCAGCGGCAGATTGATGCGCAGCCTGCCGCCAAGAAGCAGCGCGTCCTTCACCCGCAGCTCCTTGTGAACAATGTCATCCTGGGGAACATAGCCGATGCCGAGGCGGCGCATGCCCGCCTTGTCCCTGAGCGGCTGCCCGCTGATGACAACCTCGCCCGATGACGCCGGGATGAGTCCGCACAGCGCGTTAAGCAGGGTTGATTTCCCCTGCCCCGAACCACCGAGGATGCCGACGAACTCGCCGGGGCGCACCTGAAGGCTCACATCATTGAGAATCGTCCGCCCTCCGGCTTTCCGCGACAGATTGCGCGCGACCAGAGAGCCGGTATCCGGATCTTCCAGCCAACGCAGGCCCGCGCCGTCGAACTCGAAAACATAGTGGCCGATCCGTAACCGGTCGCCATACACCAGCCGGGCGGAGGAAAAGGCATCGCCGTTCAGCATCGTTCCGAGGCGGCTCACGTCTTCCACGACGAAGCCCTCCTTGCCGGCGGTGATCACCGCATGGCGCCCCGATACGGCCTGGTCGTCCGGATCCAGATCGACACGCCCGGCCGCCGGTGGGTCATTGTCGTTTTTCCTGCCGAAAACCACCGTTCCCGTCCGTGGCAGCGCGATCACGCGGCACTCGCCGCCAGCGATGCGCGGCGGGTCCGGGCGCTGGTCGAACCGGAGGGGCAGGCCGTTGACAACCAGTGACGCACCCCTGGAAAGCGGAACCGTCGCACCCGGGCTCAGTCGCTCGCCGTTAAGAGTCACGTAAGCCGCCGGATTGCCCTGCACCACCGACCATGTGCCGCGGGTGGCACGGAATGAGAGCACCGCCGGAGGATGGCCGACTCCCAGCGGAATCGTGTCTTCCGGCCCTCCGCCGGCAGTCAGCCATTCACCTTCAAGCCGGATTTCCCGGGATTTTCCCTGAGCGTCGCTGAGAACGAGAAGCGCTTCCATAATTTCGGCGGAAAGTCAGTCGTCAAACTCGATGATGACATCCCGATCCGACTGCATCGGCTTTTGTGGCATCTGTGGTCTCTGCGGCCGGGCCGGGGCGGACGGCGGCGGCGGCGTGGCAGGCCGCTTGCGATCGCCCCAATCCACCTCGTGCGTCCGGGCGGCTCCCATCACATCCCGCACCTGCGGGCGTTGCGGAGCGGATGGCGGCTGCGGCTGTGACTGGCGGGCCGGTGCGCTTGCCACCGCCTGCGCGTGTTTCTTCAGCACCGCCTCAAGATCGGGCTCCTGCCACTGTCCGGAAGGATCGGCCTGAAGCGGCACGACGATTTCGCCCCTGCCGCCGGCCGCCTGAAACGCCACCCGCGAAGTGATCGGATGGGAAGTATCCGGCCCCTCCACCTGGAAAACGGAAGTGCGCTCGATCTTCGCGCCACCAAGCTCCTTCTGGAGATTTTCGCGAACGGTTTCGACGAATTCCGTGTAGGAGCTTTTCGCCGCATCCAGATCGATCATCGCGGACCGGGACGCGGAGTCGGCGCTTTCCGCCGCCTGCCTCGCCTCCTCCTCCATCGCCCCGATCCTCTCGTCACGGACCCGGAGTTCCGCTTCTAACAACGCGGCCTTCTCCATCAATCCCGGATCCGGTCCGCGATCGCAGGAGACAAGGCCCGATGCCAGAACAAGGCATCCGGCCCACTGTTTCAACGGGTGCCGCGGATTCATGGCGGATCGTGCGGCCACCCGCCGATCCGGACGGGCGGCCGCGGGACGGATGTTCATCTCGAGTAGGTGGCGGGCTTCTCCACCGCGCGGAATCCCTCGGCGGACTCCACCGGCTTCGGCGGCGTCACGGGCCGGGACTTCGGTTTGGAAACCGTCGCCGGCTTGGTTTCCGTAGGCACGTAAACAGGCACGTAAACCGGATCAGGCTGGCAAGATACCGCAACTGAGGCGAAGGCGGCGAGGATGGCGAGTTGGATTGCTTTCATGTTTGCGTTGGTTGGGTGATGGATTGGTCAGTTGCCTTCCGATTCCCCGGCGGGTTTCGGAGCGGCCTTCTCGGCGGCTTCCGAAGCGGTCACCGAGGGGCTTTCCACGAGGGAATAGTCCGTGTTTTCCGGTGTGTAGCTCTCGCGGACCGCGCCACGGCGTCCCACCAGCACGGAATAGGCGCCAAGTCCGATGGCCGAGCGGAGGTGGAGATACACCTGGACCGTGCCGTTGTAGGACGAGCGGAATTTCACTCCCGCCCGGCGCTCCGGACGACGGTCGTCGAGAATCAGGCTGCCGACCTCGTCATAGACATAGATATCAATGTCGCGCACCGCCTCGTCGATGCCGGCGAGGAAAACGTAGTCCAGTCCCTTGCTGACCGGAACGATGAACCGGATCATGGCTCCCGAAGCGCCGACACCGTTGGTGTTGGTGGGAGCCATCGCGAAACCGCGCTGGGTGTAGTGGACGGCCATGCTGTAGGCGTCCTCCTCGGCGGCCGCCGGATCGGCCAGGACGGCACCTGTGGAAAACGCGAATGCCGAGGAGATGGCCGCCATGCGGAATGTGACAGATGTTGCTTTCATGCTGGTGGTGGTTGGGGATCGTTGGATTGGTTTCGGATCATTTCGCCCGGGCGACCGACTTCACGCAATCGGTGGCCAGTTTCTCGATGGTGGCGACCTGCTCCCTGGGAATCTGGGCATCGATCTTCACGTCAACGATCTTGTGCATGGCTGGAAGAGAGCGGGAAATGACGGCCACGGTGGGCGCTTCACGGATATTGACCGGGAGCGATTCGGTTTTTGCGATCAAAGCTTTCACCAATAGCGGTTCGCGCAGGATATTCGAGCTTTCCTTGGAATAATGGGCCTGAATCAGCCGGCTGGTGTAGCGGCTGCCCTGGAGCCACCCGGAGATCATCAGCAGCGAAGAGCGGGGATCCTTGGGGTTTTCCTGGAGTTTCTGCATGATGTCCTGCTGCAGGAACGCGAGTTCCCGGTAAACATCGAGCCACTTGTCCTCGTTGGCCAGCGAGCGGACGCGGCGGGCGCGGGCCAGTTCGCCGTCGCTCACATCGAGCTTTTTGGCCAGTTTCTCGATGTCGGAAGCCGCCTTGCCCAGCAACTCCGCGTCCTTCGCCTGAACCGCCATGATGCCATCGGCGATGCGGATGCCGAGGATCTGCGGGACGAGGACATTCTTGTCGGTGAAACTGTCCGGATCGATATCCACCGCCACGGCGTTGAACACCGCGTTCCAGTCGATCTTGCGGGTCTTCACCAGCAGGGAGAGAGCGATGAACTTGTCGAGCGGAGTCGGCATGGCCGGATCCCTATCCTCGATCTTCATGTTTTTGACGTCGATGGGCGGGTTGAGAGGTTCCGCGGCATTGCCCGTCAAGGTCAGTGAGGCCGCGAGGAATCCCGCAACCATGCATTTAATTGGCGTTTTATTCATCACTCCCTTACCCTAACAATCCCGCTCGCGTCGTTACAAGGAAATTTTGTGTGTCACGCCGCGCCGGAGTCCCCCTGAAAAGCGCCCGACCGCTCCAGTGCAACCATCACAGGTTGCCCGTAGTCATTGCCGTAAAACCGGCAGGGAAACCGGATGACAGGCGGGAAAGCCCAAATGGCGATACGTCCCATTCAAGGGCTGATGGGAAACCGGGCTTTTATTCCGCGATAAAAGCCGGTTTTTTGATAGCACTGGCCGGTTTGAGCCCGGATACCCATTCACGCGGCGGCATTTCCCCGACGTTGGAGCGCCTGTGTCGGCATCCATTGTCCGGTCTTCATTGCGGCGCTTGGGAAGCCGCCTGCCCGCATGATGGCCCCCACGGGATGAAGCCACTCCATGGGGCCGCTCCGCTTACTCGCAGCCGTTGCGGATGATTTCGAGGAAGCTCTGGGGCTCGAGGGCGGCGCCGCCGATGAGGGCGCCGTCGATGTCCGGGCAGGCCATGAGTTCGGCGGCGTTGCCGGGTTTCACGGAGCCGCCGTATTGGATGCGGATCCTGGAGGCGACTTCGGAGCCGTAGAGATCGGCGACGAGGGAGCGGACGAAGGCGTGGGCTTCCTGGGCCTGCTGGGAAGTGGCGGTGACGCCGGTGCCGATGGCCCAGACGGGTTCATAGGCGATGACGGTTTCCAGCATGTCCTTTTCCGGGATGTCCCTGAGTCCGTCGGTGACCTGGGTGCGGAGGACGGATTCGAGTTTGCCGGCCTCGCGTTCGGCGAGGGTTTCGCCGATGCAGAAGATCGGTTTGAGGTTTGCCTCGCGGGACTTCTTGATCTTGGCGTTGATGACTGCATCGGTCTCGCCATAGATTGAGCGGCGCTCGCTGTGGCCGAGGATGACGTAGTGGACGAAGAACTCGCGGAGCATGACCACACTGACCTCGCCGGTGTAGGCTCCGTTGTCGTATTGCGAGCAGTTCTGCGCGGCCACCTGGATGGCGTGGGGGTTTTGGCCGACGCTGGCGGAGTTGAGCGATTCCACCAGCTTCGCGAGCGAAACGAATGGCGGGGCGATGACGATTTCGCAGGGGTAATCGCTGCCCTGGTGTTTCGATAGGAAACTCTTCACGAAGTCCTCCGTCCCGGAGGGCCCCTTGTTCATTTTCCAGTTGGCGGCGAAGATCGGTTTGCGGTTCATGGCGGGCGTTTGGTTGTTAGATCTCAGTCAGTGCGGCGACGCCGGGCAGCGTCTTGCCTTCGAGGAATTCGAGGCTGGCCCCGCCGCCGGTGGAGCAGTGGGTGACCTTGGCGGCGACGCCGAATTTCTTGGCGGCGGTGGCGGTGTCCCCTCCCCCGACGACGGTGATGGCACCGGCTTCGGTGGCGGCGGCGATGGCATCGGCCATGGCCTTGGTGCCCGCGGAGAAGGCATCGAATTCGAAAACGCCGGGAGGGCCGTTCCAGATGATGGTCCCGGAGGCGGCGATGACGGAGGCGAAGAGTCCGCGGGTGTTTGGCCCGGCGTCGAGTCCCATGGTGCCTGCGGGGATGTGATCGGTGGCGGAGGAAACGGCGGCGTCCGGCGCGAATTTGTCGGCGGTGACAAAATCGACGGGCAGGTGGAGTTTCACACCCTTTTCGGCGGCCTTGGCGGCGAGGTCGGGCACGATTTTCGCGCCTTCGGCATCGAAGAGGCTGTCGCCGATTTCCCAGCCGTTGAGGACCTTGCGGAAGGTGAAGGCCATGCCGCCGCCGATAATGATATCATCGGCCTTTTCGAGGAGATTGGTGATGAGCGGGATCTTGTCGGCGATCTTGGCCCCGCCGAGGATGGCGAGGAGCGGGCGCTTGGGATTGTCGAGCACGGCGCCGAAGGCATTGAGTTCGGCCTCCATGAGGAAACCGGCGGCCTTTTGCGGCAGGTCCACGCCAACCATCGAGCTGTGGCCGCGGTGGGCGGTGCCGAAGGCATCGTTCACATAGACATCGCCGAGTTTTGTCAGGGAGGCGCGGAAGGCGGCGATCTTTTCGGGATCGGCCTTGAGTGACGTGCCATCGGCCTGTTTGGCCTTGCCCTCTTCCTCGATGTGGAAGCGGAGGTTTTCGAGGAGGACGACGTCACCGGGCCGGAGTTTGCCGGCGGCACAGGCGGCCTCCACCTCGGGGCCGACGCAATCGGAGAGGAAGGTGACCGGTTTCCCAAGGAGCTTGGAGAGTTCGTCGGCAACGGGCTTGAGAGAAAACTTTTCCACGCGCCGGCCATCGGGGCGTCCGAGGTGGGACATGAGGACGACGGAGGCTCCTTTTTCGAGGGCGAACCTGACGGTGGGCAGGGCGGCGGCGATGCGCTGGTTGTTGGTGATGGCTCCGGTGGTCTTGTCCTGCGGGACATTGAAGTCCACGCGGATGAGGACACGCTTGCCGGAAAGGTCGAGGTCGCGGATGGAGAGCTTGGCCATGGGGCGGGAATCCCGCCCGATGTGGGGGCGGGTGTCAAGCCGGGCTTGGATCCTGAGCAAGGAATGCCGTGGAAATGGTCATTTCGGCAGAGGCTCGGAGCGGAAGCGCTCGTGCTGGCGGCGGATCTGGGTGTCGTCCGGTTCGAGCATGACGGCGCGGGTGGACCATTCGAGGGCCTTTTCGCGGTTGCCGCGGGCGAATTCGATCTCGGCCATGGTATCGAGGTAGGCGGGTTGGTCCGGGCGGATGGCGAAAGCGGCCCTGATGTGCTTCTCTGCATCGTCCAGGCGCAGGATGGCGCGCGAGGCGAACCAGGCGGCGGAGTTGCGGGTGTTATCGGATTCCGGGTATCCGGAGATGACATCCTCCATGTGTTTCCAGGTTTTTTCGAACCAGTCCTTGTGCTCGCGCAGCAGTCCGGCGCGACGGACGGCGGGGAAGAAGAAGTCGGCGAGATTGCCATCCGATAGAAAGACGGAGTGGCATTGGTCGAGCAGGGCGATGGCCTTCGGCCTGTTGGTGTCGAGCTGGGAAAGGGCGCGGGCGAGATCGGCGAGGAGGCGGTGCCTCATGTAGGGCAACGGGTTGTCCCAGCGGTAATCGGACGACGCGTACATGCGGGTCATGATCTCGGCACATGCGGCGGCGGTTTTCCAGTTTGCCTCATCGAAGTTGATATCAGTGAAAAGCTTGAGCGCGAGGAGGAGTTCGGATGCGTCCGGAGACGACTCCATGGCGGCGCGTGTCCACCAGACGGCGGCGCGGCGGTAGTCCCTGCCGAAGGCATAACCATTGCCGATGCGGATGGCGAAGGAGGCATTGCCGAGATAGAGTTTCTCCGCCCATTGGTCATGGGTGGCGGCCTCGTCCTCCCGGCCGGCGAGACGCAGGGCGGAGGCGGCATAGGCATGGGCGTGGAGTTCGTTGATGACACCCCCGTCCTCGCCCTCCCCGGTGGCGCCGGACTGGGCGCGGATGTGGGCGAGGACGACCTCCGCGACGTCATTCCAGCGGTCGGCGGCGGAGAGGTGGGTGATGCGCTGGCCCCAGAAGATCGCGTTCCGCTCCGCCCCGGGCATGCGATCCCAGGCCTTGACGCTGATGTTCGCGTCGCCGGTATTGATCGCCATCCCGGAGAGCCGGGCGACCAACTTGGCCTGGGCGGCCTGAGGCGCGGCGTCCACCGATTTCCAGATGCGGTCGATCCATGTTTGGCGGAGGTTTCCGGGGTCCGGGCCGACGCGCATGACGGCCATCATCACCTCGAAACGTTGTCCGGGCGGCAAGGCGGGATCGATTTCACCGAGCCAATTCCACCATTCCTCGTGTTCGTCGTCATCGCCAAAGCAGGTGGCGACCATTTCCTCCCATTTTTCCTCCGCTTCGCCGGCCCACTCGGCGGCGATCCGCTTTGCGAGTTGGGGTGAGCCGGAGGCGGTGGAGCGGCCGCCGAACAATTCGCCGACGAAGTCGATGAAGGAGTTTTCGTCCCTGGCAGCGAGTTTTTTCAACGGTCCGGAGAAAGCGGCGAAGGCCTCGTCATGCATGCCGCGGCGTTCGAGGAAATTGGCAATGACCGCAAGTTCCCGGCTTTCCAGCGCGGCCTCGTGCTGGTCCTCGACGTCCTTCACCGCGAGGTGCTCGATGCGGCGCTCAACCCAGGAATCATAATCCGGATCCCGCGGCGCGAGGTTGAGGGAAAGGAGAGCGTCCGGCACCCGTTCGATGGCATCGAAGTGAAGGAAAGCCTGAAGCGGCTGGTGTTTCATGAAGGCCGCCTCGGCGGATGCGGGCATACCTAACAGAAACATCGCGTTGATGGAGGAACCGCGTTCGGAAACATCGCGATCGCCGTAAAGCCGGGTGAGGCGCCCGGTGTCCGACGGGCGGATTCCGGCACCCTGCCAGCGGCGGGTGGCGAGATCGGAATAAGCGGCCGAGACGTCATCGCCATCCCCGCCGGCCATGGCAAGGTAGGGCAGCGGATCTCCGGCGAGGGCGCGGAGGTAGGCGGAGAGTGCGGTTTCTCCGGCGCGTTTGGCCTCGGCGTCGGCGGCCTCGGCGTCACCGGAGGCGCGCTGGAGGGCGAGACGCCATGAGGCCCCGGCCAGGCCTCCGACCTTTTCCGCCTTTTCCAATTCCGCCGCGAGCGATCCCTGGGAGCGGTGGAAAACGGCGAGTGCGAGGAGGGACTCGGCATCGACGGGAGCCATTTCGAGAAACTCGCGGGCGCTTTGCGCGTCCCCCTTCATGAGGCACTCCCTGGCGGCCCGGCCGGCGACTCCGATGAGCGCGGGACGGAGTTTTTCCCGGACATCCTGGCGGGACTCCGCGGCGAAGAGCCTGAGCATCTGCCGCCAGGCGCGGCGGGATTTCATCTTGCCGAAAAGCGATGCCTTTTCGGAAATCGAAGCCGTGGCGTATTGCTCGACGAGTTTCACCACGGCGGGATCGGTGCCGGGAGTGATGTGGAGCTTGATTTTCCGGATCAGGTCGCGAGCCCGGACCATGCGCTCGGGGTCGTCAGTGGCCCCGGCGGCCTCCCTGAGCGCGGGCAAGGCGGCTTCACCGATGGCCCAGAGCGCGGATGTGGCGTTTTGGCGTACGCGGTAGCTCTCGTTTCCGAGTTCCGAGACGAGGGTGGGCAGATCCTTGGGTGGCGCCACCGCTTCCTCGGAGGCGGCGTGGAGCCATGCCGCGAGCGCGGCGCTTGCCACCATCATGCCCGGTCCGATTTTCATGTGCTGCAAAACGTGCCCGGAATCCGGTTTTGTTCAAGACCCGGATTCGCGGGGCATCAGGCGGCGAAACTCTCGCCGCAGGAGCAGGTGACCACCGCGTTCGGATTGCTCACCTTGAATCCGCCCTGTTGGAGGTCGTCCGAGAAATCCAGCTCGCTGCCGCTGACGAAGAGGGCGCTCTTGGGATCGATCACCACGTTCACTCCATTGCTGGGGACGAGGATGTCGCGGTCGCGCGGGCCATCGACGAGATCCATCCTGTATTGGAGGCCGGAGCAGCCGCCGCCGATCACGGCGATCCGGAGCGCGCCGTCCGGGCGACCCTGGCGGTCAAACAGGGAGCGCAGGTGGCTGGAAGCGCCGTCGAGCACCTTCACCAGTTTTTCGTTGCCGATCTTGTAATTCACGGTGGGTGACATCGCGCGGAATCTGGTCGCGGGAACCGGCCGCGTCAACCGTCGGCCGCAGGATGAGCGGACTTGCGGCTTGCGGGAGATGCCTGCGAATGATTGAATGTCAGCGATGCTGAAATACCAGCCGTCACGACGGTTTCTGATCGCCATGGGCACCCTGGGGCCGTTGATGGTGGCGATCTGTTTCGGGCTCGTGCCGGAACTGGAGGCGATGAGAAAACCGAGGATTCCGGGTGAGTTTTCGTTTCCAGAGCGGAAATCGGACGATGGCAAGGCGGCCGATGTGAGCGGCGGCGGTTTCGGCGGATGGGGCGAAGCGCCGTTGGATTGGTTTCAAGGGCACTGCGAAAACCTGATGTCATGGGACAAGAACCCCTGGAAAATGAAAGCCAGTGGTTTCGGCGATCACTATTTCGGGCTGCTGGGTTCCAGGAATCCCATGGATCGGGCGCGCGCGGCGGAGTTGAGACGTCTGGCGGAGGCGCTGCACCGGCTGATGGTCGAGCGCTTCCCCGAACTCGCCGTGCCAATGAGGGATGTGCCTCCGGAGCGGAATGGTTTTCTGAAATGGCTGGAACTGAGCGAACGGCTCAATCCCAACCCTGGAAACCCGATGTCCCTGCTGCCGCGGGAAATCCAGCGGCAACTCGACCAGCAGGCCTCCTGGGACGAGACCGCCATCCGGGCCTGGCTCGCCACCCAACAGCCCCTGCTCGATGAAATCCGCGCCATCGGCCTGATGCCCGGGCGCTCCGTGGCGGACATCGAAGTGAATCGCTACGGTTTCATCTCCGCCCGTTTCGCGAAGGGTTGCGCCGACATGCTTCTGTTAGACGCGCGGCTCGCGGCGGAGGATGGCGATGTGGCCCGCGCGCTTTCGTCGATGGGGGCGGCGGTGGGAATCGCCGATCATTTGGGAAACGTGGAAACCCCTTCCCTGTTGGCGACCACCGTGCGGATTTTGATCCGGCTTGGCGCGCAGGGTTATGCCATATCCGAGGTCATGCCGCGGCTACCCGCCGGGCAACTTGTTCCGGAGGCCTGGGAAAGGGCGCTCAAGCCTGTGGTTCACTCGCCCGCCGAGTTTGCCCGGCTGATGAAGGGCGAGTGGAATATCACCGCCCGCCAGTATCTGCTGCCGATGGTGATGGATGCCGGGGATCCGAAGTATCCACCGGATCCCGAGGCATTGCTGGATTGGCACGCGGAGGGTTTCGTCGAAACGGTGCGCAACCACGAAGGCAAAAGCCTGCCCGAACTTCCCGGCATCGCGGTCATGAACGCGCCGGCATCGAACCGCCACCTGTCCCGCCAAAGCCGGCGGCTGACGGAAAACCTCTTCGTCGGGGCCGGAGCATGGCGCAAGGGCTGGGATCGCAGCCAAAGCGCATCGGCGATGACCCTTGCGGCGTTTGCGATCATGAAAGGCCAAGCGCTTCCTGCGGACCCGGTTTACGGGCTGCCCTATCGCTGGGATCCGGCCACACGCACGCTTTCAGCTCCGGACAGCCCGGCCTTCGAGGAGATGCGCCTCAAGCCGGTCAAAGTGCCCAAACCCTGAAACACAAACGGCCCCCCCGCAGCCGGGCAGTCCGTTTTGGAAAAAATCCCGTGCGGGCGAATCAACCCCCGGCCGTTTCCGTGGTCTCCGGAGCCGCTGTTTCCTCGACAGCGGTTTCGGCGGGAGCGGCGGTTTCCTCGACAGCGGTCTCGGCCACGGCGTCCTCCACCTTCTTTGCGGCCTTCTTTGCAGGGGCCTTTTTCGGAGCCGCGGCCTTCTTGGCGGGAGCCTTCTTGGTAGCCGGAGCTTCCTTCTTGGCGGCGGATTTTTTGGCGATGCCGCCGAGTTTCGCCTGGCCCTTCTTGCGCTTCAGATAGTCGGCGCGGCGGCGGCGTTTGATGATCTTGTTGGATTGCTGTCCCATGGTTGGTGGCCACTGGCTAGGGATTGCGGCCCCCGGGATCAAGAGGAAATCTCGCCCTGCGGCAGGTCTGACGCGATTCGGGTTCGACAAATCCCCCGCTCCGCCCCCAGATTCGCCGCCCCATGGCAGGATTGATCATCGCCCCGAGAGCCCGAGTTTTCCACGGTCACGAGTGGGTTTACGCGGCCGAAATCAGGAAATCCTTCGGCAATCCGCAGCCGGGCGACGTCATTTCACTCAAGGATTTCCGCGACCGGCCGCTCGGCTCGGCCATTTACAACCCGCAATCGCAGATCGTCGCCCGCCGCTTCTCGCGCCGGAAGCAGGATCTCGATCCGGATTTCTTCGCCCGCCGCATCCGCCAGGCCTTCGAATACCGCCAGCGCTCCGGCGTGGACGAGAAACTATGCCGCGTCGTCTGGAGCGAGTCGGACGGCATTCCCGGCCTCGTCGTGGACCGCTATGGCGAGCACCTCGCCGTGCAAACCCTCACCCTGGCGATGGACCTCCGCAAGGAGTTGATCCGGGACGCGCTCATCGAGGTGTTCTCTCCGCGCTCGATCGTGCTGAGAAACGATTCCCCATCCCGCAAGGCCGAGGGCATGGAGTCCGGAATCGAGATGCTCCACGGGGAAAACCCCGGCCCCTTCAACGTGCTGGCGAATGGCCTGCGATTCGAGGTTGATCTGATGGACGGCCAGAAAACCGGACTCTATCTGGACCAACTGGAATCCCACACCCGCGTCGCCCGCCTCGCCAAGGGCAGGCGCGTGCTCGACTGCTTCACCAACCAGGGCGGTTTCGCCCTCGCCTGCGCCAAGGCCGGTGCCGCCAAGGTCACCGCCGTGGATCTCTCCGCCGCCGCCTGCGGGGCCGCCCGGAAAAACGCCGCTGCCAACGGCCTGGAAATCGATGTGATCGAGCACAATGTCTTCGATTTCCTCAAGCACGCCACGCCGGACTACGATCTCGTCATCCTCGATCCACCAAGCTTCACCCGCAACAAGAAGACTCTCATGGACGCCATGCGCGGCTACAAGGAGATCCACCTGCGCTCGCTCAAGCTCCTCGAAAAAGGCGGCATCCTCTCCACCTTCTGTTGCTCCCACCACGCCTCGCGCGAGCTGTTTCTCGAAAACCTCGCGGACGCCTCGGTGGACGCGAAAAAGTCGCTCCGGCTGCTGGAGGAACACGGCCAGCGCGCCGACCACCCGGTGCTCGTCACCATCCCGGAAACCGGATACCTCAAGGGCATCACCGCCGAGGTCATCGCCTCGCGATAATCGCGCAACAACCAAGAAAAACCGGCGGCAGGACGTTGAAATGACGCCACCATGAAACGCCGCAATCAAAACAACACCCCCGCCGACGAGGCTCCGCTGCCCGACGCCTCTCCGCTCATCGACATCTGCTTTCTCCTGCTGATCTACTTCCTCGTCGCGGCGACCATCGCGCCGCGCGAATCCGATCTCACGCTCGCCCTCCCGGGATCCCAACAAAAAGCGGGGTCTCCCGAAATTGAACCGCTACTGATCCGCATCGCTGAAAACGGCGCGATCGAAGCCGGCTCCCTTGGTTTTCCCCTCGCGATGGATCAGGATGCCGGTCAACGCGACCTGCCCCTGCTACGTTCCCATTTGGAATTCTACGCCGCTGCGGCACAAGCCGCGGACTCGATGCCGCTGGTGAAACTGGAGCCGTCTCCCGAGACCAACCACCAACGACTGATGGATGTTCTGAACACCCTTGCCGCAGCCGGCATCCGTTCCGTAAGCTTCACGGACAATCTCCCGGTCCGTTAGGTTGACGGCCCGCCGCTTACGCGCTATTTGCAGGGCGCAATGACCCTAAGCCGCCTTCCCATCCTCGCACTCGCAGCCGTTCTCGGGGCGGGCGCGGCCCATGCCCAACTCGCCGCCTCCCTAAAGGTCGCCAAAAAAATGCACTTGGCGGGCGAGCCCGTCATCGCCGTGGTCACCGTCACCAACCACGCCGGCAAGGAACTGGTTTTCCGTAGCGACGGCCGCTTCCAGTGGCTCGGCCTGGTCGTCAAGGACGGCAATGGCAACAACATCAGCGGCAAGAGCAACAAGCTCTTCGGCCCCATGAAAATCGCCGCCGGCCAAACCCTCGCCCGCGAGGTGGATCTCAGCCAGCACTTCCTGCTCACCGAGCCCGGAAACTACTCGGTCTCCGCCGTCATCCGCGATCCCGGAAACGCCACCCAGGGCACCTCCACCAACCGTGCCTTCTTCATTCAAAGCCAGGGCAGCACCTACTGGACCCAAAAAGTCGGCCTCACCGGCGGACGCGGCGGACGCGGCGGATCCCGCGAATTCCGCGAATTCCGCCTGATCAATTTCACCGGCGATTCGAAAAGCCACCTCTACACCCAGATCCGCGATGGCGATTCCGGGCGCTACATCCGCACCTTCATGCTTGGCGATGTGCTGATGCTCCGCAAACCGCTCGCCACCGTGGACCGCCAGCAGCGCATGCACGTCCTCTACCTCGCCACCCCCAGCATGTATGTCCACTGCGTGGTGAATACGGATGGAAACCTCATCGCCCGCCAGATCCACCAGCGCGGACCTCAGGGCGACCCGCGGCTCCTCACCTTCGGCGACGGCACCGTCAAGGTCGCCAACAGCATTCCCTATGACGCCAAGGCCGCCGCCGACCAGCGTGCGAAA
>CAZKQK010000077.1:0-24788 GCA_964554865.1 uncultured Luteolibacter sp. | reverse complement strand
GAGCCGGCGAACGGCGAGCTGAGCGGCGATGCGCCGAACCTGACCTACACCCCGGCCGCGGATTTCGACGGCACGGACAGCTTCACCTTCATCGTCAACGACGGCACGGTTGATTCCAACGTGGCCACGGTCACCATCAACGTGACACCTGTGAACGACGCCCCCGTCGCCAACGCGCAGATCGTCGAGGTTGAAGAGGACGGCTCGGTGGAAATCACACTGACGGGTTCTGACATCGAGGGCGACAGCCTGACCTTCACGGTTGTCAGCCCGCCGGCCAGCGGCGAACTGACCGGCGATGCGCCGAATCTGACCTACACGCCGAATCCTGGCTTCGACGGTCCGGACAGCTTCACCTTCATCGTCAATGACGGCATGGTGGACTCCGCGCCGGCTACGGTTTCCATCACCGTGATTCCTGGAACAGTCACAACCGGGGACTTTGAGGCTTGGCTTGCCGAGTTCAGTCTTGTGGCAGGTCCATCCGACGACAACGACAAGGATTCGATCCCCAACGCGGTCGAATACGTTATCGGTGGAAATCCCGCGAGCCAGAACAACACCAACCTGTTGCCCACCACCCAGTTGGTTGCGGCGGATCCGGACGGCGATACCGTGAGTTCGAACTACTTCCTGTTCACCTACCGCCGCACCGACCGGGCGAACAGCAATCCACAGGCAAGCATCATTGCCGAGTGGAATGTCAACCTCGGTTCCACCTGGAACAATGCGGTGGGAACCGCAGGTGTGGTGATTCTTGAGGACAGCGACCATTTCGGAGCAGGCATTGACCGTGTGCGCGTCTATTATCCGCGCTCACTCTCCCCAAGCGGCATGTTCTTCGCCCGCCTCGCTGTGACAATCAACACATCGGTTCCTGCCAACCAGCCGCCTGTTGCCAATCCGCAAGCAATCGAGGTGGATCAGGGCGATTCCGTGAACATCATCCTCACCGGATCCGATCCTGATGGCGGCACGCTCACCTTCGAGGTTGTGGACGGCCCCGCCAACGGATCGTTGAGCGGCACCGCGCCGAACTTGACCTACACCCCGAATCCGGGCTTCACCGGTGAGGACACATTCACATTCAAGGCGAATGACGGCGCCTTGGAGTCCGCACCAGCCACGGTGACCCTTACGGTCAACCCGGTGAACGCCTTCAACAACTGGCTCGACGGCTTCGGTCTCAGTGCCGGACCGAAAGACGACTCGGACGGCGATTCAATCCCGAACTCGGTCGAGTGGGTGATCGGTGGCAACCCCGCCACAGGAAACGATCTGGCCCATCTTCCCACGGTGCAGCTTGTCACGGCCGATCCGGATGGCGATTCGACCAGTTCGAACTACGTTCTGTTCACATACCGCCGCACACATGCCGCAAAGA
The DNA here is from genome assembly GCA_964554865.1 of uncultured Luteolibacter sp. Taxonomy (GTDB): domain Bacteria; phylum Verrucomicrobiota; class Verrucomicrobiia; order Verrucomicrobiales; family Akkermansiaceae; genus Luteolibacter. The sequence goes on along the minus strand of CAZKQK010000077.1, from coordinate 23,404 downwards.
ACGATCCCAATACCACCATTGCGGTGCAATGGAATACCGGATTGGTCGGCGCGTGGAACGTGGCCGACGGAACCAACGGCGAGGTCATTCTGGTGGATGAAAACGCGGCGGGTGAGGACATCGATCTGGTCCGGGTCTATATCCCGCGGCCGGCCAGCGGTGGTCTCTTCACCCGTCTTGCCGTGGATGTGGCCACTCCCTGACCGGAGACTTCAACGGATGCTTCAAACCGGTTGCCGCCCTGGCGGACGGCAACCGTTCCCGCCGATTCAATGCCAGCACTTGCAAGCAAACTCCTCAGCCAATTGAAGCGCCGCTGGCGTCGCTTCTGGCTGTCGCGAAACGGACGGTCGACTTGCGGACGTCTCGCGGCATGGCTGGCGTGCCGCGCCCATCCGCCTCATCATGGACGCGCCTTTCTGGCCGATCTGGCGGAACAAGGTTTCACGGATCCCGCCGCTTCCGCCAGTCATCCTCGTTTGCACTGCGGGAAACAGGTTTACCTCGGCGCTGGAACCGTGCTGACGGGATCGAAATCCGGTGGTCCGGTGACTCTCGACGACCGGGTTCATTTCTACGGCGACTCGTTTGTGGAAACCGGCCACGGCGGATCCATCGTCATCGGTGCCCATACCCACATCCAGCCCGGTTGCCACATCCACTCGCATCTCGCCGAGATCCACATCGGTGAAAAGGTCGAAATCGCCGCGAACTGCGCTTTCTATAACTACGACCACGGCACCGCGCCCGGCGTTCCCATCATGGATCAGCCGCTCCGCACCCGCGGCGACATTGTCATCGGTGATGGGGCGTGGCTTGGCCACGGCGTCACCGTCCTGCAGGGCGTCAGCATCGGCGAAGGCGCGGTCATCGCCGCCGGAGCGGTTGTTATCTCGGATGTTCCGGCAAACGCCATCGCCGCCGGAGTTCCCGCCCGCGTTGTCAAATACCGCGAGGAAGCGCGCTCCAACAAGATGCTCACCATCACCCCCACCCCATGAAAGCAGTCATTCTCGCGGGAGGCTTCGGCACCCGCATCAGCGAGGAAAGCACGGTCCGCCCCAAGCCCATGATCGAGATCGGCAACCGGCCGATTCTCTGGCACATCATGAAGATCTACTCCGCCCACGGCATCAATGACTTCGTCATCTGCTGCGGATACAAGGGAAACATGATCAAGGACTATTTCGCAAACTATCATCTTCACACCGCGGACGTGACCTATGATCTCCGCAAGCGGGAAACCATCATTCACCGTTGCGATTCCGAACCATGGCGCGTCACCTGCGTCGATACTGGCGAAAAAACCATGACCGGCGGCCGGATCAAGAAAGCGGCCTCGTATGTCGGGGACGAGGCATTCTGTCTCACTTACGGCGACGGTGTCACCAACATCGACATCGCCGCTTCGGTTGCCTGGCACAAGGAACACGGCAAACTCGCCACCATGTCCGCGGTGCAATCGCCCGGGCGATTCGGGGCCTTCACCCTCGCGGCGGACAGCTCGAAGGTGGAATCGTTCCGCGAGAAACCCAAGGGCGACGGCGCCTGGATCAACGGCGGCTTTTTCGTGCTTGAACCCGGCGTCATGGATTTCATCGAAGGTGATTCCACCGTATGGGAACGCGAGCCGATGGAGAATCTCGCGAAGCATGGCGAACTCCGCGCATGGAAGCACGACGACTTCTGGCAATCCATGGACACCCTGCGCGACAGGATGGTGCTCGAGGAACTTTGGGCCGGCGCGAGTCCGCCTTGGAAGGTTTGGAACGGCCACTAACCATCGGTAGAAACGAACCCGAATGGCGACTTACGACTACGTGGTGATCGGTGGTGGCATCGTGGGCATTTCCACGGCCTATCATCTCGGGGTTAGCCACCCGGGCGCGAAGGTTCTTCTCATCGAGAAGGAGGATGGCCCCGCCAAACACCAGACCGGGCGCAACTCCGGTGTCATCCATTCCGGCATCTATTACAAACCGGGTAGCTACAAGGCGCGGTTTGCCAAATCCGGCGCGCGTAGCATGGTCGGATTCTGCCAGAAGCACGGAATCGATCACGAGTCCTGCGGAAAGGTCATCGTCGCCACCAGTGATAAGGAACTCCCCCTGCTGGAAAACCTGTATCAGCGCGGGCTTCAGAACGAAGTGCCGGTGGAAAAGGTGGGCGCCGAGCGGGTCCGCGAGATCGAGCCCCACGTCCGCTGCGTCGCCGGTGTGCTTGTGAAGTCCACCGGCATTACCAGCTACGTCGCGGTTTGTGAAAAACTGCTTGAGATGATTCGCGAAAACGGCGGCGAAGTCCGCTTCGGCGAGGCCGTCACCGGGATCCGGGACCGCGAGGCCGTCAAGATCATCGAAACCGACAAGGATTCGTGCGAGGCGAAATTCGTCATCAACTGCGCCGGTTTGCACAGCGACCGCGTCGCCCGCATGGCCGGCTCGGATCCGGGAGCCAAAATCGTTCCTTTCCGCGGCGAATATTTCGAACTGGTTCCCGAGAAGCGCCATCTCGTCAAGACACTCATCTATCCGGTTCCGAATCCGGATTTCCCCTTCCTCGGTGTCCACTTCACCAGGATGATCGACGGCTCCGTCCATGCCGGTCCCAACGCCGTCCTTGCCTTCAAGCGCGAGGGCTATTTCAAATCGGATTTCGATTTCAGGGATCTCGCGGAAACCCTCACATTCGGCGGCTTCTGGTCGCTCATCTCCAGGAACCTCGGCGAAGGCCTGAAGGAAATGCACCGCTCCCTGTTCAAGTCCGCCTTTGTGCGCAGCCTCCGGCAGCTCATTCCGGAAGTGCGCTCCGAAGACCTCGTCCCCTGCAAGGCGGGTGTCCGCGCCCAGGCCCTTTTCGATGACGGTCGCCTCGTCGATGACTTTCTCATGATCAAGGGCCATCGCACTCTCAATGTTTGCAACGCCCCGTCACCGGCCGCCACCGCCTCACTTGAGATCGGCAAGTCCATCGTCCAACAACTCTCCTGAACACACCACCACCCCCCTCACATGAAAGTACTCGTCACCGGAACCGAAGGCTATCTCGGCGCACTCCTTGTCCCCCAGCTCCTGTCCCGCGGTCACGATGTGACCGGCGTTGATGTCGGTTATTATGCCGACGGCCACCTCTATCACGCCGAAGGCAACCAGGCGAAGACCCTGGTGAAGGACATCCGCCACCTCACTCCCGAGGATCTCGCCGGACACGACGCCGTGGTTCACATGGCGGAACTCTCGAACGATCCCACCGGCGAACTCGCGCCGCACATCACTTATGAAATCAACCACAAGGGATCGGTGCGCCTCGCCCGGCTCGCGAAGGAAGCCGGTGTGCGTCGTTTCATCTACATGTCCTCCTGCTCCGTCTATGGCGTGGCAGGTGGCGATGCGCCGGTGACCGAGAAAACGCCTTCGAATCCCCAGACCGCCTATGCGATTTGCAAGACCCTCTGCGAGCGCGACATCGCGCCGATGGCGGACTCCACCTTCTCTCCCGCATACTTCCGGAACTCGACGGCTTTCGGCGCCTCGCCGCGCCAGCGTTTCGACCTCGTGGTGAACAACCTCAGCGCGCTCGCCTGGACCACCAAGGAGATCAAGATGACCAGTGACGGCACGCCATGGCGTCCGCTCGTTCACGGTCTGGACATCGGCAAGGCCATCTGCTGCGCGCTGGAGGCGCCCATCGAGGCGATCCACAACGAGGTGCTCAACATCGGCTCCAACGAGCAGAACTACCGCGTCAAGGAAGTCGCGGAAATCGTCGCGAAAATCTTCCCCGGTTGCACCACCTCCTTCGGCACCCAGGGCGCGGACAACCGCAGTTACCGTGTCAGCTTCGACAAGCTTGCCAAACACCTCCCCGACTTCAAGTGCGACTGGGATGTGGAAAAGGGCGCGCGCCAGTTTTTAGAACTCTTCCAACAGATCGACTTCCAGAAGGAGGATTTCGAATTCCGTCCCTACACCCGCTTGAAGCAACTCCAGTATCTCATCCGCACCAACCAGATCGATCAGGATTTCTTCTGGAAAACCAGCTTCTGATCCGGCCCATCCCCACTCCAATCGAAATACCACGCTCCATGTCACATACCCCGAAATGCCGGTTCAGCGGCGAGCCGCTCACCAATGTCATGTGCGACCTCGGCATGTCGCCGATGGCAAACTCCTACGTGAAGTTCGACGACGCGCGGAACGCCGAGAAGATTTACCCGCTCAAGGTCTGGGTTTGCAGCAAGTCGCTGCTTTGCCAGCTTGAGAGCTTCGAGTCGCCGGATGCCATTTTCAGCGACTACCTCTACTTCAGCAGCTTCTCCACCAGTTGGGTCGAGCACGCCCGCCGCTACTGCGACATGATGACGGAGCGCTTCGGTTTCAACGAAAACTCGCAGATTGTCGAGATCGCCAGCAACGACGGCTACCTGCTCCAGCACTTCAAGGCCAAGGGCATCCCGGTGCTCGGCGTGGAACCCGCCGCCAACGTCGCCAAGGTTGCATGGGAGGAAAAGCAGATCCCCAGCGTGGTGAAATTCTTCGGCGTTGAGACGGCGAAGGGCCTTGTTGCCGATGGCAAGGCCGCCGACCTGCTGCTCGGTTGCAACGTCATGGCCCACGTGCCGGACATCAATGATTTCATCGGCGGTCTCAAGATCGCGCTGAAACCCGGCGGTGTGATCACCTTCGAGTTTCCCCACCTCCAGCGCCTGATCGCGGAGAACCAGTTCGACACGGTTTACCACGAACACTTCTCCTATCTCTCCTTCCTCGCGGTTGACAAGATGTTCACCCATCACGGCCTCACGCTTTTCGATGTCGAGGAACTCCCCACCCACGGCGGCTCGCTGCGCGTCTTCGCGCGCCACAGCGATGACAATGGTGAACTCCGCGCCGTCACGCCTCGCGTGGAGGCAATGCGCAAACAGGAAACCGACTTCGGACTCACGAAGATGGAAACCTACACCTCATTCGGCGAAAAGGTGAAATCCACCAAGCGCAAGCTGCTGAAGTTCCTCGTCGAGGCAAGAGAGGCTGGTAAAACCGTCGTCGGATATGGCGCGGCGGCGAAGGGCGTCACGCTCGTGAACTACTGCGGCGTCGGCTCGGACCTCATCGACTACGTGGTGGACAAGAGCCCGTACAAGCAAAACCACCACATGCCCGGCGTGCGCATTCCGATCTACGGCCCGGAGAAGATCTTCGAGACCAAGCCGGACTACGTGCTCATCCTGCCGTGGAACCTGAGGAAGGAAATCAGCGGCGAAATGGCCGCCATCCGCGAGTGGGGCGGCAAGTTCGTCGTGCCCATCCCCGAGGTCACGGTGCTGGATTGATTCCCGCATGTCCGCCATATCATCAGAGGAAGCCGGAAACCGGATGCACTCCCTTGCCGTGGAGTTGTATCCGGTGTGTCGCAGCATCACCGGCGACGGCGTGCGCGCCACTCTGCGCAGGCTGGCGGAGGAAATCCCCCTTGAAATCCGCGAGGTTCCGAGCGGCACCGAGGTCTTCGATTGGACCGTGCCCGAAGAGTGGAACGTCCGCGCCGGATGGATCAAGGATCCGGCGGGGAACACCATCGTCGATTTCGCGAACCACAATCTTCATGTGCTCGGATACAGCGCGCCGGTCCATGGGAAGGTTTCCCTCGCGGACCTGAAGCCGCATCTTTTCAGCCTGCCGGATCAACCCGATCTCATTCCCTATCGCACCAGTTATTACAAAAGGAACTGGGGTTTCTGCGCGCCTCATGGGCTCGTCGGGTCCTTGGCGGATGGCGAATACGAGGTCTTCATCGACTCCGATCACAAGCATGGCAGTCTCTCTTACGGGGAACTGGTGATTCCCGGTTCCACTTCGGAGGAAGTATTGATCTCCACTCACGTTTGCCACCCCTCGCTAGCGAACGACAACCTCGCCGGAAATGCGGTGGCGGTCGAACTCGCGAAGCATCTGACGGGCATCGAGCGACGCTTGACCTATCGGTTCCTGTTCATTCCGGGCACGATCGGCTCCATCACCTGGCTCGCCCTTAATGAGGAGAAAACGGCGAACATCAAAAACGGACTTGTGGTGACCTGTGCGGGCGATGCCGGTCGCGTCACCTACAAGGAAACCCGCGATGGAGACGCGCCCATCGACCGTGCGATGAGGCATGTGTTGAAAACCAGCGGCGACGACCATCGCATCGCTCCGTTTCATCCCTACGGCTATGACGAGCGCCAGTACAGCTCGCCCGGATTCGGTCTCGCCATCGGCGGACTCATGCGCTCGCAACACGGCACCTTTCCCGAATACCATACCAGCGCCGACAATCTCGATTTCATCAAACCGGACAAGATGGCCGACACACTCGACAAGGCAATCCAAGCCATCGAGGTGCTCGAACACAACGCCGCTTATCTCAATCTCAAGCCGAAGTGCGAGCCGCGCCTGGGCAAATACGGCCTCTACGGCGGCGGCGGCGGCCAGCGCAGTGGTGATTTCGACGAACTCGCCTTGCTCTGGGTGCTCAACCAGTCCGATGGCACCAGGGATCTTCTCACCATAGCGGAAAAGGCGAACATGCCGTTCCGCAAAATCCTCACCGCCACCCGAGCGCTCGAAGCCGCCGGCCTGCTGGCAAAGGAGGGGCCGTGAAAGGATCACACCACATCGTCGAGGGAAACCCAGCGGTCGCTTTCCTGCGATTCCATCAGCGCGGACATCGCGAGTTGCGCGGCGAGACCGTCCTCAAAAGTGGCATCCACGGTTTCATCCACCGCGCCGCGCAGGCAGGCATCCACGAACCCGCGCATCATCCTGCCAAGCGCGTGGGGTTTTCCATCGGCGGCTTCCGCAGGCAGCGGCAGGTCCATCCATTCGGGATTGGCCGGACCGGATGTCTTGAGATAATCCACACCGCCACGGCTGAGCGCCGCCTTGAGCGCGCCCTTTTCCCCGACGATTTCCAGATATCCGAGTTGCGCGAAGGGCGGCGTGACGCGGCTTATGAAAAACTGGGCGCGCAGCCCGCTTTGCAGGCGCATCCACGCGTTCACGAGATCATCGGTTTCCACCCTGATCATTTCACCGCTCACCTTGTCGGGCGCCTCGCGGGAAACCACATGGGTGTAGCCGATCACCGAACCGATCGGCCCGAGAACATGGCGGGTGATGTCAAAAAGGTGCGATCCGAGATCAAACAGCATGCCCGCGCCGGCGGCTTCCTTTTTATCCCGCCAGCTCGCCTTCCAATCCGCGGCGAGGCCGTCCCAGCGGTCATATTGGATGCGTGCGAGAAACGGCGTGCCGATGTCACCGGCGGCGACGCGCCGCCGAAGCTCCCGCAGGCCGTGATTGTAGCGGAACGTGAAGGCGACCTGATGCACTTTTCCGCTATCTCGCGCGGCCTCCGCCATCGCCCGCGCCTCCGCGGCGTTCATCGCCAGCGGCTTCTCGCAGAACACATGCTTGCCGTGCCGAAGCGCCGCGATCGCGTGTTCGGCATGTGCCACGTTCGCGCTCGCAATGGTGATGGCGTCGATCTCCGGGTCCGCGCAGAGCGCCTCGAAGTCGTCGCTTGCCTTCGGTATGCCGAATTTTTCCGACATTTCCCGCGCGACGCCAATGCGCCTGCCCCAGACGGCGGCCACCTCCGCCTGCGGGTGCGACTGGATTCCGGGGATGTGGCAAATCCCGGAAAACGAACTCGTGCCTATCACGCCAACGCGGAGTTTCCTTCCCTCGGTGATTGTGCTCATGATGGCCGGGTTCTATCCTCCCCCCGCGTTCAGGAAAGGACAAAATCCCCATGATTTTCCGCGAAACCCCCATTGTTGGAGCCTTCCTCGTCGAACTCGACCGCAGGACGGATTCACGCGGCTTCTTCGCCCGCTCCTTCTGTGAGGAGGAGATGCGCGCGCACGGCATCGATTTCCGCGCCGTGCAGGCGAATCTCTCCCACAGCGATGTAAAGGGCACCCTTCGCGGCATGCACTATCAGGGCGAGCCGGTGAGCGAAACGAAGTTCATCCGCTGCGTGTACGGCGCGGTCTGGGATGTCATCATCGACATGCGTCCGGACTCGCCATCGTATCTCCAACACTTCGGCGTCGAACTCAGCGCGGAAAACGGACTGGCCATCTACGTGCCGGACCGCTGCGCCCACGGAAACCAGGCGCTCACCGATCACGCGGAACTGCTCTATCTCATGGGCGGCTCATACACCCCCGGCTGCGAACGCGGCGTCCGTTATGACGATCCGGCAACCGGAATCCAATGGCCCCTTCCGGTTTCATCCATCCACCCCAAGGACCTTGAATGGCCACTGATCCAGCAACCATGAGCCGTCCTTCCGAGCCTCTCCGCAGAAAACTGATAGGAGCCTTCACCAGGCTTTTCGTCCGGCCTTTTTCGCGAAGCGCCCCGCCATCCAAACGCGTCGCCATCGTCATTCCGGCGTCCACGCGCACGGAACTCACCGGGGAAGAGCTGATTTCCAAGCGCCAGCTTGAACATTATCTGGGAAGTTATGACAAGTTTCTCCTCGTCCCCGAGGGCGTGGAGCACAAGCTCGAAGGATACCGCAACATCGCGTTTCCGATGCGCTTCTTCGGCTCCGCCGCCAATCACGGGAAACTCCTCGGTACCCGCGCGTTCTACCGCGCCTTCCTCGATTACGAGTTTGTCTTCTTCTATCACTTCGACAGCCTGGTTTTCTCGGACCAACTCGCCGACTGGTGCGAAAGGGACATCGACTACATCGGCCCGCCCTGGGTGAAATGCGACGACAGTCCGTGGGTGACCAGGCCGCGCGTCGGCAATGGCGGATTCACGCTGCTGCGCGTGGATGCCGCGCTCAAGGCGCTCACCGGACGCCATATCGCCAAGCCATCGTTTTTCTGGTTCGATCTTTTCACCGCGCATTCGCCCGCGTGGTTTGTCAGGCTGTTGGAAAAAACCGAGTGGTTCTGGCCTGCCCGCCGCCTGTTGCGCGAGTGGCGCGAGGTGCACGACCCCTGCGCCCACAACCGCAACAATGACATCTTCTGGTCGGACAAGGCCGTTCTCTATCATCCGGGTTTCCGGGTCGCCTCGTTCGAGGAAGGCCTCAGCTTCGCCTTCGAGGTTTCACCCAGAACCTGCTTCGAGATGAACGGCCGCCGCATGCCCTTCGGTTGCCATGCATGGGGACGTTATGACAAATCCTTCTGGGAACCCCATCTCGCCGCCCCATCCGGTGGTGGCGGAAATGTCAAGCATGCGGCTTTCCGGGCCTGATATCACATGAAAGCGCCACTGCCACCGCCAAAGCTCGACGACCTGCCGCCGCCGCCGCCGGGCCGTGTCGGCTGGCCGTGGACCGAGGCTTGCCCTCCGCTGCCGCAGGGCGCTCCCGATGGCACGGTCTGGCCGCGCATCAGCATCGTCGTGCCCAGTTTCAACCAAGGGCGCTACATTGAGGAAACCCTCCGCTCGGTTCTTCTTCAGGGCTATCCGAATCTCGAACTCCACGTGATCGACGGCGGCAGCAAGGACGAGACCGTTTCCATTCTCCGGAAATACGAGCCCTGGCTCACCGGCTGGGTCAGCGAGCCTGACAAGGGCCAGTCCGATGCCATCAACAAGGGATTCGCCCGCATCGACGGCGAGGTTTTCAACTGGGTCTGCAGCGACGACCTTCTCACCAAGGGCGCGCTCGCAACGGTCGGCGCGGCCTTCACCGACAAGGATTGCGGCGTGCTCTCCGGCGCATGCTTCTGCCAGTATGACGGGGAACCGGAGCGCGGCAAGGCGCGCCCGCCCGCCGGACCCGAATGGGAAAGCGTGCCCTACGTGCGCGGCATCTGGCAGCCAAGCACCTGGTGGCGTCCGGAACTGGTGAAACGCCGCGAACTGGTCATGCGTGATCTCCACTACGTCATGGACCGCGAGCTTTGGTGCCACCTCGTCTTCACCGGCGCGCAGTGGCAATGGACTGCGGAAACGCTCAGTGTTTACCGCTTCACCGGTGAAAACAAATCGGTCGTCGGCAGGCGCAACATGATCCAGGAGATCTCGCGTGTGTACTCCACCTATATCAGGGAGCTGATACCGCTTCCCATGCTGCTGCTTTCCGTCTGGCTTCCGATGGTTCTCGCCTCGAAGCCACCCGCCAACATTCTCTTCCGCCTTCCCGCGAAGCTGCTTTCCAAGGCGCTGGCCGCCGTGGCCATGGTCCTCTATCCCGCCGAGCGGGTGAGGGGGCTGCAGCGGGAATTCTACGCCTACTCGGTGTGGTGATTTCCTATTGTCAGATCAAATGCCGGATTCAGCCACACGCCCGCGCCGCATCGCTTTTGTTTCCACCATGGCCGGCTCCCCATGGGGTGGCAGCGAAGTCCTGTGGCACGGCACCGCGCTGCGCATGATCGCCGCCGGACACCAGGTGGCCGCATCGGTTTTCCAGTGGCCGGAAACACCAAGGCAAATCCGCGAGCTTGAGACCGCCGGGTGCCCGGTCCACTACCGCAGGAAACAAAAGAATGCCATCGGCCGCATGCTCGACCGCCGCTTCCGGAAGAAAGCCGGCATCGGCATCACAGGGAATGATTTGAAATGGCTGCGCGCCTTTTCTCCGGATCTGGTCGTCGTTTCCCAAGGCTATCCACTCGACGGAGTGAAGTGGATGAACGCCTGCCGCAAGCTTGGCATTCCGTATTCCACCGTGGTCCAGGCCGCCGGCGAACTCTGGTGGCCCTTCGATCCGCTCGCCGATGAAATGCGCTCCGCCTACCCGAACGCGGCGGCCGCCTGCTTCGTCTCACGCGAGAACCGCGAGGTCGTTGAACGCCAACTCGGCGCCGCGCTCGATAACGCGCACGTCGTTTGCAACCCATGGAACCGCTCGGTCGGCGGTGCCGTCCCATGGCCCGCCGGAGACGCGGTCATCGATCTCGCCTGCGTCGGCCGCCTCGACCCGCGGGCAAAGGGCCAGGATGTCATCTTCCGCATGCTCGCCATGGACAAGTGGCGGAACCGCCCCGTGCGGCTGAACCTCTACGGCCACGGGCCCTGCGAGCAATCGCTCAAAGGTCTGGCTTCGATGTTCTCACTCGAAAACGTGCGCTTCCATGGACGGGTGGATGACATCCGCAAACTCTGGTCGGAAAACCACGCGCTGATCCTTCCATCCCGCTACGAGGGACTGCCACTCGTGATTGTCGAGGCCATGCTCTGCGCCCGGCCGGTCATCACCTCGGACATCGCCGGCAATGCGGAATACCTGAAGGATGGCGAAACCGGATTCATCGCCGCCGCTCCCACGCCGGACCTTCTCGATGCCGCGATGGAACGCGCATGGAGCGTGCGCGACCGCTGGATGGACATGGGCCTCAGGGCGAGAAACGATGCGCTGGGCATCCTTCCCGCCGATCCCTACGCGGCCTTCGGCAATACCCTGCTGCGGGTTTTTCCCGGTGAAAGGGAGTTATGACATCCGTCCGCATCTATATCGCCACCCATAACCGCGCCGCCATCCTCCGCGAGACGCTGGAGGCGATGACGCGCGTGGCGCGCGATGGCATCGATGCCGAATGGATCGTCATCAACAACAACTGCTCGGACGACACGGATGCCGTGGTGGCGTCATTCGAAGACCGCCTGCCCGTCCGTTTGGTAAACCGGCCGGAAGCGGGAAAGAACCGCGCCCTCAACCGTGCCCTCGACGAAGTCCCCATCCCCGACATCGCGGTTTTCACTGATGACGATGTGTCGCCGGATCCGGAATGGCTGGAGGAAATCGTCGCTTCCTGCGAGCGCTGGCCCGATCACGATGTTTTCGGCGGACGCATCCGGCCACTCTGGCCCGGCGGGGAAAAACCGGCGTGGATCCGCCAGCCGTGGCTGCTCTCCATCGGATTCGCCGCCCACGACCTTGGTGCCGAGGAAAAGCCCTACCCGCCTTCGATCTATCCGTTCGGCCCGAACTTCTGGGTGCGCGGCGGGGTTTTCCGCAAGGGCATCCGCTACCGCGAGTCGATAGGACCCGAGGGAAACTCACGCATCATGGGCAGCGAGACGTCCTTTCTCAAGGACCTCGATTCGCTCGGGCACCGCATGGTTTACTGCCCCGCCGCCGCGCTGGACCACCGCATCAAGCCGCATGATTGCGATGTTGAGGTGCTCAAGCGGCGGATGGCCAGCTATGGGCGCGGCCGTGCCCGCATCCATGGCGTGAACTACGGAAACCTCCTCGCCAATCACCCGCGCCGGTGGTGGCTGCGGCAACGCGCCAAGCTGGTCCTCGCCTACCTGCGCCTCGCCGCCCTCCAGTTCATCCCCGCGGCCAATGTGCGCGTCGAGAAGGTGCTGTGGCATCACTCGAAGCTCGGCTGGCTGAAGGAGAGTTTTGCCATCGCCCGCGAAAAGGATTGTTAGATCCACGGTTTTGAAAATCAGCGTCGTCATTCCCACCTACAACCGCGCGGCGGAGATCGTCGCGGCGGTCGGAAGCGTGCTCGCCCAGACGCTCCCGCCCCACGAGGTGATCGTGGTGGACGACGGCTCCACCGACGCCACGCCGGAGGCACTCGCGCCTTTGATGGACCGCATCCGTTTTGTCCGGAAGGCCAACGGCGGTGCCAGCTCAGCCCGCAACCGCGGCGTGATCGAGGCCACCGGAGACTGGATCGCCTTTCTCGACTCCGACGATACCTGGGACGCGGACAAGTTGGAGAAACAGGCCGCGTGTATGGAGAAAACCTCCGCCAAGGTCTGCTTCTGTGTCTGCCGCGACGACTCCGGACGCACGCTCGACAGCCTTCGCTCGATGGATCCCTCGATGGCCGAGGGCGCGATGGTTTTCTATCAGCCGGGAGACTGCCGCCTGTTCCAATTCCGCTCGCATCCGCTCGTGCAATCCATGCTGGTTTCCCGCGACGCGCTGATGAAATGCGGGCTCTTCGATGAAACGCTTCGTGTCGCCGAGGATACCAAACTGGTGTACCGACTGATCCTCGACTTCGGTTATGCCGTGGTCAACGAACGGCTCGTCACCGTCTGCCGCGAGCGCGGCGGACCGGGGCTTTCGGATACGATGGACCCCGCCAGCGCCTGCCGGCGCTTCGATTGTTACACCCGCGTGCAGGCGGAGGTTTTCTGGCGCCTGGTCCCTCTCGATCCTTCCGCCGCGCGAAAGGTGCGGCGCAACATGCTGTATTTCGCCTCCCGTCAGGCGGAGATCGCCTGCGCCATGGGCCGACGGGCCGAGGCGCAAAGCCTCGCCCGCGCCGGTCTTGATCCGCGCGGCGGCGTGAAGTGTCTCATGCGGAACCTGTTGATTCTCGTCGCCTACCCTTATGTTTCCCGCAAGTTCGCCGCCAAGTGGAAGGCGAAGTGAAATCCGCTCAATCCGTTAGAATGAACGAATCCTTCCTCGTCATCGGCTCAGGCGGCCGCCTCGGCACTTCGCTCCTGCACCACCTGGCTTCCCGGACCACTGCCGTCGGTCTTGCCCGCGCCGATATGGATCTTGCGAATCCGGACTCGATCCGCTCGACCCTGGCCGGGCTCACATTCGATCATGTCGTGCTCACCGCCGCGCTCACCGCTGTCGATTACTGCGAGACCCATCGCGACGAGGCCTTTTCCATCAATGCCGGGGCCGCCGGTTTGATCGCGGAGATCGCCGCCGCCAGGGGCGCGCGGATGACTTATATCAGCACGGACATGGTGTTCGACGGACTCAAGGATGGCCCTTGCGTGGAGTCCGACGAGGCCGTTCCGGCAAATCTCTACGGCGAGTCCAAACTCGAAGGCGAACGCCGGGTGCTTGCCGCATCCGCCCGCAATCTCGTGACCAGGGTTTCATGGGTTTATGGCCCCGCCCGTCCGGCGTTTCCCGAGTGGATCATCGGCCGGGCTTGCGCCGAAGACGACCTTGCTCTGCCTGGCGACAAATTCTGCTGCCCCACCTACACGCTCGATCTGATTGATTGGCTTGCCGCCCTCTGGGCTTCCCCGGCCACCGGCGTATACCACCTTTGCAATTCGGAACCCTGCTCATGGCGCGACTGGGGGCAATTCTGCATCGACCTCGCCCGCGGGCAGGGATGGCCGGTGAGGGTGGGGGAGATCAGACCGGTTCCCGTGGACTCGGTGACCGCCTTTGTCGCCAAACGCGCGGCGAACACCGCCATGTCCACCGGCCGTTTCACCGCCACCACCGGGATCGTTCCCCGGCCGTGGCGGGAGGCACTACGCGAATTCGTAGTGCAAAGCCCGACTTTTTCCGCATATAAGCATGCCTGAACCGATGTCGGTGGCAACGCCGACCCCTCCCCCCACCACTTTCCCGCCATGAGGCCCAGCGTGATGCCGGTCCCGCGCCCCCCAGTCATGATTGATCTCGAAAACCGCCACCTCAAGCTCTCGCCCGCCGAGCAGTCGCTTCGCAAGGGCATCATCCTCGCCGGCGGAACCGGCAGCCGTCTTTGGCCGATGACGCACTCGCTGAGCAAGCAGCTCATCCCGGTATATGACAAGCCGATGATCTATTATCCGCTCACCGTTCTCATGCTGTCCGGTGTGCGTGAGATCCTCGTCATCTCCACTCCGCGCGATCTGCCGGGGTTTGAAAACCTGTTAGGTGACGGCTCCCAGTGGGGACTTTCGATTTCCTATGCCGAGCAACCGAAACCCGAGGGACTGGCCCAGGCGTTTCTCATCGGTGAGGAGTTCATCGCCGGCGATCCGGTTTGCCTCGTGCTCGGTGACAACCTTTTCTACGGCCACGATCTCGGCCGCCCGCTGCTCAGCGCGTCGCGCCGCATGGACGGGGCCACCATTTTCGGATATCGCACCAAGGAGCCGGAGCAGTATGGCGTCGTCGAATTCGATCCGGACGGCAAGGTGGTTTCGCTGGAGGAAAAGCCGAAGCGGCCGAAATCGAATTACGCCGTGCCCGGCATTTATTTCTACGACAAGAACGTCGTCGCCACCGCGAAGAGCCTCAAGCCGTCTCCCCGTGGCGAGCTTGAGATCACCGACCTCAACCGCCTCTATTTGAACCGGGGCGAATTGCGGGTCGAGATCCTCGGCCGCGGCACCACCTGGCTGGACACCGGCACGCCCGATTCGCTGGCGGATGCCACCCAGTTCGTCCAGGTCATCCAGCAGCGCCAGGGACTCAAGATCGCCTGCCCCGAGGAAATCGCATTCTCGCAGGGCCGCATAGATCGCGCCAAGCTCGGAGAGTCCGTCATGAAATATGCCAACACACCGTACGGCGATTACCTCAAGACGCTTTGAACGCCTTTCCATCCACTGATCACCGGCTTTTAGCGGGATTGACACCACAGACTGCGGATTTCACCCTGCCAGCCTTTGAATAGAGAAACGCCACCACGTCCCATCCTCCCCAACCGAACACAGCCATGATGACCCCGAAGAACCTCAAATCCGTCCGCAAGGCGCTCGCCTCCGGGCTCCTGTGCCTCGCCGCACTCGTCCTGCCCTCGTGCAGCGACATGAATCCGCCGCCGCCCGTGCCCGCCGAGGCGTATCAGGCCAAGCCCAGCGGCGCTCTCGCCGCCGGTGACGAGATCAGCGTGTCCTTCCCCGGCGCACCGGAACTCAACACCAAGCAGAAAATCCAGCCGAACGGCAAGGTCAGCCTGCTCACCATCGGCGACGTCTCCGCCGCCGGCCGCACCATCAACAGCCTGCAATCCGCGCTGACCTCCATGTATCAGCCGCACCTCCAGGATCCCACCGTGGTGGTGTCACTGGAAAGCGCCGCCGCCGGCGTCTATGTCTCCGGCGAGGTTCTGCGCCCGGGCAAGGTGCCTCTCGACCGCCCGATGTCCGCCCTTGAGGCCGTTATGGAAACCGGCGGCTTCACCAAGTTCGCCAATCCCAAGCAGGTCATTGTCATCCGCAAGCAGGGTGGAAAGCAGCAACGCTATGTCCTGAACATGAACGACGCCCTCGCCGGCTACGAAACCAGCCCCTTCTACGTGCGCCCCTACGACGTCATCTACGTCAGGCAAAGCGCGTGGTGAGCCGGGTTCCCGGCATCGGCATCACCCGATACTCTCCGAGAGGCGGCCATTTCCGGCCGCCTCTTCTTTTTGCGCCGGCATCGGAAAAAAAGAGACAGAAATAATCTATTTCCGTCTTGCGGACACGGGTTTTCGCCGGGTTGGCGGGCGGATGACAAGCTCCGACGAGGGGAGCGGATCAGCCGCGGAAGGCATCCGCAGGCACTCCGCGGGCGTTGAGGCCGCGGATGACGAAGAGGCGGCCGGCGTGTTCCTCGCGGGCGGTCTTGTGGACGCCGGTGGTGACGAAGAGGTCGGCGAGGTTCGGGCCGCCGAAGGTGCAGGCGGTGGTTTCCAGGCAGGGGAGGGGGATGCGGTGGAGTTCGTCGCCGTTGGCGGGATCGAAGCAGGAGACGCAGCCGCCGTGGCAGAAGGCGATCCAGAGGTGGCCGTCGGCGTCGATGCACATGCCGTCCGGTGAGGCATCGATGTGGCCGGTGGAGATGGCGGTGCGGAGGTTGCGGAGGTGGCCGTCTTCGTAATCGAAGGCGAGGACTTCCTTGCGCGGGGTGTCGATGTAGTAACAGGTGCGGCCGTCGAGGGACCAGGCGATGCCGTTGGAGTTGGTGACCGGACTGAAGGCTTCGTGGACGCTGAGATCGGGATCAAGCCGGTAGAGTTTGGCGGATCCGGTTTTTTTGACGGTGCTGATGGTGCCGGCGAAGAAGCGGCCGTCCGGCGAGCATTTGCCGTCGTTGAAGCGGTTGTCCGGCAGATCCTGCTCGGGATCGTTGATGGGGGTGAGGGTTCCGGTTTCCTCATCGAGGAAGTGGAATCCGCGATCGCCGGCGATGACGAGGCCGCCGCTTTCGCGGGGGACGACGGTGCCGGGGCGCCAGGGGGCGGGCCATGATTTCACGGCTCCGGAGGAGGGGGCGTAGCGGTGGACGGCGCGGCCCTCGATATCGACGAAGTAGAGGGATTCCCGCCACCAGATCGGGCCTTCGCCCCATTGGCAGCGGACGGGTCCTACCGGTTCGGTGCGGATCATGTGGGAATGATAGCGGCCGGGGTGGCCGGGGAACAACGCAAATTCCGCGAAGGCGGAGCTTTCAATCGGAGGCGGGAAATGGCAGCTTGCGCGGCATGCGGCATGAGGCGCGTGGCGACATGTTCAAGGTCTGGCTGTATGCCGCGGCCTCGTTCGCTCTTGGGGCGCTGGTGGCTCCCACGCTCTACAACGCGGGCAAGGCGCTGGCGGAGGTGGCCGGGCAGAAGACGACGAACGGCCTGGTGGATTGGCTGGCGCTGAGGTGCGGTGCGGCGGAGTTTGCGGATTTCCAGGTGGCGGGGGTGATTTTGGCGGCATTGGTTTTGTTTTTGCCGTGGATGGAGTGGGTCCATGCGAAACGGGGTGAGGTTTCCGGGACGGGGCCGTGGAAATTCCGGCTGCCGGGAGGCGCGCGGACGACGGATACGGGGCAGGCGCTGAAGCGGAATTTCGAAGGGCCGTGGCATGCCTGCTCGGGCTTCATGGTGGTGACGGGGCTGGTGCTTTCGCTCGGTGTGGCGCTGGTGCCGGCGGGATATTTCACGATGAGGCATCCGGGGGCCTCGCTGATGCCGCTGGTGGCAAGCACGCTGGCCTGGGCGCTGGCGGGGGCCTTGCTGATGGAGGTGGCCTTCCGCGGGGTGGCGATGGGGATTTTCCTGCGGGCGATGCGCCCGGCGGCGGCGCTGGGGATGAGCGCGTTGTTTTTCGCGGTGCTGCTCTCGCTGGCGCCGGATCATGGGGCGCTGGCGGGTGATCCGGAGGATTCGGCGGCGGGTTTCAGGCTGTTAGGCGTGATGGCGCTTCGCTTCGCGGACTGGAGATATGTTTTCGGATCGTTCGCGCCGCTGTTGGCGCTGGGCGCGGTGCTGGCATTCGCGCGCTGGCGCACGGCATCGCTGTGGCTGCCGGTGGGACTGCACACCGGCTGGCGCTTCGCCAAGGGCCTGCTGGCGGAACTCAGTTCGCCGCTTGCGGGAAACAACGGCGGCGAGGTGTTTCTCAACGGCACTCTTCTTCAACAGGGGATCGTCCCGCTGGCCGCGATTGTGGCGGCCGGGATGATGGCCCGTCATTTCCTCGGGGACCACTATGACGAACCCGCGCTCAGGCCGTGAACGACCCGCGTGGCGGAGGTGGGTGTCCCGGGCGCTTGATCCGCTCTATCCACCGCACTGCGCGTTGTGCGAGATGGAGTTGAGCCATGGGCGGGCGCTGTGTGACGGGTGTTCCGGGAGCCTGCCGAGGTTGAGGGCGCCGTTTTGCGAATCGTGCGGCGAGGCGTTTCCCGGTTTGATCGACGGTCCGTTCAAGTGTCCGAACTGCAGCGGCATGCGGTTCGCCTTCGAGTTCGCCCGTCCGGCGATGATTTGCGAGCCGGCCACGCTGGATCTGGTTCACCGGCTGAAATACCAGCGGCAGATCCACCTGGCGGACGAACTCTCCGAGCTGGCGGCGGAGGCGTTTCAGGATCCGCGCTTCGGGCGCGCGCTTGCGGAGAAGTGGCCGCTGGTGCCGGTGCCACTGCATCGCTCGCGGCTCAGGATCCGGCATTTCAATCAGGCGGCTGAAATCGCGCGCGGGCTTTCCTGGAGGTTCGGCCTGCCGGTAATCGATGCGTTGCGCCGCCTGCGCCGCACCAACACCCAAACGCTGTTGGGAAGAAAACAGCGCATGGCAAACCTGCGCGGCGCCTTCGGAGCCACAAGACAAGCGGACATCTGGCTCCGGAAGGGACCAAATGGCGCGTTGCTGGTGGATGATGTGCTGACTACGGGCTCCACTGTCAACGAGTGCGCGAAAACGCTGCTCAACGCGGGCTTCCGCAGGGTTCAGGTGGTGACGGTGATGCGCGGCTGACCGCGTGCCATCCATTTCATCACGAAATGGCAGACTCCGGCGGTGATGATGAGGGTAAGAAGCGGAAGAAGTCCGGAGCGGAGATCCTCACCGAGTCCCCATGGTCTCAGGGGGTGATCGTCCACCTTGCGGAAAAGCAGACCGCAGGTCTTGAACGAGATGATCCAGCCCGCATGCAAACCGATGGAAAACCACAACGCGCCGGTGCGGAGCCGCGCCCATGCCAGGATGAGTCCCACGACGGCGAGCGAAACGAAGTCCGCGATGAAAAAACGCGGGTCCATGTAGTTGAGAAGCACCCCGCCTAACAGCTCAAAGCCCGCGAAGGGATGGGTGGGGTCCGCGATCACCGTCCCGGGCGGGGGAGTCAGGAAATGCAGGAACGCGAATATCAGGGCCGAGCCGAGGCAGGCGGCGGCCGGTCTCGTGAAGCGCAGCCATAACCCTAACAGCACTCCGCGAAACAACCATTCCTCCACGACCGACGCCCCGACGGCTGGAAGCAGGACTTTGGAGATGAATTTCCCCGCGCCCGGTGATGAGGGCTTGTCTGTGATGGCGCCTGTCCACTCGACAAATAGACAAAGCGCCCACAACAGACCGCCCGCAAGCATGCAGCCGATGGCGACTTGGAAAACCGCCGGCATTGTCCCGGAAACGCCCGTTCCCGCCGGACCGGGGTTTGATGCATGGCGGCGCAGGTGTTTCACCCTCCGGTACAGCACGGGCAGGAGCAGCAGGGCGGAAAGCAGCAGGGAGCGGTCGTAGAAACGGTCGATTTTCGCGCGTCCGCATGAGGCGGCGAACCACTCGATGAGGCCGGGAAGCCCTTGTTTGTCCGCAACGGAGGCAAGCCACTTGCCGCCCTGGTAGAGCCACGGCGCGAGGACCGCCGCCAGTAGCAGCGATATCGCCACCCAAAGCACGGCGGCCCCGATCTCGGATGTGAGGAAGCGTTTCAACCGCGCCGATTCCAACGGGCGGACCGGAGCTTGTCCAGAGTGGGCTGGTGGACGTTTCAGCGCACCTCCCCGGTGCTGCCCAGCGCGATGTTGACCTGGAACCAGAGCGAATGCCCGTCATCGGCGCCCTTGACCGCATCGAAGTTGTATTGCGTCCTCAGTCCGATCCTGCGTCCGCTGTCCGGATACCAGGTGACCGATGGCGAGATGCGGAAACGTCCGTCCTGGCCGAAGTCATCGATGCCCTCCACCCAGGCGAGCCGCAGCGCGCTGTCGAAGTGGTCGTTCCATGTGTAGATGGCATGGGTGTGCAGGCCGGCCTCGCGATAAGTGCCGCGGAAGGTCTCGTCGATCACGCCGTCGTCATCCTCGTCGTGCTGGCTGAAAGCACCGACCTCGCGCCAGAGCAATTCGTTTCTCCAACGGAACGCGCGGCCGCCTGGTTCGATGCCGTTTTCGCGCCACAGGTATTCGAGGTCGATGCCGAAGACGCTGGTGCCGCGGCCGAAGCCGTTGTCGCCACCGGTCCAGGAAACCCCACCTGTCAGAGCGTGGAAATCATCGAATCGGTAGCGCGCCATCGCCCGCGCCGTGACCACCGAATCGGAGAGGTAAGACTCCTCTCCCTCGTGCGGGATTTCCTCTTCCTCATCGTGCTCATGTTCGTGCTCGTGGCCCTCGTCCCCATGGCCATGGCCGTGGGCATGGTCGTGTGACACGGCATTGCCGAAACCGAACGAAAGAATGCCGGTGAACCCGGGTTCCATGCCGAGCGGCAGCGTCCATGAAACTTCCGCCCCCTCCATCAGCAGCCCGTCATCGCCAAGGAAGCGGCTGTTTGCCATTTCCGAATCCACGAAATCCCAGGCGTGGAGGTGGCGGTCGTTGAGCGCGCCGAAGCGGGCGAGGTAGCGGCCGCCCTTGATTTCAAATCCACCGGGGATGCTGACGATTTTCCCGAAGGCCTCTTCCGGTTCGCCGTCCCAGTCGCCCTCGCCATCCTGAAAGAAAAGGTAGTTGGCGAAGCCCTCGACGTGCTTCGTGCGTAACGAAAGCCCCGGCTCGATCGCCTGCGCGGAGAACGTTTCCCGCTGCGGATCATGGCTGCCGGACGACAGCTCTCCAACTTCACCCGACGATGAGCCCCCCACGCCGTGCAGATGGAGATTCGGAAACAAAACCCCTCCAATCGACCAATCGTTGAAGCGTTCCCAGGCGTCCGCTGCGGACAGCTCGGCCGGAGACGGCGCTGGCGCAGGCCCGCCCGCCCGGGCGGTGGCAAGCATGGGGATCAACCACAGAGTCAGTAGGTGCAGGCGGTTTTTCATGGGCAACGTGAAATCCAAATTATGCACACCGATTGCAATAGCAAAATAAAATTTTCTGCATTCGGAATGCGAAATTCCGTGAATTCACCTGGGTTTCATAAAGACGGGCGGCAGTCCGTGACCGTCTTTCTCCGAGCCATGAAGAGGCTTCCCTCCCCTACCAAATTCCAGCCGAATGCGCACGCCTCCCGGCCCTCTCGCGCCCCTCGCCTCCCGCTCTTGATTTTTAGTGCCATCCCGGCAAATTCCTGCTTTCTCTCCCGCGCCCGCCGCTTCCCCACCCCATCATGGCCACCGAGCTGACACGCAATTTCTCCATCATCGCCCACATCGATCACGGCAAGACCACGCTCTCGGACCGCCTCATGGAGGCCACCCAGACGATCACCGAGCGCGAAAGCAGCGCCCAGTTGCTCGATGCCATGGACCTCGAACGCGAGAAAGGCATCACCATCAAATCCCACCCGGTCGCCATGACCTACAAGGCCAGGGACGGAAAAACCTACAAACTCAATCTGCTCGACACCCCCGGCCACGTTGATTTCTCCTACGAGGTCGCCCGCTCGCTAGCCGCCTGTGAGGGAGCCATTCTCATGGTCGATGCCGCCCAAGGCGTCGAGGCCCAGACCGTGGCCAACCTCCACCTCGCCCACGCGCAGAACCTCGTCATCATCCCCGTCCTCAACAAGATCGACCTGCCCGCAGCTGATGTGCCGAAGTGCAAGAAGCAGCTTGAGGACATCCTCGCCATTCCAGCCGAAGACGCCATCCCCGCTTCCGCCAAGGCCGGCATCGGAATCGAGGACATCCTTGAAGCCATCGTCCACCGCGTCCCCGCCCCGGTGGAAAACCCGGACAGGCTCCTCCGTGCCTCGGTTTTCGATTCGATCTACGACACCTACCGCGGCGTCGTTTCCTACGTCCGCGTTTTCTCCGGCTCGGTGAAGAAAGGCCAGCGTGTGAAACTTTTCGCCACCAACAAAACCTACGAGGTCAAGGAAGTCGGCATCTTCACTCCGAAGATGACCGCCCGTCCGGTGCTCGAAGCGGGCGACGTGGGCTATGTGATAGCCAACATGAAATCCGCCGATGAGGCGAAGATCGGCGATACCCTCACCGACAACACCCACCCATGCCCCGAGCCGCTGCCCGGCTACAAGGAGATCCAGCCGATGGTTTTCTCCGGCATCTATCCGGTCGAGTCGTCCGACTACGAGGCCCTCAAGGCGGCGATGGCCAAGCTCCAGATCAACGACGCCGCCTTCACCTACTCCTCCGAAAGCTCCACCGCCCTCGGCTTCGGCTTCCGCTGCGGATTTCTCGGTCTGCTCCACATGGAAATCATCCAGGAGCGCCTGCGCCGGGAGTTCAACATGAACGTCATCTCCACCTACCCGTCCGTCATTTATCAGGTCACCCTCACCGACGGCTCGGAACTCATCGTGGACAACCCCTCGCTCTTCCCCGAATCCCAGTCCATCCGGGAAATCCGCGAGCCGATCGTGAATGTCTATATCATGGTGCCCAGCGAATACATCGGGGACGTGATGCAGCTTGTCATGGAAAAACGCGGCGACGTCACCCACACCGAGACCATTGACGACTCCCGCGTCATGCTTTCGTGCGTGTTGCCGCTCGGAGAGATTCTTGTAGATTTCAACGACCGCCTCAAGTCCATGACCCGCGGCTACGGCTCCATGGACTACGAACACGCCGGCTACCGCGCCGCCAAGATGGTCAAGATGGACATGCTCATCGCCGGCGATCCGGTGGAAGCCTTCTCCACCATCGTCCACCGCGACAAGGCCGAGTCCTACGGCCGCCAACTCGCCACCAAGCTCAAGGACGTCATCCCCCAGCACCTCTTCGTCGTCGCCATCCAGGCCGCGGTCGGCGGCAAGATCGTTGCCCGCGAGTCCATCTCCGCCATGCGCAAAAACGTTACCGCCAAATGCTACGGCGGCGACATCACCCGCAAACGCAAGCTGCTCGAGAAACAGAAGGAGGGAAAAAAGAAGATGAAGATGTTCGGCAAGGTCAACATCCCCCAGGACGCCTTCATCAAGGTCCTCAAGAGCGGCGACTGACCACCGCACCGCTGGCCAAAAAGAAAAGAGACAGAAATAATTTATTTTGCGCTTGCGGTGATGGCAATGGCGGGGTAGGGGTGGGGCATGGCACGCGCGCGATGGATTGTTCCCTG
>CAZKQK010000076.1:0-25089 GCA_964554865.1 uncultured Luteolibacter sp. | reverse complement strand
TCGTCTCCGAATCCGCCCAGGGAACAATCCATCGCGCGCGTGCCATGACACACCCCTATCCCGTCATCATCACCACCGCAAGCGGAAATAAATAATTTCTGTCTCTTTTTTTACGAGTCCGCTCCGCAAGTCTCGTGGTTCCTGATACGCAAAGAAAACAACGCTCCGGCATTATTCCGGCAGCACGGTGGCGATGACGGGGCTGGCGGAGAGGATACGGGCCGCGGTTTCGCGCGCGGCGTCGGCGCTGAGCCTGCCGTAGATGTCGGGAAGGCGACGGTGTTCGTCGGCGGGATGGCCGAGCATGAGGTCGAGAGCGATGTGGCGGGCGATGTGGCCGGGGGATTGGCGTTGGATGGCGAGGCCGCTGAGCACGGTGGCGCGGACGCGCTCGAAAGCTTCGTCGGGAATGCCTTGGGTGGCGATTTTAGAGATTTCCGCAAGAAGTTCGGCACGGGCGAGATCGGCCTGCTCGGGGGATGTGGCGAGGTAGAAGGTGAAGAGGCCGGTATCGTGGCCGAGGAACTGGGTGGCGCCCACCTGATAGGCGAGACCGAGTTCCTCGCGGATGCGGCTGAAGAGCGGGCCGGCCATGTCGGTGGCGTATTCCTGGATCATGGCCATGGCATGGCGGTCCGGGCTGGAGGCGGAAACGCCGGGGAAGCCGATGGCGAGGACGGCCTGTTTCTTTGGCAGGCGGACGATGGTTTCCCGGGCCTCGGCGTGTCTGGCGGCCGGCACCTGCCATGGTTTGCCGGCGGGTAGGGAGGAGAAATGTGCGGCGAGTTGGTCGGTGAGGGCGGCGGGATCGAAATCGCCGGCGATGGCGAGGGTGATGTTGGCGGAGTTGAAATGGCGGGCGTGATGCGCGGCGAGAGCGGCGCGGTCGAGCGAGGCGAGGCTGCCGGGGGAGCCGAGCGAGTCGAGCCCGTAGCCATGGCCGTCGAAGGCGGCGTGGCGGAGGGCGCGGAATCCGGCATGCACCGGATCGTTCATGGCCTCTTCGAGGGCGGCGAGCTGGCTGGCTTTTTCGCGGGCCACCGCATCCGCGGCGAGGGTCGGGGAAACGAGAATCTCGCCGAAAACCGAGGCGATGGTGGCGAAATCCGGGGAAAGTCCGGCGGACTGGACGAGCAGCGCGTTGTTTCCGGAGGCGGCGGAGATGGAAGCACCGAGGGATTCGAGGGTGAGGGCGATTTCCCGGGCATCGCGGGTGGCGGTTCCCTTGGGCAGGGTGGAGGCGAGGAGCTGATTGAGGCCGTTGGTTTCAGGAGTCTCGGACGGCAGGCCGGCGCGCACGACGGCCTGGATGTGGACGAGTGGCACGCGGCGGTCCGGCGCGAGGGCCGCGCGCAGGCCGTTTGGCAGAGTGATCACGTCGATGTCCGGGAGCTGGCGGCCGGTTTTCGCCGCACTGCGCGGGACCGGGGCGTCCGGTGGATCGATGATCGTGAGGGTGAGCCGGTCTTCACGCAGGCTGGCGGCGGCGCTGCGGACGTCGTCAACGCTGACCGCCTTGATGGCGGCGACGTGGCGGCGGGTGAAATCCAAATCACGCGCCTCGTGCCAGTTCGACGCAAGGTCGGAGGCGCGGCCCGAGGCGCTCGTCAGGCTGCGGAACTGGCTGGCAAGGATCTGGCGTTTCGCCTTGGCGAGATCGGCATCTGGCGGATCCGTGCGGACGGCCTCGATATCGGCGAGGATGGCGGCGACGAGCGCGTCGCGATTCGCCGGTTCCGCGTCGGCCGAGATACCGAAGAGTCCCTCGCGCCCCGGGCCGGTCCAGGCGAAGGCGGAGATTTCGAGGGCGAGCCCGCGTTCATCGCGCAGGCTGCGGTGCAGGCGCGAGGCACGGCCGCGGCCGAGGATGGCGGCGAGCACATCGAATGCCGGAGCGGTCGGGTCATCCAGCGCGGGGGATTTCCACGTCAGAGAGATCCGGCTGGCGGGGATGGCGAAGGTTTCCCGGGCATGGCGGGGGCCGAGTTGGGGTGGATCGATGGCCACATGCGGCTCGCGGCCGCAACCGGGCAGGCAGTCTTCGGTGAGGGAGGAAATGGCTTCGCGCACGACATCCGGATCGAAATCCCCGGATACCACCGCAAAGCAGCGATCCGTGGTGTAGCGTTGCCGGTGGTATTCGGTGAGTTCAGCGTAGGTGACCGCATCAAACCGATGCCTGTGGCCGATGACCGGATGACGGCGGGGGTCGATCCGGAACGCGGTGGCGAACAGCAGCCGGGTGGCGGCGTGGTCCGGATCGTCGAGTCCCATGTCGATCTCGCGCCGGATCACGTCTTTTTCCTTCTCGAATTCGGACTCCGGGATGAGCGGGAAAAACACCAACCCGGTGAGGCATTTCAGGAAAACGGGGAGCGAGGCGGCCGGGCCATCGATGTGGTAAACCGTGCGATCGAACGAGGTATAGGCGTTCCAGTGTCCGCCAGCGGCTTGGACGGTGTCCGCCAATTCGTCCGCACCGTAGTCCTTGGTGCCCTTGAAGACCATGTGTTCCAGAAAATGCGAAACCCCGGCGCCGAGCAGTCGGTCCTCGTGGATGGATCCGGTTTCCACCCATACTTGGGCGCTGACGACCGGTGCGGCCGGATCGGGATCGAGGATCAGGGTGAGGCCGTTGGGCAGGGTCTCGGCGGTGGCGGCGGTGGCGGGGTATTCCATGAAAATTCCGGCTTGGATGGGCAGGTGGATGAAGTATAACGCGGCGTCATGCAACGATGGATCTTGGCGGGCTGTGGCGCGGTGCTCCTGACGGTGGGCGGTCTTTTTTACGCCTATCGCGAATACAAGCTCGGCAGACCGCACGCGATGTGGGTGCCGCTGCCCGTTCGTCAGGATCTCCCGATGGCGGAGCAGGACAAGGCGGCAAAGGATCTCAAGGAGAAACTCTGCGTGGAAGCCACCTTCCTCAAGGTTAGCAAAGACCTCGGGCTGGCGGCAAAATGGGAGCTGTCCTCCGATCGGGAGGCGGCGGCGGAACTGGGAAGACGGGTGTTTGTCCGCACCGGAGAGGCCGCCACCCCGATGGGCAGCGTGCCAGCCATCCACATCGGAGTAAATGGAAAGGTGCGGGAACAGGAACTCTCCGGAACCATTGCCATGAGGCTGATGGATGACGTGTGGGACATTCTGGGCATCGATCCGCCGAAGAAGAAAAAGGACGGCCTGTGAGAGGGGCGGCGCCACCATCCCGGATTACCAGACAGGCCATCCTCGGGATTTTCAATCGATCCGCACGGGGAACACGACACCAAAGCGCCGGGATCTGTCGGTTGAAGCGCTGAAATGGCGCTTTTCCATATGTGCGATCACACCGAAACGAACGAGAGGCTCGCATTCGGGCCGGAAATGGAACCCGAACATGACGGTCACCCTGAAATGGGGACGGCCTCCGGTGTTGATCGAGCTTGGTGTAATCAGACCCTTCCCGGGGCTCACGCCTCGGGAACCCCTCCCAAACCCAATGTACCGATGAAAAACCTTTCAGCCGCTTCGAGCGCGGCGCGACTGCTGCCGTTTTTTGCCTTGGCCTGTCATGGATTGGGCAGGGCGGAACTGCTCGTGGATCTGGATGCCACCACGCTGCCGGCCGGCCCTCTGGTTTCCTGGACCAATGCCGGAACTCTCGGCGGCGCCTTCACCCGCCAGATCGACACGCCCCTGGTGACCACCGTCAACGGCATCAAGGGCGTGACACTCGATGGAACGAACGATTGGTATGTGGGCCCCGCCGCCCCCGCGTCGATTACGGGAAATGGCAGCCGCACCATGATCGCGTGGCTTCACAACCCGTCCATCGGCCAGGAGGAAACCATCATCGCCTGGGGACGACGCGGCGGCGGGAACGGAACCAACGCGGCCTACACCCACGGCACCCACCCGGTGTGGGGGGCCGTCGGGCAGTGGGGCGACGTCGCCGACATGAGCTGGAAGGGAGCGGAACGCGCGGGAGTCTGGACATGCGTTGCGGTTTCCTACGACGGAGCCACGCTCACCTCGTCGATTTACACCGACGGTCTGCCCGGCGTGGCCGAAATGAACGGTCCGCTCAACACCTGGGCGCTGGACACCAACAACAATCCCCTGCCCATCGTCGTCGGCTCGCAGAACAACCCGAATGGCACGCGGGGTGCGGTTCCCGCGTCCTTCACCCTGGCGCGTGTCCAGTTGCACGGCCGTGCCTTGTCCGCCGCCGAAATCGCCGACATTCACAATACCGCAGCCCCGGTTTTCGGGCTCACCCCCGTGGAGGTGAAGCCTTCGCTCGTCTCCCTCAACGCCAGTCATGCGGTCGTCTATCAGGGAGATCCGGTGACCTTGTCATGGCAGGTCCAAGGGGCTGACAGCCTGGTGATCGATCCCGGCGGTGTTGCCGCCACCGGACAATCATCGATGGCACTCTCCCCCACAGCCACGACCACTTACCGGCTCAGGGCGTCAAATGCTTCCGGCGAGGTTTCATCGATGGTGACCGTGATCGTTGATCCCGGCGCACCCACAGCCCTCGGCCAAACCGTTAACGTGGCGCAGGGAGGTTCATCTCCCGTCACGCTTCAGGGCGACGATCCGAACACTCCGCAGGGATCATGGTCCTGGACCGTCGTCACGCCGCCTGCCAACGGTTCGCTCAGCGGAACCGCACCCGCGCTAACCTACACACCCAACCCGGGATTCGCGGGCATCGATTCGTTTTCCTTCCTTATCAATGACGGGCTCAACGATTCGGAGACCGCCGCAGTCACGCTGCGGGTCCTCGCGCCGCCAACCGATCCCGCGGGTCTGGTCACTCCGGCATATCAGGTTCTGACAAACTTCACGGCGGGATCCTTCGTCGGCCTGCTCAAGGCGTCCGATCCGAACCTCGGAGAAACCCACACCTTCCAGTTGGCCGCGGGCGCGGGCGACACGGACAACTTCCGGTTCTCCGTGTCCGGGAACCAGTTGATCTATCAGGGAGACACGCCTCCGGCGGGAGGCATTCTATCAGTGCGGGTGCTGGTCACGGACAGCACCGGACGCTCCGCCGGGCAAGTGGTTTCCATCCCGGTGGTCACCGCCACTCCCTCGGTGGTCATCAACGAGCTTCATTACGATCCTCCCGGGAACGCCCGCACCGAGTTTGTGGAACTGCACAACCCCGGCACCACTCCGGTAAACATCTCCGGATGGCGCTTCAGCAGGGGCGTGGGCTTCACCTTTCCGCCGGGCTCCACCATCGCTGCCGGAGGCTTTGTGGTCGTGGCGATGGATCCTGCGGTGTTCCAGGCGGAGTATGGCTTCACTCCCTATGGCCCCTTCACCGGAGCGCTCGCCGGCGAGGGGGAAACGGTCGAGTTGGTCAACGCCTCGTCCGTCGTGATCGACACCGTCACCTACAAGGATGAATTCCCCTGGCCGGTCGGCGTCAGCGGCGGTTCGTCCATGGAACTCATCCACCCCTCGCTCGACAACGACCTCGGCGGCTCCTGGCGCTCGTCGGTCCCGTTGCCCGGGCTTGCCCAATTGGACTACGTCCCGGCCGCCTCCAACGGCTGGTCCTACAAACCCGGCACCTCCATGCCCCCATCGAACTGGCGGGACTGGAACTTCACACCGGACGGCACATGGATCAATCCGCCAACTCCCGCTCCGATCGGCTATGGGGAAATCGACAATCTTCCGCTCGGGACAACTCTGGCGGGAATGCAGGGATCCCATATCTCGGTGTTTGCGAGAAAAACATTCGACATTCTCCCCGGTGAGATCCCCTCCGCCGTTCTGCTGCGTTTCACAATCGATGACGGAGTCATCATCTGGATCAACGGTGTCGAAGTGGCGCGGCACAATGTGTCCGGAACCGGCCAAAACCCGGACCTCAACACCACGGCGAATGCCAACGGAACGGAAGGTCTCTGGTATGATGTCCTCCGAACGGACGCCTCCCAGTATCTGAGGGAGGGAACCAACGTGATCGCGCTTCGCGCGTTCAACCGCTCCCTGAGTGACAGCGGCGACTTCGCCTTTGACGCGCGGCTCATCCGCCCCGCCGGCGACATGGTGAAAATCCCCAGCCCCGGCGCGGTGAACACCGTTTACTCTCCTACCGCGCCGCCGCAAATCCGGCAGGTGGATCACCAGCCGAAGTCGCCCGTGTCCGGAGAACCGATCCGCGTCACCGCCAAGATCAGCGACCCGCAGGGAGTCGGCGCGGTGAACCTGCTCTATCAGATCGTGGAGCCCGGTCAGTTCATCCCCGCGCGCTTTCCGCGCGGCGCCGCGCAGATCCTGGCCGACCCGGGCGGGGAGCGGCCGGTCAACCCCGCGTTTGAGAATCCCGCCAACTGGACCGCCATGGCCATGACGGACAATGGCGCGAATGGCGACGAATCCGCCGGGGACGCGGTATTCACCGCCTTCATCCCCGCCCAGGCGCACCGGACGCTGGTGCGTTACCGCATCGTCGCGGCGGACATCCCGGGCACATCGGTCCAGGTGCCATACGCGGATGACGCCTCTCTCAACTTCGCCTGTTTCGTTTACGATGGCGTGCCGGACTACGTGGCATCCGCCGCATCCGTTTCCCCGGAAGGCCCCGGCAAGGTCTGGCCCAGGCAAGTGCTGGAATCCCTCCCCGTCTATCATTGGATCATCCGCAACGAGGACATGCTCGCGCTCCAGGCCTACGAGGGGGCCCAGCAAATGCCCAACACGGGAAATGACACCGTGCTCGCCGCCCGCCGCGCCGAGGACTGGGAGGGCGCTTTCGTTTGCGACGGAGTGGTTTACGACCATGTGGTCACCCGCCTGAGGGGAGGAAACAGCCGCTACGGCGACAACGAGGGCCGCTTCACGCGCGGCAAGCGCCACTACAAGTTCCAGTTCAACGACGGCCACCGCTTCCAGGCCCGCGATCAGGCGGGGAAAAAGCATCCGGTCAAGTGGTCATCGCTCGCCGTCAACAAGATGTTCGGCAACAAGGGAGGAAACGGCTGGGGCATGCCCGAGGAAATCGGCGCCACCTTGTGGAACACCTTCGGCGTGCCCGCTCCGTCCACCCACTGGTTCCACTTCCGCGTCATCGACGGCGCGGCCGAGGCTCCGGACCAGTACAACGGCGACTTCTGGGGCATCCAGCAGGTCGTCGAGGAATACGAATCCTCCTTCATGGACGCGCGCGGCATGACCAAGGGCAATCTCTACAAGATGTCGGACTGGATATGGGACTCCGAGCGCCAGCGCCGCTACCAGTCGCCGAACATGGTGCGCGACGGTTCGGAGTTCAACAACATCCGCGACAACCTGCACGGCGGGCAGTCCGGGGCATGGCTCAACGAACATGTCAACTATCAGAAATGGTACCGCTACTCCGCCGTCGCCGAAGCCATCCGGCATTATGATCTCTTTCCCTACACCGACGACATTCGCCACTCGCTGAAGAACTGCGCGTGGTATTTCGAGCCAGTGGGTTCCGATCCCTCGCGCGGCGTCTGCTGGTGGCTGCCCTACGACTGGGACGCCAGCTTCGGCCCGAACTGGAACAACGGCTGGGAGCACGCCAACAACGCGCTTTACGGCTGGGACATGTCCACCAGCGACGGCATGCCATATGTCAACAAGCCCGCGATGAAACTGGAGCACCGCAATGTGATCCGCGAGTTCCGGGATCTCATCTGGCAGGAGGACCAGATCAACCGCCTGATGGACGATCGCGCCGCGGTCATCGCCGAGATATCGAAAGCCGACCAGGACCGCTGGCGCGACGCGCCGCTCTCCGCCGGAACCGCCAATGACGATCCGCTGGCATCCAAGGTGGCCGACATGAAACGCTTCTGTTTCGAAAGCTGGTCGCGCGAGGAAAACATCGGCCCCTTTGTGCCTGCCGGCCGCGGGGCCCACCTCGACAACCTCGCGGACGGCCCCGACGCCGGACTTCTGCCCGCCACTCCGGTGATCACCTACACCGGGCCGCCCGATCATCCGCGCAACGGGCTTGCGTTTTCCACCTCCGCGTTTTCCGATCCGCAGGGAGCGGGCACTTTCGGCGCGATGGCCTGGCGGCTTGGCGAGATCGAGAATCCCGCCGCGCCGGGATGGAAGGCGGAGGACGCCTTCATCCTTGAATACAATCCGGTCTGGCAAACCGGCGCGCTGAACACCTTCTCCGGCTCTGTTTCCATTCCACCGTCCGCCGTGAAAGCCGGCCACACCTACCGCGCGCGGGTACGCATGATGGACAACACCGGCCGCTGGAGCCATTGGTCGGCCCCTTACGAGTTTACCGCCACGGCTGCCGACGGTTTCATCGAGCTGCGGGACCACCTGATGATAACAGAACTCATGTACAACCCGGCGGGCCCGGCTCCTGTCGGCGGCTCGAAGGAGGACTACGAATACATCGAGCTGCGCAACATCGGTTCCACGCTGACCCTGGATCTGACCAACGTCGCCTTCACCGAGGGTCTTCAGTTCTCCTTCGCCGGCTCCGCGATCACCAGCCTCGCTCCCGGCGCCCACGCCGTCATCGTGAAGAACCTCGCGGCTTTCGTTTCCCGATACGGCGCGGGAAGACCCGTGGCCGGCGAGTGGAACGCATCCAGCAACCTCGCCAACAACGGAGAACGCATCAGACTGGCATACACCGTGGATGGCTCCACGATCCACGATTTCACCTATGATGACGCGCCGCCATGGCCCACGGAGCCCGATGGCAACGGACCCGCGCTGGTTCTCGCCAATCCGGCTTCCGCGCCCGACCACTCGCTCGCCGCAAGCTGGACTTCCGGCCCTCCCACCCCGGGAACGTCCGCGGATCCCTTCGGCGAATGGCTCGCGGCCCTTGGCGAAACCGATCCCATGGCCGAGTTCGCCCCCGGTCTCAGCCATCTGATGGCCTATGCCCTCGGCGCGGAATTGCTCCCCCACCCCACCGATGCCCTGCCAGCCGCCGGTTTCACCGACGTCGGAGAGCACCGCCACCTCACGCTCACCTTCCGCCGCCGGATTCTGGCATTCCAGGTGACATACACCGCCGAAACCTCGCTAAATCTCGGCACCTGGCAATCCGGCTCCGGCATCATGGAAATGCTCGGTTCGCCAGTGGACAACGGCGACGGCACGGAAACGGTGACCTTCCTGGTACTCGCTCCGGTTTCGGAAAACCCGGCCCGTTTCGTGCGACTGCGGGCGGTTCTCGCGGATTGAGCCGAGTCCGCCACCGGGACTATTTCGAATATCCGAATCCGAAGCTTTGTCCCGGATTTTCATGCGGTCCGTACACCAGCGGAAGCTGCGATTGGGGGCCGGGTAGCCGCGGCCAAGAAGGTACCCAAAAACTTTCCTCCGGCAGTGGAGCGGTGCGAACGACTTGCACGGGGACGTTCAGCGCGCTGACTCCTTCCTCGATTCGTTCCAGCATCCGGCAAACGAAAGCGTGATAAACGGGGGATTCGACGAGGGTGTCATTGCGGACAAGGAAGACGGGGCGGCGGCGTTCGGCGGGCGGGATGTTTTTGAGGCACTCGATCACGAGGTGAAGGATGAGCGTGGAATCCTTGCCGCCGGAAAAACCGATCATCCACGGCCAGCTGTGAGGCTGAAGGTATTCTTCGCGGAGTTCGCGGCGGAGAAATCGGAGCTTTTCGGCGAGGTCGGGCATGTGCAACTGAGATGAGGAAGACAGGGGGCAGGCCGGATGTCCGGACCGAAGATCGGCGCGTCCTGCCATGTCGCGCCTTGGTTGAATCCTTCGGGATCGGTAGCGGATGGATTCCGGAGTTGGACTGGCCGGGTTCGGCTCCTCCTGCCTGGCGTTCTAATCCGGCTTGCCCTGAAGCGGGATATCGAAAACACTCCCCGTGTCATCGGACGGATTACACCTTTGTCCAACACCGCCCCATTCTCCAACAAGATGCCCGCGAAAAAATCCCCGCCCCGCTCCTCCGCCCGCGAACTGCTCTTCGGCGATCTCCGGGAATTCGATCCCGCGCCCGAAACGCATCGGCCAAACGCTTGGTTGCTGACATCCCGGCACCGCGTCCCACAAATATAGCTTCTCGCCTTGATCCACCTCGATCACAACGCCACCACACCCGTCCTGCCGGAGGTCCGCGAGGCCATGCTGCCGTATCTCGGCGAGGATTGGGGCAATCCTTCGTCTGTCTATCGGTTCGGATCGCGAGTGAAATCCGGCATCGAATCCGAAGCGCTCCTGCTCCTTCTGGATCAAGCCGGCATCTGCGCCAGCAGCGGCTCCGCCTGTCTCGCCGACAGCCCCGATCCTTCCCATGTCATCGCCGCCATGAAACCCGGCGACGCGGCGCGGCAGTCGGTTCGATTCTCCATCTGCCCCGGACTCACCGCAGCCGAAATCGCCCGGGTAATCAGCTCCCTCGCTGCCATCGTCCCCTCGCTTCGCTCCCTCGCCCCGTGAAAAGGATGATGCACCGCAGGCTTCACATCATGAAGCTTTTCCCCATTTGGATGACTTCCACCTTCAGCCGGACATGCCGTGTGAACTCATGCAGGCGGTAGTCCTCCCGCTTGCGCATGAAGCCGAACCCCAAGCGCCCGCACCACCTTGAGCACCGTCGCAAAGCTCGGATTGCCGTTCGCGCCGAGCGCCCGGTAAAGGCTCTCGCGGCTGAGGCCGGCATCCCTGGCAACCTGGGTCATGCCCTTGGCACGGGCAATATCGCCAAGGGCGCGGGCGATGCCGGACACATCATCCGGCGCATCTTCCAGCCACGCGTCCAGATAAGCCGCCATTTCTTCGGGGGTACGCAGATGTTCGGCCACGTCGTAAGCCGTGGTCTTTGGCTTCGCGGTCTTGGTGCGCCTGGTGGTTTTGGCAATGGTCTTCATCTTCAATCTTCTTTGTAGGTTCTAGCCAGGCGCAAGGCCCGGGTGATGTCTTTCCGCTGCGTGGATTTGTCACCCCCGATCAGCAGCAACAGCAATCTGTCGCCGAACCGCTTGTAATAGACCCGGTAGCCGGGACCCGCATCAATCTTGAGTTCGGATACGCCATCGGTCAGATTGCGATGGCTGCCGGGGTTGCCGTGGATGAGCCTGTCCACCCGCATCAGGATGCGGGCGCGACCGGACAAGTCTTTCAGGCCATCCAGCCAGTCCCGGTATTCATCGGTCTTTTCGACGCGCACGGCACAGCGTAGCCCGCAAGCTACATGCGGGCAAGCCCGGTTTCAAAAAACTTTGGAGTGATCGCAGGAGTGCAATTCCGCGACGAAGGTGGCCAAAATCGCGGGGAAAGATTCATGTGTTAGAAGACAGGGTTCGGCCATTATAAAGTGACAGAAAAATAATCGACAGTTTTGAAATTCACTCCTGAACTCCCGTCGAATATCCCTCCGCGCCCTTTCCAACAGTCCAATCCAGATCGGACCATTTTAGGCCCAGCACGCGCAGAAAAAATGCCAGTTCGAAATCCGTCAGCGTCCGCTTGCCGATTTCAATCCGGGCAAGGGTCGCCATATCGATGTCCCAGCCGTTTTTTTGCAACCGCGCTGCCATTTGCTCCTGCGTCCAGCCTTTCGTGCCCCTGAACGACTGCAAAGTCGCCCCGAAAAGATTCATTCTTCCTCCTTCGGGAGACGGACTGGTTCGACGGGACATTTTCACATCCTATCCGGTGGAAATTTCTTTTTTCTGAGCCCTTGCTCATAAAATGAGGTTGACCTCAGAGACGAAATCCCTATGAAGTCCGAGTGTCACTTCACGAAAATGGCGCACACGGTCCACCCGTAACTCGCACGAAAACCATAAAACAACGCTATATATGGAACCTGAATCCAGCCTGCAAAAGACCTATTTGGCCATCCTCGCAGTGAGCCTCCCCCTCACCGTTTCCTCATTCGCCCAGTCCACCTGGACCGGCTTGGGGGGCAGTAACTGGAGTACCGCCGGTAGCTGGAATCCCGGTGGGGTTCCCGCTGCCGGAACGAATGTTATCATTGCTTCCAGCTCCACCAACGCCACCATCGTCAACAGCACCTTGACTCGGAATGGTGCCGGAAACACGACAATCACCGACTCCGGCTCCCTGACGATCACTGGAAACAACGACTCCAACTGGGATATCCTGGGCGGCGGATCCACCACCATCTCCGGCAACGGGAAGGCGATTCTCGCCGGCAACGCCACCACCGACGGCAGCAAAAACAACCGGTTCCAGAATCGGGGCGCTTTCGAGGTGTCCGGCAACGGCTCCCTCTCCGTGGACGGAGCCTACTTCCTCGTCGGGTTCGGGGGGGCGGGAGCCTTCACCCAAAGCGGTGGAAGCGTCGAGGCCAACCTCCGGCGGGGCTTCTTCCTTTCCGACGGAGCCTCCGGCCTGGGCAGCACCTACACGCTTTCGGGCGGCAGCCTGACCGTGAACTCTCACGCCAACGGTCTCCCTTCCGACGGGAACTTCTACCTGAGGGGCGTTTTCCTCGGGAAAGCTAACGAAGGTGACTTTGTCACCGCTCTCGCCAACCCGAATCAAACCGGAGACACCCTTTTAATCACCGGCGGCACTGCGAATTTTACCAAATCCTCCGCCGGGAACAATGCCGGTGTCTTGATCGCCCGGAATTCCAGCCTCGTGATCGAGGGAGGAAACGTCTCCTTCAATGGCTATGACGCCTTCCGGGTGGGACAGGGACTTACGAACACCGGAGGCAACGGCCTCGGCTACACGCCCACCACCGGAAACAACAACCACATCACCGTCTCCGGCGGCACCCTCGACATCACCGGCGGCACCAATCTTGATCTGGGCTACGCCGACAACGGCACGCTCAACCTCTCCGGAGGAGTCGTAACCCTCGAAGGTCTGCTCAATCTCGGAAGAAGCGGAGGCAGCGCCCTCGGCTCGGTCTTCCACACCGCCGGAACCCTGTTCGCCAAGGACATTGTTCACACCAATGGCACCTACACCTTCTCCGGCGGAGACATCTACCTCAATGGTGACCGGACGGCGATCATCAATGAAGCCTGGTTCGATGGCACCTCCGCATGGGATGACGTGGTGGCGAATTACGACACCGGCCTTGACCGTACCCATATCTTCGTGATTCCCGAGCCGGGCATCTCCGCGCTGGGAGCGTTGGGAGTCTTCCTGCTGGTTCGCCGCCGCCGCTGAAAGGCTTCCTTTACCCGGTCATACGATAAAAGTCCTGTCCCGAATGGCGCGGGAACAGGACGAATTCCGATGGTTTTTCATGATCCCGGAGGAGTGCCGGATATGAGCCGGTGTGCGAGCCATCATTACAAGGTGACAGAAAAATAATAGGATGGCGGCATGCGCAAGGCTCGGTGGCTTGGAAATTGGCGGAATCCGGCGTCGAAACCGGTGATTTACCACTGCATTTCGCGGGTGGTGGACCGGCGCTTCGTGTTCGGGGAGCGGGAATGCGAGGCGTTCCGGATGTACATGCGGATGTATAAGAATTTCTCGGGCTGCCGGATACTTTCTTACTGCCTGATGTCCAACCACTTCCATTTATTGCTGGAAGTGCCGCCGATGGCGGAGGGCGGCTTGGGCGACGAGGCGCTGCTGAAACGGCTTTCCGCGCTCTATTCCGAGGCTGTCGTGGCCGGTGTGGCGGTGGAATTGGAAGATGCCAGGAAACCGGCGATCAATGTGCGGCGGGCGAGATTGCGGAATTCAGCATCCTGAAGGCACAGCAGGAAAGACATGTCGAACTGCGCAAGGACAGCGCGCTCCCGGCTTTCCGCCGGACGCCCACTCGCTTCAAGAGGCTTCCAGAATCCGTCCGAGCGCATGTGGTAAAAAGGCAGCCTCAAATCCGGCTTCGTGCGGCGCCGGTCGGCCACGATGGTCCAGTAGCTTCCAAATCGAAAAGCGAGGGCGCCGTCACGATGCAATAAACCGCCAGTGATGGTTCCTTCTTCCACCAAATCGCGGATGATGAGCAACAAAAGTGGCTTGTGAGGTGCCGCACCGGCAGTGCTATTCCTTTTTGCGACATCTACCTTGAGCCTGCTGAGTTTTCCCAGCCAGTGCTTCGCCGATTCGTCGCTGCTCATGGATCAGGCGGCGATGAGGGAGTCGAGGGAGCGGTCCTTGTCCACGACCGTACAGGTCCAACAGCCAAAGCGCGCGGAATTGGTGCCACAGCCGGGGGCATCGGCCTTGCTGAGGACGAAGGGGCATTCGTTGCCTGCGGCTTCCTTGTAAAGGGCCACGAGGTCACGGTAACTGCCGCCCCAGGGAGGACGTGCCGCGATGAGGCAGGCCCAGACTTCCTCCGTGGCGAGGTCGCGAATGGGGGCGTAGATGTAGCAGCCGGGGTGGTCGTTATGCCCTGAAAGGCGGGACTCGAGATTGTCGTGGTATTTGGCGACACTCTGGGCGCGGCGGGACAATTCGTCGCGGCGGACTCCGAGGAGGAGAACGGCGTGGCCGCGGTGGCTGACTTGTTCGCGGATAAAGCGGGAGGTGGGCCGGATTTTCATGCGATCCGTACACCAGCGGAAGCTGCGATTGGGGGCCGGATAGCCGCGGCCAAGAAGGTTCACCCAAAAACTTTCCTCCGGCAGTGGAGCGGTGCGAACGACTTGCACAGGGACGTTCAGCGCGCTGACTCCTTCCTCGATTTGTTCCAGCATCCGGCACACGAAAGCGTGATAAACCGGGGATTCGACGAGGGTGTCATTGCGGACAAGGAAGACGGGGCGGCGGCGTTCGGCGGGCGGGATGTTTTTGAGGCACTCGATCACGAGGTGAAGGATGAGCGTGGAATCCTTGCCGCCGGAAAAACCGATCATCCACGGCCAGCTGTGAGGCTGAAGGTATTCTTCGCGGAGTTCGCGGCGGAGAAATCGGAGCTTTTCGGCGAGGTCGGGCATGTGCAACTGAGATGAGGAAGACAGGGGGCAGGCCGGATGTCCGGACCGAAGATCGGCGCGTCCTGCCATGTCGCGCCTTGGTTGAATCCTTCGGGATCGGTAGCGGATGGATTCCGGAGTTGGACTGGCCGGGTTCGGCTCCTCCTGCCTGGCGTTCTAATCCGGCTTGCCCTGAAGCGGGATATCGAAAACACTCCCCGTGTCATCGGACGGATTACACCTTTGTCCAACACCGCCCCATTCTCCAACAAGATGCCCGCGAAAAAATCCCCGCCCCGCTCCTCCGCCCGCGAACTGCTCTTCGGCGATCTCTGGGAATTCGATCCCGCGCCCGAGTCCGCGCCCGCGCGCATCGAGCCACGCTACGGGCTTTTCATCGGCGGCAAGATGGCCGCGCCGAAATCGAAGAAACACTTCGACACCATTTCCCCTCGCGATGGGAAAAAACTCAGCGAGATCGCCCACGCCAACCCCGCCGACGTGGACGCCGCCTATCAGGCCGCCGCCACCGCGTTCAAATCGTGGAGCAAACTCCCCGGCGCGGAGCGCGGCAAGTATCTCTTCCGCATCGCACGCCTCCTGCAGGACCGCGCGCGCGAGTTCGCCGTGGCGGAAACACTCGACGGCGGAAAACCCATCCGCGAGTCGCGCGATTTCGACCTGCCGATGGCCGCCGCGCACTTCTTCTATCACGCCGGCTGGGCGGACAAACTCGACTTCGTCACCCCCGGCCGCACGCTCGCGCCGCTCGGAGTGATCGGCCAGGTGATCCCGTGGAATTTCCCGCTGCTCATGCTCGCGTGGAAAATCGCCCCCGCGCTGGCCGCGGGAAACACGGTGGTCCTCAAGCCCGCGGAAACCACATCCGTCACCGCGATGAAGTTCGCCTCCATTCTAACCGACGCCGGATTGCCGCCGGGTGTCGTCAACATCGTCACCGGCGCGGGTGAGACCGGAGCCGCCGTGGTGAACCATCCGCTCGCCGCCAAGATCGCCTTCACCGGTTCCACCGAAGTCGGGAAAATCATCCAGCGCGCCCTCGCCGGCACCGGCAGGAAACTCACCCTCGAACTCGGCGGCAAGGCCGCCAACATCGTGTTCGACGACGCGCCGATCGACCAGGCCGTCGAAGGCATTGTCAACGGCATCTTCTTCAACCAGGGCCACGTCTGCTGCGCGGGATCGCGTCTGTTGGTCCAGGAGGGCGTCGCCGATGAAACCCTCGCCCGCCTCAAGCGCCGCATCGCCGTGCTGCGCGTCGGCGACCCGCTCGACAAGAACACGGACATCGGCGCGATCAACTCGAAGGAGCAGCTCGCCAAAATCCAACAACTCGTGCAAAGCGGCGTCGAAGAAGGCGCGGAGATCCACCAACCCGCCTGCAAGCTGCCGAAAAACGGCTTCTATTTCCCGCCCACGGTTTTCTCCAACGTCTCGCAAAGCCACCGCATCGCCAACGAGGAAATCTTCGGCCCCGTGCTCTCCATCCTCACCTTCCGCACGCCCGAGGAAGCCATCGAAAAGGCGAACAACACGCCCTACGGCCTCAGCGCCGGAGTCTGGACGGACAAGGGTTCCCGCATCCTCATGATGGCATCCAAACTCAAGGCCGGCGTCGTCTGGGCGAATACCTACAACAAATTCGACCCCGGCTCCCCCTTCGGCGGTTATAAGGAATCCGGTTTCGGAAGAGAAGGAGGCCGCCATGGGCTGCTGGACTATGCCACTCTCAAATAGGCCCTATGGGCCCCATAAGACCTATGATCAAGATCACCAAAACCCCCAAATGCCACGTCGGCGGCGCCTTCATCCGCTCCGAGTCCGGTCGCGTGGCTCCGCTCACGGACTCCGCGGGCAATTTCCTCTGCAACATCCCGCTCTGCACCAGGAAGGACTTGCGCAACGCCGTGGAAGCCGCCGCCAAAGCCGGTGCGGGATGGGCGAGGCGCACGCCCTACAACCGCGCGCAGATTCTCTACCGCCTCGCGGAAATGCTCGAAGCCCGCGCCGATGAAATGGCGGCGGTCACCAGCGCCAGGGAAACCCGCGCCACCATCGGGCGCATCGTCCACTTCGCCGGCTGGGCGGACAAATACGAGCAGATCCTCGGCAGCGTGAACCCCGTGGCCACGCCGCATTTCAACTTCACCGTGACCGAACCGGTCGGCATCGCCGGCATCCTCGCCCCTGAGGACGCGCCGCTGTTAGGCCTGATGACCCTCGTCCTGCCCGCCATCACCGCCGGGAATTCAGTGGTCGCCCTCGCCTCGCGAAAGTCCCCCTACCCCGCCATCCTGTTAGGCGAAATGCTAGCCACCAGCGACCTGCCCGGCGGCGTGGTGAACCTGCTCACCGGCGACCGCAAGGACATGCTTCCCACCTTCGCGACCCACGAGCACATCCGCGCCCTCGCCGCCTCGGCGGACCGGGCGGACGCCACCGCACTCCAGCAAGGCGCGGCGGAAAGCGTGAAACACGTGAAGATCCACAGCCCGGCCACCGACTGGTTCTCGAAGGATCACGATTCCCCCTACGCCATCCGCGATTTCACCGAGGCCAAGACCGTCTGGCACCCGATCGGGGCGTAAAGGCAATCCCCCGCATTCGCGTGTCCCGGGGCGATTGACTGCCGGAGGCGGTTTCCTAGAATGGCGTGTCGCATTCCACATCAGGCACTTCCGCTCCCTCCCCCCAAAATGAGAATCGTCGTCCACGACTACGCGGGTCACGCGTTTCCCACCTCGCTGAGCCGCGCGCTCGCCGCGAGGGGGCATGAGGTGGTCCACGCCTTCGCGGGCTCCCTGCAGACACCCCGCGGCGATCTTGCCACCAAACCGGGCGATCCCTTGGGGCTCAGTTTCAGGGAAATGCCGATGGACCCCGAATACACCCGCTACAAGTATTCATTCCGCCGCCGCCGGAGCATGGAAGTCCGCTACGGCCGCAGGGTGGCCCGTTTCATTTCCGAGTGGAAACCGGACGCGGTCCTCTCCGGCAACACGCCCACCGAGACCCAGGAACCGATCAGCCGCGCCGCCACCGCGGGCAACGGCCGGTTTTATTACTGGGTCCAGGATTTCTACAGCCTGGCCGTGGACAAGCTGCTGCGCCGCCGCATCCCGGTGGCCGGCGCGTGGATCGGCGCCTGGTACCGCCATCTCGACCGCCGCCAGTTCCAACGCAGCTCGCGCGTCATCGCCATCACCGGCGACTTCACGCCCATCCTCACCCGCGAGTTCGGCGTCGAGGACTCGCGCATCGCCGTGGTGCCGAACTGGGCGCACATCGAGGATATCCCCTGCCTGCCCAAGGACAACGAATGGTCGCGCCGCCACGGGCTGCATGACAAGTTCGTCTATCTGTATTCCGGCA
Organism: uncultured Luteolibacter sp.; assembly: GCA_964554865.1. Taxonomy (GTDB): domain Bacteria; phylum Verrucomicrobiota; class Verrucomicrobiia; order Verrucomicrobiales; family Akkermansiaceae; genus Luteolibacter. The sequence continues at coordinate 6,849 of CAZKQK010000076.1, read as the reverse complement.
CCATCGGCATGAAACACAATCCGGCGCTGCTTCTGGAACTCGCCCGCCGCAATGCGGACAAACCCGATGTGCGCGTGGTCATCGTCTCCGAAGGCATCGGAGCGGAATGGCTGAAACGCGAAAGCGCCGCACTCGGCCTGGGCAACATGGTCATCCTGCCCTATCAGGAATTCACCGAACTGCCGATGCTGCTCTCCAGCGGCGATGTGCTGGCCGGCATACTGGAGGACGAGGCCGGAACTTTCTCCGTGCCATCCAAGACCCTGAGTTATCTTTGCGCCGGACGCCCGCTCCTGTTGTCCATCCCCTTGGACAACCTGGCCGCGCGCATTGCCAGCGAACACGGGGCCGGGCTGGTCAGCGCCCCCGGGGATATCGATGGTTTCCTGGCCAATGCCGAGGAACTCCGGAACTCCGCCGGCCTCCGCGCCAGGCTCGCCGGAAACGCGAGGGCCTACGCCGAGGAAACATTCCCCATCGAGAAAACCGCGGCGCGATTCGATGAAATCCTCGCGAGTTAATCACCGTGTTCCGCCTCTTCCACGATCCGCCTGATCCGGTCCGGGTGCCCAATGCTCCCGGCGCGATATGGGTCGAGCGCCTGCTCTGGGTCTTCATGCTGTCGTTCGCCCTGGACTACCGCGCCCAGGCCGGACAGGAGGGCGGCGGACTCGACCAGATCCTGTTTCTCGCCGCCAGCGTGCTGTCATCCCTGACGATCGCGGCGCTCGGCTTCCGTTTTCTAACAGTCCGCCCCGGAGCCTGGCTGCTCGGCGGCTGGGGACTGTTCATGGCCATCCAGATCGCGAACTCCACCCTGCAGGGCGTGGATCCCGGACGCTCGCTGCGGGTGGCACTGCCTTTGCTGCTGTGCCTTTTCGCCATGGTCAATTCGCACATCGCCGGCTGCATGGGTGTCCGCCCCGCGCGGATCGTCCGCCCGATGCTGGTGGCCGCCTGCGTGAACATCCTCTGGCGGATCTTCCACGGTTTCGTGTTCCAGGCCGCCACGGTGGAAACGGTGCGCTTCGAGGTGCAGAGTCCCGCCAACGGCTGGCTGGCGGCATGGATCGGCTGCGCCCTGCTGCTGCGTCCTCGTTTCCACTGGAACCTCATCGCTGCCTGCGTGGTGCTGTTCATCGGCATCTTCATCACCGTCACGCGCTCGCTGGTGTTTCCGGTGATGGCCTCGGCCGCAGCATGCGGTTTCTGCTTTCTGTTAGGAACGCTGTGGCGGAACTCCGGGTGGTCCTCCCTGCCCCGCCGCCTGCTTCCGGTCGGCATCGCCGCCGCTGTCATGATCGCCGCGCTCGGAGTGTCCGCCCTCATCCAGCCGGTCATGATCGAGCGCTGGAACGAACGGCTCTTCCACAACGCCTCGGACCGCAACCTCAGCGCGGACATTTCCTATCTCACCCGCAAGGCCGAGGCGGACGCGATCTGGGAAATCCTCACCCGCGAGCCAATCCACTTCATCCACGGCCGCGGCATCGGATGCACCTACTACTGGCATCCCGCCTATCTGACTGAAATCTGGCTGGTTCTGCCGAAGAAGCACACCGAGACCAACGACGTCTGGTTCGCCGGTCACTCGGTATGGACCTACGGCCTGCTCTCCAGCGGCATCATCGGCCTGGCATGTTATCTTGGCCTGATGGGCGGCACCATGGCGGGCTCCCTGGCCGGCGCGCGCGCCAATTCCCCGGAACCCGGCCCCGACCAATGGCTTGCATTCCTGCCCTTCGTCGCCACCTGTTGCCTGATCAGCGAAACGATCACCGCCAACCCGTTTCAGGAACGACTCGCCGGCATCCTCTTCGGCATGATGGCCGGTCTGCCCCAGGCGTTTCTCCTCCGCGCGACCTGGATCCATGCCGGCGCGCGAAACCCGGACCCGCCATGACCGGGAAACCGCAGAAAACCGTGGCGCTGATCGACCCGATCTGGACCGGGCACCACCCGATGTACTTCACCCAGTTCACCGGATCGTTCCTGCGCGCCGGAGCCAGGGTCATCGGCCTGTGCCCGGAACCCGGGGCCGCGCACGCAAACCTCCGCGCCGCCATGCCGGAAGCGGCTTCGGACGACCTCGTCCGCTTCCACAAACTGCCCACCGGCAAGCGCAGCTTCTTCAACGGCCGCTTCGAGGGCGATCCCGCCAGAACATTCGACCGCTGGCGCAAGGCATCGGCAACCCTCGCCAATGCGATCGAACAGTGCGGTTGGCGGCCGGATCTCGTCTATTTCCCCTATCTCGACAGTTATCTCCGTTTCCTTCCGCTGCCGCAGATTCCGGATATTCTGTTAGGTATGCCGTGGAGCGGACTCTACCTGCGCAACCACCACCACGGCGAACGGCCTTCGATCACAAAAAAACTCCGCCTCCTCGCCAAGGGCGATGCCATCCTCCGCAGCCGCAGGTGCCTGGGGGTAGGCGTGCTCGACGAACGCTTCATCCCGGCGATGGAAAAACTCAGCGGCAAAACCGTCACCGCCTACCCGGATGTCACCCAGGGCGGCCTGCCCGCCAAACCCACCGCGCTTGCCCTCGAAATCCACCGCAAGGCCGCAGGCCGCGCCACCGTCGGCATGATCGGACTGGAACGCCGCAAGGGATTTCTAACGCTTCTGCGCGCCACCGCCCTCGCCTGCGAGCGGGGTGTCCCCGTCTTCTTCGCGTGCTGCGGTGTCTTCCTCCCCGGCGAGTATTCGGATGCGGAGCGCGATGAAATCGCCAACCTCGTGGAAAAGGCCGGGGATTTCCTCCACTTCGATCCTTCCGCCGGCCGCATCGCTTCCGAGGCGGATTATAACTCGCTGTTCTCCGCCTTCGACATCGCGTGGGCCGCCTATGAGGACTTCCAGGGCAGCAGCGGCACTCTCAGCAAGGCCGCCCTGTTTGAGAAAACCTGCATCGCCACCGCCGGCGAATGCGTCGGCATGCGCGTGGAGCGCTATCGCATGGGCATCACCATCCCGCAGGGATCCCACCTGGCCGCGCTGGACGCCGCCGTCCAACTCGCCGGCGGCGGCGGGACTGCCGGTAACGGGCAGGCTCCGTTGTTCGAAGAGTATCGCAACGACCACTCGCACGCCCGGCTCGATTCGATTCTGGCAAACCTGTTGGAAAGGGTTTGATTCCGGACACCGGGATTGGGAACAACGAAAAGACCGGAACGGACGAAATTGATGACCACCCTGAAATGCAACCTCACATCTCGGAAAACAGCGCCTCGATCATCTCCACGCACTTGAGCCCCGGCATCACGCTCAGGTCCATCTGGTTCATCACGTAGGCGAATGACACGCCGGTTTCCGGATCGCCCATGCCATGGCTGCCACCCGCGCCGGGGTGGCCGAAAGCCGACTTCGAGGGACCATAAATCCGCCGGATTTTGTTTCCCGCCGCATCCACCGGATCCTGTTGCGCGCCGCAGGTGAATACCGTGGGCCTCAGCAGCACCCGGTCTTGCGCCACAGAGCGCGGCGAGGCCAGCGCCTGCCTGATGCCCGGCGCGAGCGGGCTCTCCACCGCGCCGATCACCGCCTGATAGAACTTCGCCAGCGCGGATGCCGTGCCCACCCCGCCCAACGCGGGCAGCCCCGCGGACCACGCGCGCGGCTCGTTCATCTCATGGATCGAATGCAGCCCGCGCGGCGAGGAAAACGCGCGCCGGGTGAAAGTCCCCGAGGTGGTGAGCTGTTTGTAAAACGCGTCCGCCAGATCGTCCTTGCCCGCCTTTCCCGGATACAGCCGGGCCACGCGAGCCCACTCGGTTTCCGGCAGGCCGATCCAGAAATCCAGCCCCATCGGCCCGGCGATCATCTCCCGCCAGTAACCGCCCAGCGTGAACCCGGTGAGCCGCCGCACCGGTTCGTCCACCAGCGATCCGAAAGTGCGCGGGTGATAGCCATGTCCGTCGCCAAGCGTCCACGATGGCGTCTGCGCCTCGATGGCCTCCACCACGGCGGCGTGCTCCATCAGGTTCGCCCGGCGGTCGAGCACCGCCAGCCCGCATTGATGGGAAAGCAGATGGGAAAATCCCGCCCCGGCCACCGGAAACCGCGGCCAAACCTCGCGCACCGGCGTTTCCTCCGAGAGTCCGCGCTGATGCAGCGCCAGCAAGAGCGTGGCCGCGGCGGGCGCCTTGGTGGCCGAATAAACCGGCACCAGCGTGCGGCAGGTCCATGGCCGTTTCATTTCCCGCTCGCACCAGCCATGGCCGCTGGACAGCAACTCGGTCCCTTCCCACCAAATGCTGATCGAGGCCCCGAGTTCCCCGCGGTCGCGGAAATTCCGCTCGAACACCTCCACCACCTTACCCAATGCCGAGGGACTGACCGCCATGCGGCGGCGGTGTGGAGGAATCCTGCCCCGCAGGCAATTCCGAAATGGCCTCGGGCTTGCTTTTCCCCGGGCCGGACTTGTTTGTGGCCGACCATTCGTCGATCAGGCGGAAGGCCACCGCGAGCAAGGTGGGACCGAGGAAAACCCCTACCAACCCGAAGGCCAGCGCGCCGCCGATCACTCCGCAGAAGATCAGCGCGAAAGGCATCTTGCTGCCCTGGCTGATCAGATAGGGCCGCAGCACGTTGTCCACACTGCTGATGCCGAGCAGTCCCCACAGCAGCATGAACAGACCGTAGCCCGGCCGGTCCTGCGCGAACAGCCACAGCGCCGCAGGCAGCCAGATCAGCGGCGGACCGAATGGCAGCACGGCGAAAAAGAAGGTCAGCACCGCAAGCAGAACCGCTCCGGGCACCCCCGCGATCCAGAATCCCAGCCCCGCCACCAGCGCCTGCACGATGGCCGTGCCGAGGATGCCGTAGATCACCCCGCTGACCGTATTGCCCGCCACCTTCACCAGGTGCCTGCCCCGGTCGCCGGCGAGGCGCTCCACCGCCACGCCCAGCCGTTCCGAAAGCTGCGGGGAATCCCGCAGCAGGAAAAACGCCAGGAACGCACTCACCAGCACCTGCGTCACCCCCTGCCCCACCGCCAGCCCTGCGGCGATCAGCCAATCCCGCGCCCAGGCCAGAAACCTCGCGAGCAAGGCCACCAGATGCGAGGAGTCATCCTTTTCCTCCTCCTCTTGCCCAACCTGCGCCGGTTCCGTCTCGGCAACCGCCGGAGGTTCCTGCACCATCAGACCGCTCTCCGTTTCCACCACAATCTTCGGCCGCGGCGGGGGGGATTTGACCTGCTTGTCGAGCTGGTCCATCCAGCGTTTCCGGTCCTCCGCAAAACCCCGCCAATAGCCGTCGATCTCATCGCCCACCACCGGAGCCTGGCTCAACCAGGCCGGCGGCCGCTCCGGCGCGTCCATGAACCAATTGCGGGTCGCCAGCGCCAGATCCTTGCCGTCCTGCGCCAGACTCACACCGATGACAACCACCGGCCCGGCCAGAATCACCGTCACCGTCAACGTCACGAAACACGCCGCCAGCGTCCCCGATCCGCGGAACCAGCGCGTGAACATCCGCTGCATCGGCGACAGCGTGTAGGCCAGGATCATCGCCCACAGCAAGGCCGTCATGAACGGCCGCAGCACATGGAAACACCCGACCAGGAGGAGTAGCAGCGCCAATCCGCCAAGCAGCGGCTCGGTCCGCAGAAACCTCCGGTTGCCATCCATTTCCGTCATCCGCCGCAAAGCTAAGGGCATCCGTCCCGGACTTCCAGCCACATTCGCAATCATTTTTCAACTTCGAAATGGCATGTTGACGGTAGGGCGATCAGGCTGGGGAGAGGGTTTTTTTCGCGGCAGGCGGTGTCGAGCAAGCCGGTTCCGCCAGCTACAAAATCACCTGCCTGACATTCGATTTGGCAAGGAGGATTTCTTTCAGAGTGACTGTCCCTTAAAATCTTGATTTCTATCGAGTCCAAGGGAGTCCAACAGCCGTGAGGCTGATTTCGTTACGGTTGTCAATAGGTTGGAACGTCCTGGGCCAATGGTTGGTTGTGCACATGTCTCTTTCCCGTCTGGCGCAGGCCCTGCGGTTAACCGTCACTACTTCCTATTTTCCATTCGAATTACATCTTGTGAATTATTTAATTCGGATTCAGTTCTTGCCGCATTGTTGCAAGATGAAATCAAACATTTTACAGCAATACCTATCGTCATAATTTTAAGCGGTCTGATTATTTTGATTTTTTTGTCATAACATCAGCATAGCATAAAAGTCTCTTTACTTCTTAGGATTAAGTCTGATTTCTCCAGGAATAACGTCACACTTAACTTTTCGGGAGTCCAAAGCATGCTTGAGGAGCATAGCAAGTGTCGCTTCATCAAGTTTCACTTCATGGCAAAGCAACTCAAGATTGAGGTTTCTGCTCGCCGTGACTTTTACTCTTGATGTGGGATGGACTTCGTTTCTCAAAAGCTCATTTAACCTCTCAATTCTCTTGCCAAGGGACTCTCTCGGTAAGTTAATTCTATTAAATTCATGCTTCAGCACAACCTGGTAAATTTCAGTGGGCGTATACTTAACGGCTGCTGAGGAAAGGTTCGATGGCGCTTGTGGCAAATCCGCACCACATGAATAGGGAACTGAGCAAAATGCCACCCCAATAAAAGCGGAAATAAACAGGAGAAGATTTTTCATGGCCGAATTTTCGGAGGTGGGCACAGTTGAGGTGAGCTGGATTTCTGGACCACCAACATCCAGAATCCATGTCCATGAAATCGAAACCCCGCCGGCGCTACACTACCGAATTCAAAGCCCGGTCCGTCGAGCTGCTTGAAGCAGGAAGACCGGCCGCCGAACTCGCCGCCGAACTCGGCATCAGCACCAACCCTGCCTGCTGCCCGGCAGCGTGCTCACCCCATCCCTCGGAGCCCACCTGCT
>CAZKQK010000075.1:0-25238 GCA_964554865.1 uncultured Luteolibacter sp. | reverse complement strand
TCGTCTCCGAATCCGCCCAGGGAACAATCCATCGCGCGCGTGCCATGACACACCCTTCTTACCCCTCCGCCGCCGCCAACGCAAGAGGAAATAAATAATTTCTGTCTCTTTTTTTGTCTTTTAGCGTAAACAACTGAGCGCCGCCGCCCCCCCCGGAACGACGACGCTCTTTGCTCCCTATCGCAACACTTGGTGCGCGCGCTGGAGGTCTTGGATGCGGGCCGGACCAGCCGGACTACCGCGATCAACCATGAAAGGCTTCGCGAGCCCCGTCCGATCCCTGGTTTCCGGAGTGCCCCCCGGATTCCGGGATCGCCGGTCGCCGCGTTGCATGCAAGAATCCTCGCACGTATGCCGGATCGGGAAAGTCCCCTCGCTACTGATCCTCTTGTCGGGTGATTTTCCGACATTCCGCGAACGAATGCGCGGGGCCACGGTTTTTCAAAGTCGACCCCGGTTTCGGCCGTTTCATCCGGTATTCACATTGATTTCACATCCCGCGCCGCCCGGTTCCGTTACATTACGGACTCCCGATTCCACTTGAGGGATTGTTAGGATTTTCCATTGTCGGGATCTTGAATCCATCTACCGCCAGCAACCTCGCGCCAATCTCCCCATGAATCCACAGATGACAGACATCCAATCCGTATCACGCGTCTCCGCCGCGATCATGGCCGAACTCTCGAAGGTGATCGTCGGCCAGCGGCCCATCGTGAGCGGGCTGGTCGCCTCGTTGTATGCAAACGGTCACTGCCTGCTGGTCGGCGTGCCTGGCCTCGCCAAGACCCTGCTGGTGCATTCGATCGCCCGCGTGCTGGGGGTGGACTTCAAGAGAATCCAGTTCACTCCGGACCTCATGCCATCGGACATCGTGGGCAGCGAGGTGATCCATGAGCACCAGGGCCGGATGGAGTTCCAGTTCCGTCCGGGGCCGGTTTTCACCAATCTGCTGCTGGCGGACGAGATCAACCGCACGCCGCCGAAAACCCAATCCGCACTGCTCGAAGCGATGCAGGAGCGCCGGGTGACGATCGCCGGCGAGATCCGCCCCCTGCCGGATCCGTTTCTGGTGGTGGCCACCCAAAACCCGATCGAGCACGAGGGCACCTACCCGCTTCCGGAGGCGCAGTTGGACCGTTTCATGTTCTCGCTGGACCTCGGGTATCCGGAGCGGACGGATGAAATCGAGATTGTTCGCCGCACGACGATCGGAGATTCCGCGCTGATCTCGCCGGTGGTGACGCGCGAGGACATCCTTGCCATCCAGCGGATCGTGCGGGCCATGCCGGTCGCGGATCATGTGCTGGCGTATGCCGTCGACTTGGCCTCAGCCACACGGCCGAAGCAGCCCGGCGCGTGCAAAACGACGACTACCTACATTGAGTGGGGAGCGGGGCCGCGGGCGTCGCAATATCTCATTCTGGGAGCAAAGGCTTTCGCGCTGATGGAGGGACGCGCCGCTCCGGAGGCCGGCGATGTGCGGAAGGTGTCATCCGCCGTTCTCGCCCACCGGGTGGTGCCGAACTACCGTGCCACCGGCGAGGGGCTGAAGGCCGCCGATCTGATAGGGGAATTGGTAAAGGAGGTCTCCGAGCCGAAATATTAGCATCCAGCAACCAACAAGCTACGAGCCATGGCTTTTCACTCCCCCGAATCCCCGCCCTCGCCCTTGGGCAGGGCGCTATCCACCGCCAAGGATGGCGCGGGAAAGGGGCTTTCGCTTCCTCCTCCGCTGCCACGGCACGTTCCGCCCCAGCGTCCGCCGGGAGAGCCGCCGCGCATGTCCGTGCCGAAACGTCCGCCCGGCACTCCGCCACCACTGCCCACGCGGATTTATGCGACGATCCGCGAATCGGCCGAGGAGGCCGCGGAAAAACTTCGCTCGGCGCGCGCGGCGAACCTTCTGGACGAGGGGGAACTCACACGATTCAAAAATCTCATCGTTTTCGCACGGACGATGGTGGAAAGCCGCTATCAGGGAAGGCACAAGTCGCCAGATCTTGGAGGCGGCGGCGAGTTTTCCGAATATCTTGCCTACGAACCGGGCCGCCCGGTGCAGGCGATCGACTGGCGGGTCTTCGCCCGCTCGCGCAAGCTTGTGATCCGTCGATACCGGCAGGAAACGGACATGGATGTCCATCTGTTGGTGGATGCGTCCGGCTCCATGGCATATCGTGGAGGAGAGCGTGAACTCAAGGGCCTGCGTGCCGCGCGAGTGGCCGCCGCGCTCGCATTCCTCATGTTGAGACAGGGAGACAAGGCTTCGATCACCCTTTTCACCGATCGCATCATCGATCACCTGCCGGCGGCAGGCACGCGGCGCCATTTGATGAGCGGCCTGCGCGCCCTGGTGCGTCCGGCACACGAATCGGCGGGCCGCACCGATCTTCCGGCGGCGATCCGCGAGTGCGAGCGGCTGCTGCGCCGCCGGGGACGCCTGGTAATTCTATCCGACTTCCTCGGGCATGATCCGGACGAGGTGTTCGAGTCGCTTTCGCCGTTTCTTCACCGGGGTTTCGAGATCCTGCTGATGCAGTTGAACGATCCTGACGAGATGACACTTCCCAACGCGCCGCTCGCCCGCTTCGAGGACATGGAAACCGGAGAAACCATCGAGGTGGAGCCTTCCGAGATCCGCGCGGACTATGAAAGCCGGATGCGGGAGCGGACCGCCGCCTTCGCGGCCGGGGCTTCGCGGAGGAGGATCGATTTCACACCACTCGACAATGCCAGTCCCTACCGGGAAGCCATCGAGGCCTATCTGGGATTCCGAAAACGGGAAGGAAACTAACAGGAAAACCGTGCATCTCACCCAGGCATCCCTGTTTTGGCTCCTTGTGCCGCTGGCCGCGGCTCCGCTGGTCATTCACTGGCTGAGCCGTCGTTTCCCCAAGCGTTTCCTTTTCTCGTCCATCGACGACATCCGCCGCACCGTGGCGGGACGATCAGGCGTCTTCCGCTGGAGGCACCTGCTCATGCTTCTGCTGCGCACGCTGGCGCTGGCGGCGCTGCTGCTCGCCTTTCTCAAGCCGGTAGTCGCCACCAAGGCGGGATCGGCCGCCGGTTCCCGAAACGTGATCCTGATGGTGGATCACTCGCTGAGCATGAATTTCTCGGAAAGCGGAACCACCGCGCGCAGCCGTGCGCGCGCGGAAGTGGAACGTCTGCTCGACTCGCTCGGCGCGGATGACCGTTTCCAACTGATCCGCGTGGATCACGCGCCGGTTGCCGCGTTCAGCGGATTCACCAACCGCTCCGAAGCCGCGCTCGATTTCCTCGACCATTCGCCGCCACCGCTGACATCGGCGGATTTCCGCGCCGCCAATCATCTGGCGGCGGAAATGGCACGTGATGCGGAAAGCGCACCTGATATCTACTACTTCTCCGATTTCCAGCGCCGCGACTGGGCGGATGTGGACTTTTCGATGTTGCCGAAGGATTCGCGACTTCTGTTTGTAAGCGCGACCGATGAGGCGAAGCGCGGCAACCGCTCGATCAGCCTGTTGGAACTGGGGCAGGGCGCGGTCATTTCCGGCGGCGAGGCGGAAGTAAGGGTGCGCGTCGCCAACCATTCGGACAAACCGTGGAGCGGCAAGGTGGAGGCCGGATTCGGACCGTCGCACCTGCGCGAGCGGGAAGTCACGCTCGCTCCGTGGTCGGAGGCTGATGCCAATCTGATACTGCCTGTGCCATCCGGCGGACTGCTGCGCCTGACTGCGGCGCTGCCCAAGGACGATCTTCCGCAGGATGACCGGCGTCACCTGGTTGTGCAGGTCCGGGACCGCGAGGAGGTTGTGGTTCTAACAGGAAGTGAGCCGGAAAGCGCGTCGCCCGCCCCATCGCTGTTTCTAACAACCGCAGTCGATCCCTTCGGCGGGGCGGGAGGCGTCTATCGGCCGAAGCACTTGGAACCCGCCACGCTCAATCCCGCGGCGCTCGCCGCAACGAACCGTGTGATCGCCTCCCGTCTGCCCGCGCTGACCGATCAGGAGGCGGGCACACTGATCACTTTCCTGCGGGGAGGCGGCGGAGTGATCCTGTTTCTCGATGGCGAGGCGGATGCCGCGAATCTGGAGAAACTCGGAGCCCTGGCTGGAGAGCCCGCGCCGCTGCGCCTCACCCGGCGGCTTGGCGCGGAGAACCTGCCGGAAGGCGCGATGCGCGTGGCCACCGGTGATTTCCGCTCGCGCTTCCTGCGCCTGTTTGACGGGGTGCGCCGCCAGAATCTCGCGCTGCTGGAGTTTTATGATCTCCACCACGCGGCCTCCACCGGCACCGGAAAAATCCTGTTATCCTATGCCGACGGCACACCGGCCATGGCGGAAAGCGGGATCGGACTCGGGACGCTGCTGACATGCAATTTCTCGGTGGCCGAGGCCTCCAGCAACCTCGCCCGCCAGCGTCTGTTTCCCGCGTGGATTCACGAGATGCTGCTGCGCATGAGTGACACCGGAAGCGCCGCGCTGGAGCCATATCTGGTGGGCGACAACTGCTCCGGAGAAATATGGGCCGCCGATGCCGCGGGCCGTGATCTAACAGCTCCGGATGGCTCAAGCGCCGGATTCCGGGCCGATGTGCTCGGAGAGAGGACGCGCGTCGGTTTCGAAGCCACGGCCACCGGGTTTTACCGTCTCACATCCGGCGATTCGAGGGATCTGCTGGCCTTCGCGGTAAACACGGACCCCGATCAATCGGATCTGCGCGCGATGGATCCGGCGATTCTGCCGGACCGTGCCGGAGCGACCCACGGCGAGGCTTCGCTGGTGGCATCGTCGTCCGATTACGGCACGCTGCTCCACGGCCTGCCGGCCTTTCATTGGTTCGTTCTCGCCGCGCTCGGTTTTTTCCTGACCGAGGGAGCCCTGTTCAAGAAACCCGCACGCCACGCCTGATCCGGTGATTCTCGACCCCGTCATTCCGATTCCATGGATCGCCGGCATCGCGCTGGCGGCCATGGGCATAACCGTGCGCCGGCAGTGGCTGTCATCGCGGCATCTCGGGATGGCGCGGGCGCTGTTTCTGTCAGGAACACGCGCAACGGCGCTCGCCCTGGTAATTCTGATCCTGCTGCAGCCGTCGCGGGAGGAACAGGTGCCGGTTCCGGCGCGTGAAAAATCAGTGATGTTCGCGCTCGACACCTCGGCAAGCATGGCCGAGCCGCACCGCACGGGATCGAGCCGCATCGATGCCGCGCGCGCCGATCTTGAGGAAGCGGGTGTTTCGCACGATGCGGGAGGCAGGCACCGGTTTGCCAGCTTCGACGAAGCCGCGCGACTCGCCACGCCGTCCTCGATCCGCCTGCTGCCCGCGAATGCCAAATCGACGCGCTTCGACACCTCCATCGCATCCCTGCTGCGTCTCGGCGGTTCTCCCGGGCCCGCGGCGCTTATCATTCTATCAGACGGGCATGACTTCGACATGATCCCGCCCGGAGACACGGCACGCCGCACCCGTGCGCGCGATTTGCCAATCTACACGGTCGCCTACGGCACCGCGGAAAGCGCGCGGGACATCGCGTTGCGCATCGCAAACTATCATCCGCATACCTTTATCAGGCAGAAAACCCGCCTCGAAGTGATGGTGCGCGCGGTTTCCTGCCCCCATGAGACGCTGGTGGTGGATCTGTTGTGCGATGGCAAGCCGGTGAAGCGCCAGTCTGTGGAAACGGGATTGGATTCCTTCCGCATGGTGTCCTTCGATGTCATCCACGAGGAACCCGGGCAGCATGAATATACCTTCCGCGTCTCGCCGGTGGCCAACGAGCGCGAACTCTCCAACAATACCGCGACGACCTATCTGAATGTCGTTTCCGAACGCATCCGGATTCTGGAAATCGAGGGATCGCCATTCTGGGACAGCACTTTCCTGCGCCGGTCCTTCGCGAGAAACGACAAGTTTGAAATCGATTCCCTGGTGGCATTCACCGGCGACCGCGTGCGGCCGATCCGCTCGAATCCGGACCGCGGCGACGCGGATCTCACACCACCGGCGAAAGTGGACGATCTCAAGCCCTACGACCTTGTCATCCTCGGCCGTGACATCGGACGCGTGATCGGCACGGACGGCATCGGCGCCCTGGACTCCTGGGTGAAGGACCACGGAGGGATTGTCGTCTTCTCGCGCGGCAAGGCCTGGCCCACCGGTTCGAAAACCGGTGCCGAGCTTGAACCCATCGCCTGGGATACGGGCTCGCCACGCGGCACGCGTCTGGAGGTCACGCCGCAGGCGGGATCGGTTCCGGCATTCCGTTTGCTGCGCGAGGTGGCGGCTGTTGACGAGTTCCCGGAGGTGACCGCCTACCCGGCGGAAGGCGAGGCGAAAACCCTGGCCACAACGTTTTCGGTTTCCTCGGACAAGGCGCCGGCCGTGGTTTACCGGAGATATGGCAACGGCCAGACGCTTTCGCTGGGTGTGGGAAACCTGTGGCGCTGGGTTTTCAATCCAAAGGCGGTATATGATAACAATGCCTACGACCGTTTCTGGGACCAGCTCGCCCTCTGGCTGCTCGCCAACGGCGGGGTGACTCCTGTCGAGGGCTACAGCCTGCGTGCCGACACCTCGAACCTGCCGCTTGGCGAGACCGTCCACATTCGCTTCGCCGCCCACGGCGCGGAACCGCCCGCCGCGGCACCCGTCATTTCCCTGACAAAAGACGACGCCCCGGTGACTTCACTGAATCCCGCCAGCCAGGGTGATCCCAACGTTTTTCTCGCGGCATTCACCCCGCGTGAGACCGGTCGCCACACCGCGCGCTGCCGGATTGGCGAGAAGGCGATGGAAACGCATTTCATGGTGTTCCGTGACGACCTGGAAGGCACGGAAACCGCAATGGACCGGGCATATCTCGAACAACTCGCCAAGGCGTCCGGCGGACGGATGATTGACGCCGGAGAGATCCGCGGACTCGTCGAGGAACTTCTCCGCGATACCGCCGAGCAGGCGCCGCTGGTCCGCCGCGTGTCGCTGTGGGACCGGCCGTGGTTTTTCTGGCTTCTTGGTTTGCTGTTTGCGATCGAATGGTATTCTCGCCGCCGTTGGGGACTTACCTGAAGGAAAATGACATGACATCTTCCACACCATCCCGCTCCAGTCTGATCGACGCGCTCAATCGTGCGGCGGCGCTGCATTCGCGCCAGCGCGCCGCGCTGTTTCTGCTGCGAGCCCTGATGCCGCTGCTTCTCGCCATACCCGTGATCCTGGTGGCGGACGTGTTGTTTCACTTCGGTGAAACGCCGCGTGTGCTGGGCGGCATCGGATGGCTGCTTGCGGTGCTCGGGTGCGTGATGGCCGCCGCAGGCATCGCGCTCTTCAGGCGCTCGCCACTGTTGCGGACCGCGCGTCTGTTGGAATCGAGAAACCCGGCGCTCGGCTCGAAGCTGGTGAACATCCTGCAACTCGATGAGGAAACACGATCGGAAACCGCCGCTCCGCTCACCCGCGGGTTGGCGCGCCGCGCGGTGGAGGATGCGGAAAAATCGCTGGACCTCCCATCTCTTCCACCGCTTGCCCGCGAGTCCATGCTGCCGCGGCGCTGCGTGCGGACGCTGGCCCTCGCCGCGGTTCTGGCGCTGCTGCCGCTGATCGGCGGACATCATGTCCGCCAGCAATGCCTGCGTTTCCTCGATCCGCGAGGGGATTATCCGCCGTTTTCGCTCACCCGCCTTGAGATTGTCCAACCCGCTCCGGGCGAGAGGGTGTTGTATGGCGGCTCGCGTTTGATCGAAGCGCGGGCCTCGGGCCACAGGCCCGGCAACCTTTTTCTAACAGCAGAACCGGTCTCCGGAACGGGAGCGTCGGTTTCAATCCCGCTGTCGTCGCGCGGTGACGGCACTTATGTGGCCCGCCTTGAGAACATCCGGGAGCCGCTGGAACTCACCGCCCACAAGGCGGACCATACCTCACGCAGCAAGCGCCGGATGCTCGATGTGGTGCTCACACCGCGGATTGGCGCGGCGGTGGCCCGCATCGAGCCGCCCGACTATACCGGACAGCCGTCCCGCGAGCATCCGTATCGTTTCACCGCCCTGCAGTTGCTGGAGGGAACCCATGTGGGCTTCCGCATCGCCTCCAACCGCCCGCTGGGAGAGGGCGCTCTCGGTTTCGAAAGCGAGGGAAGCCCGATGATCACCGTTCCGCTCGCTCCGGCAGGCGATGGCCCGCCGGATCTCGCAAGCGCGAAGTTTGTGGCTGCGGAGTCGGGGCGTTTTTCGTTTTCGGTGGTCGATGCGGACGGGAATGCCGCAAGCGAAACCCCCACCGCATCGCTTACCATCACCCGCGACCTCCCTCCGGCCATCGCCATCACCGTGCCGGAGCGGGACGCGATGATCGTGGAGGGACTTGCGGTGCGGATACACGTGGATGCCACCGATGATTACGGTTTGCGTTCCTTGCGGCTGCACGTCGGCGTGAATGACAAGTTCCGGCAGATTGATCCGGTGACATTCGATGGTCCGGACACCCGGCGTCACCGCCTGAGCCACACGCTTGATCTCGCGGACCTGGGTGCGGCCGGCGGCGACCGGATCGTGATCTTCGCCGAAGCGGTGGACACCCGCCCCGAGCCGCAACTCACACGCACCGCATCACGCCGGATGCTGGTCATCACCGAGGACCAGTACAACGATCATCTCCGCGAGCGGGCGGACGTGGCCATGATCGCCGGCAAATACGAGGATCTGCTGGACCGGTTTGAAAAGCGGATCGCCGAGCAGCGGCGGATCGAGGAGAAACTCGCCGCGCTGCGTGAAAAGGCGGCCGCCGGCGCGGACAAGGAGGAAATCCTGTCCCGTTTCTCCGAGGCCTATTCCGATCAGGCAAAGCTCAACGCGGACCTGGAAGGCATGGCAGAAGAAATGGAAAACTTCGGACGCGGGAATCCGGTCTATGATTTCGAGAAGGATCTGCGCGAGAAGCTCGCGGAGCAGGCGGAGAAGATCCGTGAATCCGTGAAAACGCAACAGGCCGATGGCGAGAAGGCCATCGAGGACGGCCCGCTCCCGCCCGAAAGTCCGGACGACGCGATGATGCGTGCGATGGAACAGGCCGCCCGCGAACAGCGGGAGCGCCTTGAGGGAGAAAACCGAGACGCCGACAAGGAGGTGCGAGAACCGCTGAAGGAGCTGGCCGACCTCCACGAGCTGATGAAGGACTTCAAACGATTCGGCCAACTCGCCGAATCCCAGCGGGAGATCGCCGGACAGGCGAAGGCCTATCAGGACAAGCCGGATCTCAATGCCGAGGACCGGCTGGCCATGCGGGAACTCGGCGCGCGCCAACGGAATCTCGCCGCCCAACTGGAAAAACTCTCCAAGAGCCTCAGGCAAAACGCCGCGGCCGCGAAGGAAAAGCTGCCCGAGGCCGCCGCCAGCGCGGAGCGACTCGCCGCCGAGATCGATGCCGCCTCCATGCCCGGACTCGCCCGCCAGGCGGCGCAAAACATGCTGGACTCCAAGGCGGCCGATGCCCACGCGAAGGCCCTTCAGCTCAGCGAGGCCATGGAAAGCCTGATAGAAGACGCGGGACAAGCCGGCCGGCAGGGGCTCGCCCAAGGGCTGGACCGCGCGCTGCGGCTCCAGCGCGGCATGAACCCCGGCGATTCCTTCCGCCAGATGATGTTGTCCAACCTCTTCCGCAGCCTGCCTTCCGAAGGCGACAACGGCGGCGGCGGGGGCGGCCTGATGGCCATGGGTGCGATGGATGGAAACCCGATGCTGTTAGGCGGCGAATCGCTGATGGACGGAGCCATCGCCGATGCGATCGCTGGCCGTGGCGACGGCGGCGGCTCCGGAAACCCGGGCGCTCCCACCGCGCGCATCGACCGGCCGGACCAATCGAACGTCCGGGGCTCATCCTCCCGCCGCACGGACACCCCGGACTCCGGCACCCTTTTGTTGGAATACGAAAACATCGCGGACGCCTACTTCCGCCGCCTCACCACCAAACCATGAAACGGTTCCTCGCCATCATCACCCTCGCCGCGCCGGTCCTTGCCGCCGACCCGTCGTTCGACTGGAACTCGGAGATCATCCACTGCGGAAACCTGGTGTATGGAAACAACCAGACCTCCGTTTGTTTCGCCGACGCCTTCCTCACCGACGCCGCGCGCGAAACCGGCCTGAAAATCTCTCCGCGCTTCGCTCGCATCGCGCTTGCCGGCGAGGAGGTGTTCAACACCCCGCTGTGCATCTTCACCGGCGAGGGGAACTTCACCCTCAAGGAATCCGAGCGCGCAAACCTGCGCCGCTATCTGGAAAACGGCGGATTCATCCTATCCAGTCCCGGCTGCTCGAACGAGGAGTGGAACAAGTCGTTCCGCAGGGAAATCGCCCTCGCCCTACCGGGATACGAACTCGCCGCCATCCCGATGGATCATGATATCTTTTCAACCGTGAACCGCATCCGCAGCCTCACGGTGAAGGGACGGCCGACGCAGCTGTCCGGAATCTTCGTGAACGGCCGCCTCGCGCTGGTACACTCGCCCGAAGGCCTCAACAACGCCGCCAACGCGAAAGGCTGTTGCTGCTGCGGCGGCGCGGAAATCAGCGAGGCGCGCGAGGTGAATGTCAACGCCGTCGCCTACGCGCTGCTTCACTGACCGTCATGAAAACCGCCATCCGCGCAGCCATCGTCCTAGTCCTCGCGGCCGCCGCCACCTGGGCGGTCATCCGTTTCCGCGGCCCTTCGGGCGGAGAAAAGGCAAACCGTCTCACCATTCATTTCACCTGCGATGCGATGGGGCGTCTCGAACCCTGCGGCTGCTTCACCGGACAGCACGGCGGACTCACCCGCCTGCGCACATGGCTGGAGGAAAGGAAAACCGATGGCCCGTCACTCAAGGTGGACGTCGGCGGAGCCGTGGCCGGCGCCGAGGATTTCGATCTGATCCAATACCGCTACATGGCCCGCGCCTACGCGACCATGGGCTTCGCCGCGCTGAACATGGGCGGGCGCGAAGCCTCGCTGCCGGCCGAAACCCTCGGCAAGCTCGCCTCCTCATCGCCGGTGCCAATGATCAGCGCCTCGCTGGTTTCCCCCGATGAACGCAAAACCCTGCTCGAGCCCTGGCGCCTGGTGGACGCCGGCGGACTGAAGGTGGGCGTGCTCGGCGTGGTCTCCCCGCGCAGCGTGCCGACTCCCGGCGATGGCATCGCGGTGCTCGGCCTGAACGAGGCGGTGGACCGACACCTTCCCGAACTCGCGCGGCAGGCGGACCTCGTCGTTCTAACAGCCTTTGCCGACGAGACGGAGATGCGGCGGTTGGCGAGGGACTACTTCGAGTTCGCGGTGATTGCCGGCGGTGACACGCCCGGACCCACGCAGGAAATCCTGCGCGAGAACGAGTCGATGATCGTTTTCACCACCAATCAGGCGCGCACGGTGGGCACCATCAACTCCAGGGTGGAAATCACCGGCGGAGGGCGCCGCAGGTTGGCGGACGCGTCCTATGACATCCGGTTGCTGTGGGATACGATCCCCCAGCACGAGGAACTGCTGGCCATGGTGCGCGAATACCGTTCCGAGATCCGCGGGACTCCGCTGGCGATCGATGATCCGGACACGGTCGACCCGAATGCGATCCCCGGCGTGGCGGTGGCTTCCGGCTATGTGGGCTCCGCCGCATGCAAGGACTGCCACGCGAAGGACTACGAAATCTGGGAGAAATCCGGTCACGCCCGCGCCTTCGCCACGCTGGAGGCCAAGGGCTCGGACGCGGATCCGCACTGCATATCCTGCCACACGATAGGCTTCGGAAAAACCGGCGGATACCGCAGGCCGATGGGGTCCGCCTCGCTCACCGACGTGGGATGCGAGTCCTGCCACGGTCCCGGAGCCGAGCATGTGGCGAGGTATCGTGAGGGAAAACCCTCGAATTTCCGTTTCCGCCCGCTTGGTCCCGGGGACTGCAAGAGCTGCCACTACGGCGAGTTTTCCCGCCCGTTTGACTGGGATACCTTCTGGCCCGGTATCGCCCACGGCAGACAAGGCGGGAAATGAGGCGCCACGCACGTTCGCGCAGGGCTCCCGGAATGCGGTTGCACGGCGGCATTTCCCGTCGGAAAACCAGTACCGTCCGCACCCCGCCTTTTACGGTTGGCACGCCAGCCGCATGGTCGCCCCTGGTGCTTTTCACGAGTCTTCCATTTGTGGTGCTCGTCCTGATCACCGCATTTCTTTACCACCTGCCGGTTTTCCGCGAGTGGCCGTTGCCGCTTGTCGCTCTCGCGAGCTTCATTTTCCATACTTGGGAATAGCCCTATCTCCTCACGCTGCTGGTGGCATCCATCGTGATCAATCTGGTCAGCAGTTACCCGATGCAGATCTTCGCGGACTTCGCGGGTTACTCGCTCATCGCCATCGGCCTGGCCTCGCTGTTCGGCTACCGGCTTCCCGCGAATTTCAACTACCCCTACATCTCCCGTTCGCCGAGTTCCGGCGGCGCTGGCACATCTCGCTTTCCACATGGCCGCGCGAGTATCTCTACCTGCCGCCGGGAGGAAACCGGAAGGGCGGGTTCCGGACCTACTTCAACCTTTTTCACCGTGATGTTTCCCGGCGGACTTTGACTCGCGGACATCGTCATTTTCCACGCGATTGCGTGAGTGCGTTCCGGCCGGATTCGTGACACATTCCGTTCATCAGCTTTTCCCGCCCCCCCCTGCGGCATTCTGAGGCCTCGGAACATGGGGCTCCCCCCAGCATAGTGTGTGCCCTGCCCCGATCGCCCCCCCAAGAGTGATCGGGGCAGCGGAAGGTGGGGGCGGACGCCCCTCAGGGGTTGACTCGCTGGTGGGCTTGCCCGACCTTCCGGCATTCACCGTCATGAATGCCGCGCCCGACTGGTTCGCCCCCCTGGTTTCCCTGTTAGATGAAAACAGGGTGAGTGCGGCTCCGGAAACGATCGTCTCCCATTCCGGCGACAAGTGGTCCGCAAGCCATCCGCCCGAGGCGGTGGTGTTCGCGGAAAGCACCGCGGATGTTTCACGGGTGCTCGGTTTCGCGCGCGCGCGCGGGATTCCCGTGACCACGCGCGGCGCGGGGGTGGGCTACGTGGGCGGCTGTGTGCCGGTGCGCGGCGGAATCGCTCTCTCGGTGATGCGGATGAACCGGATCCTCGGCATTCATCCGGAAGACGGCGTGGCGGTGGTGCAGCCCGGAGTGATCACGCGCGCACTCCAGGACGCGGCCCGCACGGCCGGTTGGGAGTATCCGCCGGACCCGGCCTCGCTGAAGGAATGCTCGATCGGAGGCAACATCGCGACCAATGCGGGCGGTCCGAGGTGTTTGAAATATGGTGTCACCAGAAGTTATGTGCTTGGTCTGGAAGTGGTGCTTGCGGACGGGCGGGTGCTGCGCACGGGAGGCAGGTTGCACAAGAACAAGACCGGCTTCGATCTCGTCGGGCTGTTCACCGGTTCCGAAGGTCTGTTGGGAGTGGTGACCGAGGCGACGCTGCGGCTGATTCCCAAACCCGCGTGCCGCGCGATGCTGGCGGCGGTTTTCCCCGAGTTCGCGATGGCGGCGGCGGCGGTTCAGGCGATTCTCAATGCCGGGCATCTGCCATCGGCGCTTGAGATCACGGACGCCTTCACGCTGGACGCCGCGCGCAAGCGGCTCGGCGCGGAAACCTTCCCGCCCGGCAAGGCCCACCTGATCGTCGAGATCGACGGACGCGCCGCGGCGGTGGCGGCGGAACTGGAGGAACTCCACACGCTGCTGGCGGACTTGGGCGCATCGTTCGTCGAGCGGGCGCCGGACGAGGCATCCTGCGAACGGATCTGGCAACTCCGGCGCGAGTTTTCCTATTCGCTGCGGGACACCGGCCTGCACAAGCTCAACGAGGACATCGTGGTGCCGCGTTCGAAGCTGGTGGAACTCGTCGGTTTCGCCAGCGAACTGCAGCGGGAAACGGGGATACCGGTGGCCTGTTTCGGCCATGCGGGAGACGGCAACATCCACACCAACCTGATGGTCGGCGATTACCGGGATCCGGCTGTTAGAGAGAGGGCGGACGCCGCGCTCGACCGCCTGTTCGGGTGGGTGCTTGAAAACGGCGGCGCGATCACCGGCGAACACGGCGTGGGCCTGGCGAAAAAACGCTGGGTGAGGGACGCGCTGGGCGAGGTTTCCTTCGCGACGCATCTGGCGCTCAAGAACGCGCTCGATCCCACCGGAGTGCTCAACCCGGGAAAATTCCTGTGAGGAAAGCCGCCGCGGGCGGCGGACTTCTCACTGGCCGGTCCGCCACTTGGTCCATGCGGCATCGTTGTCCGCCACGAAAACCACCGAGCCATCGACAAGCAGCGCGTGATGGATCTGGTCACTGTATTTGGGCTGGCACCAAGTCGTGTTATAAAACTCGGTGAGCAGAAGGCGTCCGGAGGCGGAATGGCTGGATGAGGAAACCGGGGCGATCCCCAGGTTGAGCTGCCTCGGCGACATGCGGTCCTGCGTCGCGTGGGGATAATGATAGGTATAGGTGCCCCAGGGTCTGGATTCCGAGGCGTTCTCCGGATCGTAGGTTTTCAGGGTGGGCGCGCCTCCCGGCAGCTTCGACAGGGGTGAGAACAGAGTGTTGAAGTCCTGGATGTGGCCTTGCGTGATATCGTCCTTGTTGTAAAGCAGGCGCGCCGGATTGCCCGGACGGAATTCCCCGTTATCCTGGCTCTCGTTCGGAAAGTCCTCGGTACCCTGGCTGGCATAGAACGGCTCCGGGACCGCATTTTCCGATGTCCATGCGAGGATGGCCACGCCGATCTCCCGCATTTGGGAAACACCGGTGGACTTCGCGGCGGATATCCTCATGCGCTGTGAAATGGTAAGGGAAACCACCCCAAGCACCGCGATGATGGCGATCACCACAAGGACTTCCACCAGTGAGAAGCCGGAGCGGCGGGCGGGCGTATTCTTTTGGCGGGATTTCATGAGTCGGAAAATCGCGCCAACGGGCTGCCCCGGCAAGGGAAAACTGGAAATTCATCCCTCCTTCCGTCTTTACCGGGAAGTCTTCGGTGCGGACCGCTTGCTTACGATTGGCACCGGGGTCCGACGGATCCGGCGCGGCGCGCGGTGGCGGAAGCATGATGGAAAATCACGCGGGCTGCGCGGATTTCGCTTACCATGTTTCAGAGCCCGGCCTGGAATCCTTATTAGCCATGGCCTCTTCATACTCTTCCGGCAGCGGCCCGGGGGCTCCGTCGGCGGCGGCAGGTGGGTCTGCGGCGGGATGGACGGTCCGCCGCGTACGGGCGGGGGAGAATCCTCGCCTCCACCCATCCATTGCCGCGGCCCGAACCGCTCCCCGCCCCTGCCCGACCGGCGGTTTCAAAGCTCTCCCCCTTTGGCCGGCAAGACTTCAAGGACGCGTCTTCTTGGACCATTCGAATGATTCCGCCTTTCCTTGTCCGCTCATGGGCAGCCGAGACAATAAGGTCGTGGCTCCCCAATGGAACCGCAGATGGACGACAATCCCCGGAAATCCGCACAAACATGCTTTTAAAGCCTGCGGGTGAAACCGAAATCGGCCCCAACTCTTCGAACATTTGCGTTAATCCGTCCATCCGCGCTTCGATTTTCCCGTTTGGGTTCAGTTTCGCATGAAGCTTTCCTCGATGGGAGGCTCGGCGGCGAGGGTGCGGTCCACGAGGAGCACGGGCTGGATCACGCCCTCTTCCAGAAGGAAGCGCATGGTGCCCGCCACCTTCACCCAGCCGTTTTCCGGGAACCCGGGCGGTTGTTTGCCAAACTCGAGGACGATGGGAATGGCCCGGCTGTCCGCCGCGCAGCAGGTGATGAACAAACGGTAGAGCCGCTTGCGGGTGCCGTTCGGGTTGCGCGTGCGCTCCTCGATCCAGCGGCCTTCGGTTTCCACCTTCATGCCGTCGATGACGGACTGCACCTCGCGGTCGCCGGTGGCGAAGAATAACTCCATCAGGCTGAACTCATGATAGCCGTCGGGCGTCTTGCGGTGGGTTTTCTCGATTTCCTCGCGGGTGAGCGGGGGCATGGCGGTGGCGAGGAAGGTGGCGGCCGAGGCGGGCGAGTCGTAGAGCCCCTTGCGGGCCAGCGCGTTGGCGGAGTATTCGTCCCTGGTCCAGATCGACGCGAGCACGACCGGCAACACCATGATGAGAAGCGCGGTGAGAGGATGGAGGTCGCCGGACTCATGATCGTGGTGGTCTTCCCCGCCGCCGTGATCGTGGCCGCAATCGGCGACCTGCCCGGCGGTGCAGAGGTTGAACAATCCCAGCACCGCGAGACCGAGCCCGCCCAGCAGGGCGATCATGCGGAAATCCGGGGCGAGGTACTTGTTGATGCGCCCGGTGGCGTGGAAGTAGAGGATGGTCGCGCTCCAGACGAGCACGGCGAGAGAGAACAGGATGCGGCGAAGCCCGGGTTTCATCGCGGGGCGGCGAGTACGAGGTTCTGCCAGAAGATGGTGATGCCGCCGATCACCAGGAACAGGCCGATGGCCAGGGCGGCGATGAAGCGTTTCCGCATGACGGTCTGATAGAGGAACAGCAGCTTCACATCCATCATCGGTCCGAAGGTGAGGAAGGCCAGCTTGGCTCCCCACGAGAACTTGTCGAGGGTGGCGGCGATGAAGGCGTCCGAGGTGCTGCAAAGGCTGAGCACGAAGGCCAGCAGCATCAGCGCGGCGGGCGCGGCCACCGTGTTGCCGGCGAGGCTGTCGAGCCATTCCGCTCCGGGAGCGATGCCGGTATTGAAGAGCGCGGTGATCGCCACGCCGATGGAGAAGTAAACACCCACGTCCACGAAGTCCTTCATCGCGGAACGGAATGCGGCGACGAGGCGGTTGTCGCCATGGTCGTGATCATGGCCGGAGCAGCAGGCGCCGTCATGGCCGTGATCATGATCGTGATGATGATGGTCGGGGCCGGGTTTTTCCAGGGACTCGGCGAGCGAGGGTTTCAACACCGCGCCGATGGGCAGGCGGGAAACCACGAGGCCGACGAGCACGGCGACCATGAATCCGAGCAGCATGCGCGAGCCGGTCATCATCGCCGCGTTTTGTCCCTGAAAGGCCTTCCATGTGCTGAGCGCGGTGATCGGATTCACGATCGGCGCGGCGAGCATGTAGGTGAGCGCGCAGGAGACCGGCAGGCCCTTGGCGACGAGGCGGCGGATGACCGGCACCACCGCGCACTCGCAGACCGGGAAGACCGCGCCTAACAGCCCGGCGACGGCGACCGCGAGGTTGCGGTTGCGCGGCAGGAAGCGGTCCATCGCGCCGGGCGGCAGATAGATGTCCAGAAAGCCGCTGATCATGGTGCCAAGCAGGATGAACGGAGCGCCCTCGAAAAGAATGCTCAGGTAGGGAAACGCGAAGTCCTGCTGGGTTTCCGGCGACAACATCGCGGCGAGCAAAGCCCGTGCGGGCGGTCCTGTCAACCGATGGCGGGAGCGGTGAAGAATCCCGCTTGGCAAACCCGGACGCGGAGTGGAAGTTCGGCGCGCGATGGGATTGAGTCTTTCCGAGCTGCGCGACGGACTGCCGGACGGCGGGTTGTTCGGCGGGGGCGCGTGGCGATGGTCGCCCGAGCCCTTGCGGCTGACCCGCTCCGAGGCGCGGCGAATGATGGCGCTGGGGCATCCCCTCGCCCGTTTCCAGCAGGCCTGCGATTCGCTCTACCGCCGCAGCGCCGCCGGCAGGCTGCCAGGCTGGGTGGCGGAACTGCTTGATGAGGGGAAACCCGGGTGGATGGCGCGCGTCCAGCGCCACGGCGGTGCGGCCGATCAATTTCCGCGGGTAATCCGCCCGGACCTGATTCTCACCGGCGACGGCTTCGCGATGACCGAACTCGACAGCGTGCCCGGTGGCATCGGCGTGACCGCCTGGCTGGCGCGGACCTACTCGCGCGCGGGCTTCGACGTGCTCGGCGGAGCGGAGGGCATGATTGACGGTTTCCGCTCGCTGCTGCCGCGCGGCGGGGCGGTGCTCGTTTCCGAGGAGGCGGCCGACTACCGGCCGGAAATGGAGTGGCTCACGCGGGAACTCGGCGCGGATTGGTCGGTCCGCTCCGCCGGGGAATTCGAACCGGACGGGCGCGATTTGTACCGGTTTTTCGAACTGTTCGACTGGGAATCGGTGCCGGCCGCGAGAAGACTCGCCGAGCTGTCCGTCGAGGGGAAACAATCGGTCACGCCACCATTCAAGCCGCATCTGGAGGACAAGCTCTGGCTCGCCCTGTTATGGTCCCCCGCCCTGCGCAAGACCTGGGAGTCCGCCCTGCGCGGCAGCCATCTGCAGCGCCTGCGCGAGCTGGTGCCCTTCGGTTGGGTGCTCGATCCCGATCCCCTGCCGCCGCACGCGTCGCTGCCCCGCCTGGACGCGCATTCCTGGGAGGAGGTCGCCGGGTTTTCCCAAAAGGACCGGCAGCTCGTGCTCAAGGTGAGCGGTTTCCACGAAACCGCCTGGGGCTCGCGGGGCGTCTTCATCGGCCACGATCTGCCCGCCAGGGAATGGGCGGAACGCCTCTCCAACGCGCTCGAACAATCCGGCGAGCAACCGTGGCTCCTCCAGGAATTCCGCGAGGGCCGGCTCGTCGATCACCCGGTTTTCCGCGACGACGGCTCGGTGGAAACCCTGCGCGGACGGGTGCGGCTCTGCCCTTACTTCTTCACCGATGGGGCCGGAACCACCTCCTTCGGCGGCTGCCTCGCCACCATCGTCCCGGCCGATAAAAAGAAAATTCACGGCATGAGCGACGGCGTGCTCGTCCCCTGCGTGATCGGGTAGCGCGGCATCAGCTCGGGCGGGGCCATACGCGGGCCCATTGCGGATGGCACCGGAGCCGGTGACATCCGCCCTGCTTTGACTGCCGCGATTTTCATTTTTTGTTATCCCCGAAGAACTTTGGGAACAAGCCCTTTTCCGAAGTGGTGGGGGAAGTGGTGTCGTATGGCTGGCGAAGACATTTGGGGCGAAACACCGTTTGACGCTTGCTCCACACTGCACGACAAGATTTTCGGGCGAAGGCTGGAGTTGCCGCGTTTGGTGGTCTTGGGGAGCATCTTCCAGGCGACGGGCAGGCCGACGCCGTTGAGAATGACGGTCACCGCGAGGAGATTGATATGGGTTTTGCCGAACTGCCAGTTGGTGCGATCCATTGCCAGGACCCGGCCGTTGGCGGGCTTGCGGGCGAGCGCGAGGATCGGCACCCCGATGTTCCGCGCCACATCACACGAAACCGGCAAGGGGTGCCGCTGGAGACTCACGAGGTGGTCGTAAACCCGATTGGTTCCACCACAACCGGGGAAGGTCTGGAAGCACATGCGTGGCTGGACGGAAAATCCCCGATGGGGAATTCGGTGAAATATCCATCAAGCGCGACAAACTTCATGGAGAGTGGAACCATGGGATCCATCCGAACAAATGAGCTTGATCCGGTAGTTTATTGTTTATCGCTGCCTTGTCGGCGCAAAGCTGTTTCCATTTTCCGTGCCTGTGGCCAGGATGGCGCTGATGACACTTGATCCCATCGGAAAGGTGCGCTCCTGCTTCGGCGGGAAATTCGGCGCGCCGCGGCAGCCGGGTCTGTGCCCGGGCGCCTGGGGGGAGCTGGTGTTCGAACCGTCCTATCGGAATCCGGATCTGATTCGCGGCATCGGCGGTTTTTCCCATCTCTGGCTGGTGTTTGGATTTCATGAGACAGCCGGACGGGGCTGGCATCCGACGGTCCGGCCGCCGCGACTTGGAGGAAACAAGCGGGTGGGCGTGTTTGCCAGCCGCTCGACTTTCAGGCCGAACCCGCTTGGTTTGTCCCTGGTGCGGCTTGAAGGCATTGACCGCCGTGCGGATGAGGGTCCGGTGCTTCTGTTAGGCGGGCTGGACCTGATCGATGGCACCCCGGTTTATGACATCAAGCCCTATCTGCCCTATGCCGAATCGGTCCCGGAAGCGAGCGCCGGATTCGCCGGCGGGGAAATCCCACGGCTTGGGGTGATGGTGGCGGATGAGGCGCTGGCAGGGTTTGCGAGCTTGCCTGAGCGCGACCAGCGCGTGGTTCGCGAAGCCCTTGCGCTCGATCCACGACCGGCGGTGGGCACGAAGGATGCGGACCGGGTGTTTGGCGTGTTGATTTGCGGCAAAAACGTGAGATTCACGGTGTCTGACGGTGTTTGCACGATCCGCGGAATCGATCCGGCATAGCGCCGCCGCTGCCGCAAATTTCCGGTTTCCGGGGCTCCCACCAAATCTTTTGTTCCGAAAAAGTCACGGTTCGCCATTTGTCGGGTTGGCTTTTCCATCGGAGTCTCCAAACGAGTCCGGGCCATTGATGTTGCGTCATTTGTGGCCACCGGGCCGCTTACCGCACCAGCCATTTCCCGCCCTGCGGCAACCTGTGGGCGAGCCCCGGGCAGGGGTGGCTGGCACGGTGAGTGCTGGAACAACCCGTGACACCCTACATCACCATGAACCTGAATGACCGACATCCGCCCACCGCGGACCACATCAGTGTGCCGTCCGAGTTGTCCTTCGAGGACACTTGGGACGGCGAGGCCGTGTCCGAACTCATCCGCTCCAAGTGCGCCTATGGGGAAACCCCGGCGTTTCTGTTTCTGGGGCGGCAGGAGGCGGCACTGCTCAAGGAACACCTGGCCGAGATTTTCGGCGAGGATTCCGTCGTCACCCTGTATGGGACCTATTACAAGGGCCTTGAGGTGGTGACCATCGACTGCGAGACGTTCCTCGCGACCGGCGGGCGCAAGTCCGCGCGGACGCTACAGGATCCGATCGCCCGGCGTCCGGAGTGGCGCGACCGTGAAACCAGCGCGCTCTGGCAATTCCGCATCTGAGAAACCAAAGGAAAAATGGCAGGGACCGTTCTCCGCAACGGTTCCGCGAACGGGAGAGGCGGGCTGCCGATGACATGCCACGGCATCAGTCCGCAGCCAAAGGGCCGCCATCCCGTCGGGACGAACCGCCCGGAGGTCGGTCCCTGCCGTTACCGGAAAACACGAGCGGGCTGTTAGATAGGTCCGGGATGATCACCTGCCCCACTTTTCGAGCAGGGTTCCGGCCATGACGCTTGGTGTCTCGGCCACGGCGATGCCGCATTCCGCGAGGATTTTCTTCTTGGCCCGGGCGGTGTCCTCCTCACCGCCGACGATGGCACCGGCGTGCCCCATGCGGCGTCCCGGAGGCGCGGTGGCTCCGGCGATGAATCCGGCGATGGGTTTGCCGCAGTTGTCCTTGGCCCAGCGGGCGGCCTCGACTTCCGCGGTGCCGCCGATCTCGCCGATCATGATGATGGCCTCGGTTTCCGGATCGTCATTGAACATGCGCAGGACATCGAGGTGGGAGGTGCCGTTGATCGGATCGCCGCCGATGCCGACGCAGGTGCTCTGGCCGTAGCCGAGCTGGGTGAGCTGCCAGACGGCCTCGTAGGTGAGGGTTCCCGAGCGGGACACCACGCCAACGTTGCCGCGCTTGTGGATATATCCCGGGGCGATGCCGATGCGGCAGCCGCCATGGCTTTTCTCGCCGTGGCCGGGGGTGACCAGGCCGGGGCAGTTCGGGCCCACGAGGCGGGAGCTGGACCCGGCGAGAGTGGCCTTCACGCGCATCATGTCCATGACCGGGATGCCCTCGGTGATGCAAACGATGAGTTCCACCCCGGCGTCCGCCGCCTCAAGGATGGCGTCCGCGGCAAATGCAGGCGGAACGAAGATGGCGGATGCGGTGGCACCGGTTTCCTTCACGGCCTCGCCCACCGTATCGAAGATCGGCACGGTGTTTTCGAACACCTGCCCGCCCTTGGTGGGGGTGACGCCGGCGACCACCTTGGTGCCGTATTCGAGCGAGAGTTTCGCGTGACGGGCTCCGAAGCCGCCGGTGATGCCCTGAACGAGGACCTTGGTGTTTTCGTCGATGAGAATGGACATGGGGAAATGAGTGGAAGGTTATCAGTTATCGGTGATCAGTGTTCAAGGCGGTCGATGATCGATTGCGGAAGCGGGGATGCGGGTTGCGGATGGGCTTCGATGAGACGGGAGAGATCGGTTAGATCCTTCTGGCGCTTGCCGGGGCGGCGTGCGGGATCGGAATACGCGGCGATCTTTCCCTTCAAGGCATTCCCCAGGCCGGCCACCCGCATCAGGATGCCGTGGACGACCGCAGGTGCCGAGCGGGATGGAAGCTCCCCATAAAGATCCTCCGTGCTGATCCGGATGGAAACCCTGGATTGCCCCTTCATGCCGATGGACCGATCAAACCGTTCTTCGGAAAATCCCGCGGCCTTGAGGGATGTGACGGCATCTTCAATTCCCCCTGCGGCGATCACCGGATCCACATCGGCGGTGGCCATGGGTTCATGCGCCCAATGACCGGCCGCCAGGCCCCCGATCATGCGCCAGGGGATTTGCAATTCCTCAAGCGACCGGACCAAGGTGGAGACATCCGAGCCCCCCCCCATGGTTTGCCAGTCGTGGAATTGCCGCAGCGTCATGGCGATCGGTGGGCGGGATCAGGCGACGGCGGCGACGATTTTCTTCGCGCCGTCGTCCATGCCGTCCGCGGAGACGATGTTGAGGCCGGAGGCGGCGAGGGTGGCCTTGCCGGCCTCGACATTGTTGCCTTCGAGGCGGACGACGAGCGGCAGAGAAAGTCCGGTCTCGCGGGCGGCGGCGACGACGCCTTCGGCGACGATGTTGCAATCCATGATGCCGCCGAAGATGTTGATGAAGATGCCCTTCACGTTCGGATCTCCGAGGATGATCGTGAAGGCTGCGGCCACCTGCTCCTTGGAGGCTCCACCGCCGACATCGAGGAAGTTCGCGGGATCACCGCCGTGGTGCTTGATGATGTCCATGGTGGCCATGGCGAGGCCGGCGCCGTTGACGAGGCAAGCGATGTTGCCGTCCAGACCGATGTAGTTGAGATCGTATTCGGCGGCGGCCACCTCGCGGGGGTCTTCCTCGTCCTTGTCGCGCATCGCCTGGATCTCGGGATGGCGGTAGAGCGCGTTGTCATCGAAGTTGAATTTCGCATCGAGCGCGTAAACGTGATCGTCGGTGGTGATGACCACCGGGTTGATCTCGACCATCGAGCAATCGCAGTCGATGAAGAGCTTGTAGAGCGAGTGGAGCAGGCGGCCGTATTGGCGGGCGTGGGTTGTTAGTCCGAGATTGTGGCAGATCTTGCGGACTTGATAGGCCTGCAGCCCGGCGAGGGGATTGACGAACTCGCGCAGGATTTTATCAGGTTGGCTTTCGGCGACTTCCTCAATGTCCATGCCACCCTCGGTGGAGGCGATGATGACCGGCCGGCCCGACTCGCGGTCCATGAGGATGGCCAGATAAAGCTCCTTGGAGATGGTAACGGATTCGGCGACCATCACCTTGCGGACCAAGCGGCCGGCGTCACCGGTTTGTTTGGTGACGAGGGTTTCGCCAAGCATGCTGCCGGCGACTTCGCGCGCGGCTTCGGGGGATTCGACCAGATGGACACCGCCCTTGAAGCCGTTCTTGAACACACCCTTGCCGCGGCCGCCGGCGTGGACCTGGGCCTTGACGACGAGGTGGTTCACGGCGAGCCATTTGGCGGCATCATAGGCTTCCTTGGGAGTGGATGCGGCCTTGCCCTTGGGGCTGGGGACGCCGAAGCGGTCGAAGAGTTCCTTTGCCTGGTATTCGTGGATGTTCATGAGTGGGAAGGGATGCGTCGCGGACCGCCGGGACGCTATTTCCCCGCCCTGCGGCAGGTCAAGGCATCCTGCGGAAAAATCCGACCCCGTCCGTGCGATGCGGGATGGGGTCCTCCTCCGGTCCTTGACGAATGGCGTTCCCGGAGAAAACTGCAAGGCAAGCACCATGTTCAAGTCTTCGCTCATCGCCCTCGCTCTGGCCGTTTCCGCCGTTTTCCCGTGCCTTGCGTTCACGCTGCCCGAAGACTCGGGACAATGCATCGTCGGAATTGCCGATTCCTGGGACAGTTCCGGGGCCACGCTTTCATTTTACCGGAAGACGGGCGGCAAGTGGGTGCGCGACGGTGGGGAATGGCCCGCACGGCTTGGGCGGGACGGGCTTGCCTGGGGACGCGGGCTGCATCCAAACCCTGCCGGGGCGATGCTGAAGAAGGAGGGTGACTGGCGCGCTCCGGCCGGGGTTTTCCCATTGGGTGGTGTGTGGGGTTACCAGAAATCCATCCGCAGGCACCCGAAGCTGTTTTACCGCCAGGTCACTCCCGGAGACCTGTGGGTGGAGGATCCGGCGTCTCCGAACTACAACCGCAATGTCATCATTGACCGGGCGCCATCGACACCGTGGGAAAAGAAGCAGCAGATGAAACAGACCGATCCCGCGCACGCGCTGAAATTGTTCATCGGCCACAACGCTCCGCCCAAGGCGGTGCCTGGCGGCGGGTCATCGATCTTCTTCCACATCTGGCGGGCGGGGGGCTCCAAGCCCAGTGCCGGCTGCACGACGATGGACGAGGCGAAACTGAGGGAATTGATCGCGAAGATCGATCCCACGAAGCGGCCGGTTTATGTCTTGCTTCCCAAGGCGGAGTATCGGGCTTACCGGGAGAAATGGAAGCTGCCGTGAGTCGATCAATCCGGCAGACGGACGCCATCGGGAATCAGGAAGGTTTTGATACGCGACGAGTCGCCTTTATCGAGGGTTATCCCGGATTGTGATATCCGCAGTGCGCGCGCGAGGAAGCGGCGGAGTTCGGCATTGGCCTTGCCATCGAGCGGAGGAGCGGCGACGCGCACGCGGAGCACACGGCCGCAAACCGGATCATCTTCCCAGCCGATGATTTCGGATCTCCTTGCGTTGGGTGTCACCCTGATACGGAGTTTCATGAGTCAAAATGAAAAAGGAAGCGCCCGCGCGCTCCCTTTTCCCTGTTTGAATGCGGGATATCCCCAGGCGGCCGATCAGGCCGTGGCGGCATCGTCCTCGTCGTCAATGCTTTCCCGAACGGGGAGCACCGGTTCAGGTTCCTCGACGGTGAACTCGAACTCGGAATCGCGGTGGCACGGAAAACCGGTGCCGGCCGGGATGAGGTGACCCATAATGACGTTTTCCTTGAAGCCGCTGAGGTAGTCCACCTTGCCGAGGGTGGCGGCCTCGGTGAGGACGCGGGTGGTGTCCTGGAAGGAGGCGGCGGAGATGAACGAATCGGTTTCAAGGGACGCCTTGGTGATGCCGAGCAGCACCGGTTCGGCCTCCATCGGCTTGCCGCCCTGCTCGACGAGCTGGGCGTTGAC
>CAZKQK010000074.1:0-25412 GCA_964554865.1 uncultured Luteolibacter sp. | reverse complement strand
CTGCAAAGTGTGAGGATGAACGCTATCGCCTCCAGTTTTTAGGTTAACGCTTATGACCCGTAACCCCCCCCGGAATCACTGGGAGCGCCGAAAACCGTGTAGGGGGGATCTAACCGTTTGTCGAGCGTTATGCTCCGCGTGGCTTTTCAATCGTTGCGCATTTCCGCCGATGCGAGCGGCCACAGGGAAGGCCAGTCGCGGAGGATGAAGTCCGGGTCTGCCACGCCGGGACGCAGCGAGTCCGGATGGCCGGTGAAGAGGGCGGT
The DNA here is from genome assembly GCA_964554865.1 of uncultured Luteolibacter sp. Taxonomy (GTDB): domain Bacteria; phylum Verrucomicrobiota; class Verrucomicrobiia; order Verrucomicrobiales; family Akkermansiaceae; genus Luteolibacter. The sequence continues at coordinate 25,146 of CAZKQK010000074.1, read as the reverse complement.
TTGGAATCCTGCGGCGGCGGCGGGGGCGATGTCCTGAAGCGGATCGTTGCCGATGAGGAGGCAGTCCCCGGGCGCGATGCCGAGTCGCGCGAGTCGTTCTGTTAGAGCGGAAAACAGGACGGGCGAGGGTTTGGCGACGCCGAATCGATAGGAGAGGATGGCGAGGTCCGGATCGATGAGGCCGGCGATGTCGCCGAGGGAGCGGAGCGTGCCGCACTGGGCGTTCGAGAGCAGGCCGAGCGGCACGCCCGCGGCGGCGAGGCGGCGGATGACTTCCGCCGCGCCGGGCATGGGGCGCGTGGGAAGGCGCGCGTCCTCGGTGGCGATGACGAGGGCGGTGGTGTCGTGGCCGGATGGAAGGTCTAACAAAATCCGCCACAGCCCGCGCAGGTCCGCTTCCGGGTGCGGCGTGTCCGCCGACTGATGGTGGCGCGCGACGGCTTCGGCGAGGGCGGTGGTGGGAGAGTCGGGCGGCGTGTGGCCGAAGCGGCCGATGATCCGGCGGAGCGCGGGATCAACCGAAGGGTCCGCGTGCACGGCTCCCGGCGGCGCGACAAGCAGCGTGCCGTAGACATCGAAGATGATGGCGCGGAAGCGATCGGGCCGCGGGCGCTGCGGCCGCGGGGCTGATAGAAGGAAATGGAAGGCCTCGGGGCGCAGGAACGGTGCGAGAATGTCCCCGGGGGAGATGAAGCGCGCCTCGGCGGCGGGTTTTTCCGTTAGATCACGATAGATGGAAAGCAGCCGGTTCCGGTAGTGATCGGGCCGGCAGGATTCGGGCAGTTGGAATTCGTGATTATCCGCCGGCTCCGCGGCGACCCGGGCGAGCCAACCGGCGGCGGGTTCGCGTTTTCCGTCGGACTCGATCATGGGAGCGCGGCGTTCCGTGGCATCGGCGCAGCGTTCGATCACGGCCTGCTGGATGGTTTCGGGGAGGTTTCCGAAGTCCAGCCAAGCGCCGCCCCAGAGGTGGTCGAGGGTGGCGTCGATGTGGGATTGCGGCAGCGGCTTGAGCCAGGCGCGGTGGTTGCGTTCCAGCGCGAGGCGCAACTGGTCTGTTAGAAGCGGGCGGGCGATCCAATCGGAGGGCACGAGCAGGCGGTCGTAGAGCCGGGCGCGGGGGAGGTCGTGCCCGAGGTGCGCGAGCCTGCGGCCGACGAAGGGCTTGCGCCAGGCGGCGGCCTCGAGGAATGGCAGGCCGAATCCTTCGGCGACGGAGGTGCCGGCGATGTGGGTGGCGTGGCTGAGCCAGGATTCGAAGGAGGCGGGCCGGCCCTCGGCGGGGGCGATGCGGCCGGTGACTTCGAATTCGATGCGGCGGGCGTATTCGCGGGCGAAGCGTTTCCAGCGGTCGTGGACCGGAAGGTCGGCGGGGTTGTCAGGCGCGAGGGTGACGGCGAAACGGGCACTGACCGGGGAGAGAACCGAAAGCAGGACAAGTTCGCCGAGGTTTTTGCGGCGGAGGCCGCGGATGGGGGCGAGGAAGAGCGGTGCTCGCGACGGGGCGGGGGAGTCCGGCCGGGCGGTGGCGGCGATCGGGTTTGTCAGAACGAGCGCGTTTGCCGCAGGCAGTCCGGCGCGGAGGAAGATATCATGATCCCGCGGGTTGATGAAGAGGTAGCGGACTCGCGGAGTGACGGGGAAACGTTCGGCGACGGGGCGGAGTGTCCGATGGAGCGCGGGTCTGCCGTCTTCGGCGAGGTCGTGGATGTGGAGGATGACGCGGGCTCCCCTGGCGGCGAGGATGGCGGCTGCGCGGGTGAGCGCGGGGTTTTTGCCGAGCGAGTGGTTGTGGAAATGCCAGATGTCCGGTTCCGCGCCGAGTGATTCCCCGGCCGCGCGGCGCATGCGGTCCAGCAGCGCTTCGGCGGCGGCGGGACTGTTATCATTTCCATATCCCAGTCCTTCAACCGCGCGCAGCGGGAGGTTTCCGGCATCGGGCGGAGCCACGCCGGTGAGGATGACATGCCGCAGCGGATCATTTCCCGCCCGGGAAGATGGCTTGGGTATGGACGCGCGGATGACTTCCGCCACGCCGCCCGGGCCGAGATGGTAGTGGACGATGGCGATCCTCATGCGTGGTCCCCGCCCGCCCGGTCGCCGATGGGCTTGATGAAGTGGAAGCCCCAGATCTCGAAACCGAGGCGGTGGTAGAGGCGGTGCGAGGCGTGGTTGGAGGTATAACTGTCGAGCACGAGGATCTTGCAGTCGTTTTCCCGTGCGATTTGCTCGAAGTGGCCGATGAGCTTTCCTCCGATGCCCGAGGAGCGGAGTTCGGGATCGACGACGAGGTTGTCGATTTCCAGATAGCGTCCGCACCATATCCTGGTAGCGGTCCACGCGCCGCAGACGCCTGTCAGCCGGTCACCGGCGAAGGCGCCGGCGAGTTGATAGTGCGGATGGTCGGTGAGAACGGCCTGAAGGCGCACGCGGAGAAGCGGAACGGGTGTCCCGGCATTCATCGTGCCGAGCAGGAGTGCGGCGGCATCGAGGTCAGCGGGGCCAAGCGGGCGGATGTGGATCTCGTTCATGGCGGATGATCAAGTTCCGGGAGGCGAAGTTATCAAAAACTGGAGCGGGGTTTCATCTCCGGCGTTCGATGTGAACGGCGACGCATTCGGTATCCGGCAGGATGTGTTTCCCGATGGTGACGGAAACGGATGCGAGCGGGTGATTGGTGAGGAGGTGGTCGGCGGTATCGATGGCGAGGGTTTCGATGAGCCTGCGCGGGCGGGCGGCGGCGAGGGCCTGGATTTCCAGGGCGACGGCGTGATAGTCGATGGTGTTCCGGATGTCGTCGTGCAGGCCGTGGAATTCCCGGGCGGGCACCATGCGGACGGTGAGAAGCAGCGTTTGCGCCGCGGCGCGCTCGTCATCGGGCACGCCGATATGGGTGGCGACGCGAAGGCGGCGTATCTCGATGGTGTCAGGCGTTTGCATGGGGGATGAGGCCGCGCTCCATGGCTTCGACGAGCAGGACGCGGGTGGGATGGTTGAGGTCGAGCGCGAGCGCGGCGGCGGGTGGCAGCCAGCGGAATTCCTCGGCTTCGTCGTTGAGGGTGACTTCGCCGCGGAGGGAGCGGGCGGTGTAGTTGAGGAGGATGAAATGCTCCTGGCGCATGAACTCGGGGGAATCGATGCAATCCTGGACGATGACGAGGCGGATGTCCGCGATATCGAGGGCGGTTTCCTCGCGGATCTCGCGGCGGAGGGCGTCTTCGGAGGATTCGCCGACGCGGATTTTTCCGCCGGGGATGCCCCATTTTCCGCTCCATTTGTGGGTGCGGATCATGAGGACTTCACCGGCAGCGTTGTGGATGAGCGCGCCGACGGTGGCGACGGGGCGGCGCTTGCGGTTGGGGCGCTCGAAGATCGAACGCAGCACGCCGAGGTCCGGCACGGTGATGTCCGGACGGACGGCGGCGAGGACTTCGGGGTGATTGTAGCCTGTTAGAACGGCGATCGATGAAACGCCGCCGTGGCGGGCGGTTTCCACGTCGTGGGTCATGTCTCCGACGAAGGCGGTCTCCACGGGATCGAGGCGGTGGTTTTCGAGAATGCGGTGGATGAGTTCGCGCTTGTCCAGCACGCCGGAGTAGGTGGCCTCGAAGAGTCCGCGCAGGCCGAGACCGTCCATCTGGCGCTCGAAGGCGGCGGTGTCCATGGAAGTGAGGACGAAGGTGCGGATGCCGAGGGCGGCGCACCATTCGAGTTTCTCGCGGGCGTGGGGCAGGATGGTGACGGGCGTGACGGCGGCGTCGAAGGCGGGGCGGAAATGGGCTTCGAGTTCCTCCAGCGCGACGTGGGGGAGCACTTCGGAATAAAACTCGTGATAGGGCAGGCGGAAACGGCGGCGAAAGGCCTCGCGGTCGAGCGGCGGGAGGTCGTATTTGCCGAGCACGGCATTGGTGGCCTCGATCACCGGCCCGAGGTCGTCCACCAGGGTGCCGGACCAATCGAAGATGAGATTGCGGAACATGCCGGGGCCCAGATTCCGGATTCTGGGGTGGGCTTGGAAGCCGAAAATCGGGGGGCGGCCGGATTTGGCGTTCAGCCGAGGGTGAATTTCACCGATTGGATGCGGTCCTCGCCGAGTTGCTCGCGGATCCGCCGCAGGAGCATGGGTTTCATCTGCTCGAGATGGAAACGCATGGCGGGCTGGGTGACGCGCAGGACGAGATGGCCGTTTTTGACCGATACGGGTTCGGTGTGGCGGAAGATGAAGTCACCGGCGAGTTCCTTCCAGGCGGATTTCACCTGATCCTCGTGGAGACCTTCCCCGGCACCGGTGGCGCGGAGGATGGCGGAAACGAAACGCTCGGCCTTGCTGATGTTTCCGGCGAGGTCGATGGCCTCGTCGCAGCCGCGCCATTCGCGCAGAACCGCATCGCGGATTCCGCCGTTGGCCGGCTTTCGTTTCATGAGCGTAAAGGGATCACTCGTCGCCGTCGTCGCCGATGGCTTCGACCGGGCAGCCTTCCATGGCCTCGCGGCACTGGGCGATCTCCTCGTCGTTTTCCGGCTGCTTGAAAACGTAGGAGTATCCCTCGTCCTCGGCGCGGGTGAAATTGTTGGGAGCCGTTTCGCGGCAGAGGTCGCAGTCGATGCACTGGCTGTCGACGTAGAATTTGCCAGCAATGTTTTCGGAATTCTTTTCTTCGCGGTCAGCCATAGGACGGATACGGGTGGGTGTGGCCCATGGATGCCTCCGGCGGGCGGCGGATGCAATCCGATTTTTCGGGAACTTGCCAATCGGGATTCGCTCTGGTCAATTCCCGGTCCTCCCCCTAAAATGCCGGTGGAGCACCCGTCATGACACCCGTCCCACCCTCATCCTCCGATGGGCAGCAATTGCCGCCGCGGCACCGGCCGGCTCTGGGCGATCTGTCCAAGGACACGACCGAGACGGATTTGTGGGATCTGGATGACGATCTGGTGATGCCCGACGACCCGGCGCCGACGCGTCCGGACGTGATCCGCGGATCGCGCGAGCTTCCCGCTCCGAGGGAGAAACGGAAGACCGGCGACGGGGAAACGGAGGAGGGAGGCGGCCGCTTGCCCGCACCGGGGAAGGACAGGATCCGTCTCAACGTCGGCAAGGTTCGTCAGAGCGAGCGTGACCAGGGCGAAGGAAGCAGGGGCGCTCCGGATGGGGATTTCGATGAACTCGACGACTGGGAGGATGTCCCTTCCGCTCCGGAAATCGGGGACTTGCCCGAGGTTTCTCCGGTTGGGGAGGCCCCCGTGACCGTCCCGGAACCGGAGTCGGCTCCGGCTGTCGAAGATCCGGAGGAAACCGCCGAGCCGTCCGCGGGGGAAACCGCTGAGAGTGCCCCGGCGCCGGTGGAGGACGATGAATTTTCTCCGGTGGCCGCACCCGGTGCGCAGCCGGTATCGCTCAGGCCGCGTCTCGGTTTGTCCAGCCTGGAGCGGGCGGGGTTGATCGCCCTCGTGGTGTTGCTGCTGGTGGTGGCGGTGACGGCGTATGTGTTTTCGGTCAGCCGGCTGCCGCGCGAGACGGTCCGTGCGAGTGAAACCGATTTTCCGATCAAGGGGGCCATGGTTTCCGTGAAGTCCGCCACGAGCTACTGGCGCGCGCCGATCACCGATGGAGCGAATCCGGACACTTTCCGCCGCGGCACCAGGCTGCTGCCGGTGCTCGATATCGACATCGAGTCCGGTTCCGGCGCGATTCGCGTGCTCTTCCGCAACGCGGACCGGCTGGTGGTGGGTGACGCTGTGACCCGCTCCGTGCGTCCCGGCGCGCGCCTGTCCGTTCCCGCCACCGCGGGCTTCGACGATGCGGGGATGTACGCCGCGTATCGTACCGGCGACAGCAAACCGTGGACCATCGAGGTTTACGAGGCCGCGGCCGAGGACGCCGCCGGACGCGACTTCAAGAAGGTATTTGAGATGAATGTATCCACCGACCAGCGCTGACAAACCGATGCCCGCCGCCGAAATCAAACCGCTTGTGCCGCGCGAAGGCTGGCATGTGATGCACCTCTTCCATCATGTGGACCACGCCCAGTGGTCGCTCCTCGGAGATGACGAGAAACGCCAGGCCAAGACGCGGCTGACCGAACTGGTGCAGGAGATCCGCGCCACGCCGGACACGCATTTGCTGACATTCGCCGTCGCCACGCCCAAGGCGGATCTGGGTTTCATGCTGCTGACCCCCGACCTGCAGGTGGCGAACGCCTTCGAGAAGCAGCTCGCGCTTTCGCTCGGGCCGGAGATCCTGAATCCCGCGTATTCCTATCTCTCGATGACCGAGGGCTCGGAATACACCACCACACGCGAGCAGTATGCGGCGGAGACGCTGGTCGGGGAAAAGGGCCTTGCGGAAGGTTCGGAGGAGTATGAAAAGGCGATGGCGGAATTCGACGGGCGGATGGCCCACTACCTGAAACACCGCCTCTATCCGGCGCTGCCGGACTGGCCGGTGATTTGTTTCTACCCGATGTCGAAACGCCGCAACGGGGAGGATAACTGGTATTCGCTCGATTTCGAAACCCGCCGCAAGCTGATGGGCGGTCACGCGCGCACCGGCAGGACCTACTCCGGCCGCATCCTGCAACTCATCACCGGCTCCACCGGCCTGGACGAATACGAATGGGGCGTCACCCTGCTTGCCAAGGACACCATTGATATCAAGGCGATTGTATATGAAATGCGCTTTGATGAGGTGTCGGCGCGTTATGGCGAGTTCGGGGACTTCTATATCGGCATGCAGCTCCCGCTCGACGTGCTGTTCCAGCGGGTTTGTCTGTGAATTTTCCGTGAATTGGAAATCCGGGCGGCGATTCCGATTGTCACACCCGCCGGTTTGCCTAGCCTGCGACCATGAGAAGCGGGCATGCACTGATCGGTCTGACATGTGTCGCCGCCATCCACGCGACCGCCGAGGAGCCGGGCAAGGTCGGGCAATATCTGGGATTGCTGAAGAAACGCCCGGAAAACGCCGTGTTGTTCGGCCGTTTGGTGGACGCATGGCTGGAATCCGGAGAAATGGCCGGTCTCAGGGAACGACTCGAAACCGGAGCCGCCCGGGGCGACGCGATGGACTGGCGGGTGCTGGCGGTTTTCCGCAGCTTCACGGGTGACGAAGCCGGTGCCATCGCCGCGCTGGACGAGGCGGCGCGCAAGGCTCCGGATGATGGCGGCACGAGGCTGGCCCGCGCCAAGGCGCTTGGGGCGGCATCGAGATTCGAGGACGCGCTCGCGGACCTCGAAGCGGCTGCGAAATCACCGGACCTCGCGCTTGAGGCAGGCACGCTGCGTGGAAAGTTTCTTGCCCGGGCGGGCCGGCCGGCGGATGCGGTCAAGGCCTGGCAGGAGGTGATCGCCGCAAACCCGGACGACGAGGGACTGCGCGAGGATTTGATCGATCTCGAAATCGGCGAGGGCATGTTAGACGAGGCGGTGGCGGCGGCAAGGGACCTGGCGGCGCGCACCGGGGACCCCTATCGCAAGGCGCTGCGCCGCATGCGTGTGGCGGAAATCCTTGCGCAAGCCGGCAAGAGACAGGAGGCGGTGGAGGAATACACCGCGGTGTTCGGGGTCTCGGCGGACAATTCATGGCTTGAACGCGAGGTGCTCGCGCGGGTGAACGCCTTGTTTTCCCGTGAGGACGATCCGGGAGGCCTGCGTGAGTTTCATGAAAGACTGCGCGATGCCTGGCCGCGGCGGGTGGCGGTGAAAAAGGAGGCGGCCCGCAGTCTGATCGCCACCGGCGAGGGTGACGGGGGCGTTGCCTTGTTCCGCGAGGTTTTGAAAGTCATGCCGGGAGACCGCGCCGCTCGTGATGAGTTCATCGCGCTGTTGGAAAGCGCCGGCCGTCTCAAGGATGCGGCGGATGAGATTTCCGCCTTGCTGGCGACTGGGGAAAATGACGCCGCGTTGTGGGAGAAACTCGCCGCCATCCGCAAATCGCAAGGCGATGCCGATGGCTTGAAAACCGCGCTCGGCCGCGCGGTGGAACTTGCTCCGCAGGACGAGGCGGGCCGGGTTTCCGCCGCGCTTCTGTTAGAGCGGTATGGCAGTCCGGATGAGGCGGAGAAAACCCTGCGCGAGGCGGCGAAGGCCCACGGTGTGGCAGGCGAGGCCGGGGACGCGCTGGCGGTCTGGCTGGCCAATCACGGCAAGCCGGATGAGGCCGTCGATCTCTGGCGCGAGGTGGCGAAAACCGCCGACCGCGAGGGCTTGCTGCGGGTTGTCAGGTCTCTCGCCGCAAATGGCCGTGCGGCGGAGTCATATGATATCCTCGCCTCGCGCGCCGCCGATTTCCGCGATGATCCGCTCTGGCTCGCCGCCGTTTGCCAGGCGGCGCAGTTTTCGGACAAGGCGGCCGACGCCATCCCGCAGGCCATCGAATGGGCGAAGCTCGCGAAAACCGCCGGTGATCTCGATGCCGCCCTGCGCCAGGCGGCGGCACTCGTTTCACGGGCGGAGGAACCTCGGGAATGGATCGACAAGCTTGCCTCCGTAGCCGAGCCGTCGATTCAGGAGTTATGCCTATTGGCGGAACTCCACGAGTCCCAGGGTGACAGCATCGAGGCGGAACGGGTGCTGAAAAAGGCGATGGAAGGAGGTGATCCTTTGCTGGCGGCGGCCCAGCGCGTGCGGCTCTTCGAATTGCGCGGCGATCTGGACGCCGCCGTCAACGCCACCAGGGAGTGGCTCGCCCTACCCGGCGGACTGAAGACCGAGCAGGTGAAACGACTTGTGAGCCTCCAAGAGCGGCGGGGCGATCCGGATGCGGCGCTCGCGGAAACCGAAAACTGGAAGCGTATTGCTCCCGGCGACAAAATGGTGTGGACCAAGCGCGCCGAACTCCTCAGGGACAATGGCAAACCCGAAGAGGCCGTCGCCGAGTTGCGAAGGGCGCTTGCAAAGTTCGGCCCGGACGAGGAAATGCGTTCCAGACTCGCCGCCACCCTCGGCGAGGCCGGACTCAATGCCGAGGCACGACAGGTTTACAACGCGCTCTATGAGGAGGCGGAATCCCCGGTTTCAAAAGTGAAATGGGCGGGCCAACTTGCGGAACTCGTTTCGAGGGAAGGCCAGGAGGAGGAATTGATCAACGACTTCAAGCGGCGTGCCCGTGACAATCCCCAGTCGGTCGCTCCCTTGCTCGCGCTGGCGGAGGCCTACCGGGTTTGGCAGCGGCCGGAGGATGAGCTGGAAACAGTCGCCGAGGCCTCGCGGCGCAAGCCGGATGATGCCTCGCTCCTGCACCGCCTCGCCGATCTTGAGGAGGATTCCGGCTCTGCGGAAAAAGCCGAGGCGTTGTTGAAATCCGCCATCCGCGTGCGCAACACGCCGGAAAACCGCCGCCGCCTGTCCGCCTTCTGGATTCGAAACGGCGATTCCGAGCGGGGACTGGCGGAGCTGCTCTCAAACACCGGGAAATCCGATCCCCGCGATGTCGAGCGGATTGTCGAGCCGATGATGATCGCGGCCGATCATGAGACCGCGCTGCGGGTTCTGACAGCCGAAACCGGTCGCCATCCGGCGGACTGGCGTCTCGCATATCTCCATGCGCTGGCATTGAGGGAAACCGGCGCCATCGACGAGTCGCTCTCGCGGTTCATCGCATTATTGGAAGCCGGCGGTGATCTCGCCGGAGCGGTCCCTCTGCTGCAGAGGAACCAAATGGGCTGGATGTATGGAAACCCCGTGGAATTGACCCCATTCCAACAGTTTTCCCATTTCAGGAACCTGACCACAAGACGACGGAACAATCATCACTACCATGGTTCGGGCCAAAGTCCGCTGCCACTGCCGGGAACTCCCGCCGAAGCCCGGTGGATGGCTCTTTGCCAGGCGCTTGATATCGCATCACTCGATGCGGATTCCCGCGACAAACGCATGGAGTCGATCACCGCCACGGATTTCCCGGACCTCGCGTTCTTCAAGTCCGTCCACGGCATCGCACCGGACGAGCTGGCGGCGCGGATGTCCCGGGACGATGCCGACCCGCGCCTTTTCCGCTGGCATCTGGAGTCGGCGAATTATATCTACGGCCCGAACACCGGTGGCGGCGTGGAACGGAAAATCCTTCGCGAGGCTGCCGGACGTTTCGCGGAGAGCGATCCGGAACTCGCCCTGCGCCTGCTCGGGCGCATCGGTTTCGATGGCGGGGACGGCCTTGACGGGGATGGCGCGCGCCTCTTGCTGGATCTCGTTTCCAAGCTTCCCGGGGACAAGCGCGCGGGCCAGTTGGGATACTTGCAGATGATTGTCGGCGCCGATGACAAACTCGTCCCGGAAGACATCAAGGAAAGCGCCTCGAAGCTGCTTCTTGCGGGCATGAAAGCCGCTTCGGACAAGTCCGGAAACACATGGATCGCCGATTCGCTGGCCATCGCATGGATGCGCGCCGGGCGCTTCGATGACGCGGCCGGCCTGCTCAACCAGAGTTATCAAATGAGAAACAGCCCCGCAGTGAAGGCGGGACAGGCGCGGCAATCGGCATCATTCGGAAGATATTATTCCGGAGGCGATGGGAATCTGGCGTTTCCGGATGTGCTCACATCGTCCGTCAACCACATGTTCCTCTCCGAGTTCGGTGTTCGCGGCGGAGGCCGCGGCCGGTCCCTCACCGGGAGCCAGAAGAAACTCCTGAAGCTCCTCGGCGAAAAGGAAGTCACAATACCCGGCATGGCGCGGGCCGATTTGAAACCAATCGATGTGGCGAAACTCGCGAACATCGTTCCGAAACTCGAAGACCCGTTTCTCCGCGTGCTTTTCGCCCACGTTTCGGAAAACGCGGACCTCGCGCCCAAGGAAATCGAATCCCTTGTTGAAGCCCGCGCCGGCGATGCCGAGTCCCTGCTCGTGGCGGCCGCCTATAAATCCAGCGTGGGCAAGGATCCGGTGAAAACCTATGAACTGCTGGTGAAAGCCGGTGACCGCGCGCCTGCGGGACCTCGCCGAATCACGATTGACAACCACATCTATCGGTCCGGACTGGCGCTGGTCGCCAAGGGCGATGCCAAGGCCGATTTGGAACCGGCCCGCCGCGCCGCTCTCCGCCTGCGCAAATCCATGGCGATGGACGAAAGCACGAGGCGCTCGCTTGCCGATGGTCTCGCCAAGCTCGGCCTTGAGGAGGAGAGCAAGCGCTACACCGCCGCCGCCCCGGCGCGTTCGCCCTATTCCATGGGGCGCCTGATGGGCGGCATTCGCCAGCCGGGAGGCCGGCAGAATGTCAACGCCCTGATCGGCCAGGGCAAACGCGAGGCCGCCGCCCGGCAGCTCCTTCGGGATATCCGCACGATGAGCGCGCGCGTGGCGATGGGTGGCCACCCGGGTTATGGGGAGGAACAGTTATATGAATCGATTGCCTCCCTCAGGCTTGAGGACGAGATCATACGCCTCTCCACCCCACCGGAGGGCGCGGGGTTCGGCAGCAACAGGAAATTCGCGCTGCTGCTTTCCCGTCTGGGAAAACATGAGGCCGCGCTGCCGGTCCTGCGCGAGTTGGCCGGTCAAAGGCCCGGCGACTTCGAGGTGAAGGCGGCGTTGCTCATGGCGCTTCCGGACGACGAGAGAAAGGACTTCGTGCTGAAACTCGCCGATGCGAAGTTCGACTCGGACCGCATTTCGCAGTGGTTCAGCCAATCCCTCTCGCGGGGTGGCAGAAAAACTTTCGAGGAATATCTCGGGAATGTGGAACTCTTCGTCTGTTTCATCGAAAACCTGCCGCCGTCGCCGGAAGCGGAACGAAACCTCACCTGGGTGAATTACTTTGCAAAGGATCTGTTCTCGGACTATCACTTCGCGGATAATGTTCGAGTGAGGCCGCTCGGTCGCCAGCACGACCGCTCCGACGAAGTTGACAAGGAGCGCACAAGCACCCGGGATGCCGTGGCGCGGCGTTTGCACAAGGCGATGCTGCGTCATCCGCAGACAGCCGAACAGGGATTCACCCTGATGATGAACTGCCGGCGGGATCTCGAAACGGCCGAGGCGGATCTGATAGCGGCCGCGGACGATGCTTTCCTGAATTCGGCAAGCCTCAGGGAGGGTCCCGAAAACACCCGGATGCACGGAAACCGCCAACAGAACCTCTGGGTCTGGAGGCGCGGCACCAGCACCAGCAGCAGAGGTTCGCCTCCAGCCGAGGCCGATCCGCTCTCCTATCTGATGATCAAATCGGCCGAGGGCAGGGCGCCGGACCCCATCACTCCCGGGTTCATCGCCCGTGTCGGCGAGATCAGTCCCGAGATCGCGAAGATCATCGGAGAAAGCGAGAAAATCGTCAGTTCCCCGGGCTTGGACGCATTCAACGCCTGGAAAGACAACGCCAAGGGGAGGCCCGGAGACCTTCAGGCCGGACTTTCATGGATCGGCAGGCTCGCATCATTTCGCAAACGCGCGGACATTCTCGACGCCCTGATCGACCTTTCCTGCGATCTCGCACTGGATCCGCAGGGTAACAGCTACGCGTTTTCGAGCGGCAACGCCGAGGGACTTTCGCTGGCGATCGGCGAGGCCTCCGGTCTTTCGGAAAAAAACCGCGTGATGGCACGCATCGCCAACCGACTGTTAGGTCCGCCGGAGGCCTGGCCGCTCTACAAGGAATTCCGGAGCTTTTCGGTCGGCACCGTCCACACGCGCATCAGCCTCTTTCGCAATATCGGCCAATCGATGCGAAATGATCGCGACAGCCAGGTGGCCATGGCCCGGTTCATCGCCGAGAATCGCGTGAACTTCGGAGATAACCACGATTCCTCCTCGATGCTTTCCGACGGCAATTGGCGCAGGGTGGGTAAAGATGATGACATCGTAAAGGACTGGCTCTCATCGGGCATCTTCGACCCCGGACCCGCGCCGGCCTGCCCGTCCCGTGAGAACGGCAAGGCCTTGTTCGAAAGCATGGGATCCATCGTGAACAACATGGGTTCGGAAAATAGGGGGAAAGTCGGTGAGGCACTGTTGAAAACCGAGGGTCCACGGCGCTTCTGGGCGCGCCTGCTCGGAGCGAGGATCACCGGCAACGGCAAAGCGGCCGTCGCCGAACTCGATGCGAATGCCAAGGTGATCGCAAAGTGGCCCCAACATGCCCGCGACGGCCTCGCCCGCCTGGTTATCAACTGGTTTCCCGATGCCGCGAAGAACGCCGGACCTTCGGTGGCCAAACTCCTCGACGAATCACGCAGGAAGGGGGATGCGGAAGTTATCAAAACCGCGGAGGCCTATCTTAAGGACGGATTTCCCGAGGATATCCAATATTATTCCATCAGCAACGGCGATATCGGCATCATGATGCGCCGCCTGATCAGGGAAGACGCCGGCATGGCGGCGAAAGTCTGGATCAAACTGCTCGAACACCTCGAATCTCCGCAAAGCCGTTATTCCGGAACCGGGCTGCCGGGCGGCCCCACCCATTACTCGAATACCCAGCTCTGCCAAGCGTTCGGCGATGGCAGCTTGTCCATAGCCTCGCTGGCGGACTTCATCCTCAGGGTTGAGAAACTCAAACCCGGCGGCACTTCGGGACTCATGGGCGGAAACCAAAACTACTATCAGCGGCGCATGTTCGACGCCTGGTTGCAGGCCGGATCAGGCGCCTTTGCCGCCGACAGGGAGGTGGCCACGCTCAAAACCGAGATCCGCCCGTTGGCCGGGGCCATCCTCAGCCTGAAGCGCGAGGCCACCAAGGAATCAAAGCCATTGATGCTTGCCATTCTCGCACTACAAGGGCTTTCAAGCTATTCTGATATCGTTCGCTCTTCCGCCCGTGCGGACCTCTTGGCCTGGTCCCGCGGCAATCTCCGGAAATCCGATCCCGCCCTCGCGGACGTGGTGGCGCTCATTGTCCTTGCGCGTCAGGAGAAACCCTCCGAGGCGGACAACCGCGAGTTTCGTTCCGCTTTCGCGAAAATGATCGGAGACGCGGCGATTCCCGCGGAGGTGCGTGTTGCCATCGCCGCCGGAGCGCTCCGCGAGTCCGGGGCGCGGCTCGTTTCCGGTGATGCCTCCTGCATCGCCGCCCTGACCGAACTGCCGGAGGAACATATACGCCCGGAAACAGCGTGGGCGTCCGGTGACATGATCGGACTTCTGGAGAAGATTACCGGCTTCAAGGGGGTCTCCGCAGACTCATGTGCGAAAATCCTCGCGGCGATCAAGGCTGCTCCTCCGTCGTTGGCAAACCATGGCGGATCCGGCGATTCGACCGAGTCCCGCCTGGCCCGGGTCATGCTCGCACTCGCACTCGCCGCCGGTGATTCCGGGGAGGTTGCCATCCGCACCAGGCAGTCCGCCCATGGTTTTCGGGGCGATCTCGATCTGGCCGCCAAGCTGTGGCAGGGCAAACATACTGAGTCGGCACTATCCCTCATCGCCCGCCCCGGCGAATACCATCTGGCTTCCCGCGCCAGATTGAATGGCGTGAGAAACCGGGGCGAGCCCGCCATGACTTTCAGCCGCGAGATGGAGGAGTCTCTTTCCGCGTGGCTCTCTTCCATCGGCGAGGCGGGCCAGCGATTCAGGATCGAATGCCTGCTCTCGGCGCTGCCGGATGCCACGGGTGATGCGGAACCGTCGGTGAAACGCCGGGAGCGCATCGCGGCCCTCGTTTCCCGTTTTCCCACGGAGGCCTCGCAGGCGAAAGTCTCCCGTGATGAAATCCTCGCCGCGCTCGGCACCGAACCGGTGGTGGCCCGGCCTTTGGCGGACGCCTACATCGAAGCCGCCGCGAAACAAAAACTCGGCCTCCTGCTCGCCCTGCGTGATGGCAATAACAATTACGACCCGCGGGCCGCTGACGCCTCTTATGTCACCGAGAACATCATCCGCCGCGCCATGCGCTACGAGACCGAAGTCAGGGGAGAGGCCTCGCTCGTTTTGGATCAACTCCAGTCGATCATTGGTGTTCCGGGCACCAATCAGGAATACATGGCGAGAGAAATGCTAAGGGAGTTCGGACGCTGGTACCCCGCGTTTGTCACGCTCCACATCGCTTCCCAACCGGAGGAACGCCGGAGGGCTCTGGCGGCCAAGGCGCTGGAGATGTCCGATTATCTGCTTATCCCCTCCGAATCGGAACTCCGGCCGGTGGCCGTCGCCATCGCGATCGCCTCCCAGGCCGCGGCGGGTGATGGGGCCGGCCTTGACCGCTGGCTGGACAAACTGCCGGATCCCCAGAAGGAAAACTATGTCACAGCCAGGAAGAATGACGGGTTGAGAGGCGTTTTCGGCGGTTTGAGACAGGCCCCGTTCACCCTGAAGGACCATGAGGTCCAGCGCCGCGAGGTTCTCACCCGCATGCTCTGTGATCCCGCCACGCTCGCCCGTGAAATCACCCACATGACCGAGATATCATCGCTCATGGACTCCGGCGCATTCACCCGGGACGACATTGTGGCCGTGATCGACTCGCTCCCCGCCGACCATCCGCGGCGCGCCGAGTTTCTAACCGAAAAAGCCGGCGTCATCGGCTGGCGCACCAACAACAAGGATGACGCGCTCAAGGCCTATGATGAGGCGGAAGCCGCCGCCGG
This sequence comes from uncultured Luteolibacter sp., assembly GCA_964554865.1. Taxonomy (GTDB): domain Bacteria; phylum Verrucomicrobiota; class Verrucomicrobiia; order Verrucomicrobiales; family Akkermansiaceae; genus Luteolibacter. Next base: position 9,631 of record CAZKQK010000074.1, on the reverse strand, counting down.
CGGTGACGCGAAGCTGTTGGATTTCGTCCGCTCCTACCGCGCGATGTATCTCGACAGCCGGGCGGACCGCACCAAGGATGCCATCGAGTTGGCGAAAACCATCGATATGGATCATCTACAGGAACGCGAGCGGAAAACCGTTGAAAACCTCTTGAAAAAGGCGGCACCCGGGAAGAAAGGCGAATGAACCGTCCCGATATAGGCCTTTTCCTCGAAGCGGTCCGGCGTCGCCTCAACCGTGACGCCGCTTGGCGGGTTGGCGCGCGGATCTTGCTCACTGCGGCGTCGGCCGCCGTGCTGTGGGCGCTCTCGTGGAGGATCTTCGGCCACGCCGCCCCGCGCGCCGGATACGCGGTGGTGGCCGTCTCCGCTCTTGCCGCCGCATCGGTGCCGCTCTTTCTATCGCGGCGCAACGAAAGGGATGCCGCCGCCTTCGCGGATGATGTCTTCGGCCTGAAGGACGCTCTGCTGTCCTGGCTGGACTTCCGGTCCACCGGTCGCAGCGGCGAGGTCTATGAACTCAACGAACGCGACCTCGCGGAACGGGTTTCATCGCTCGACGCCTCAGGCGTGCCGGTCAAACGTCCGCATCGGACCTTGTCTGTGGGCGTCTTGCTCGCCGTGGTGGCTGCGGTGCTCTCACTCCTGCCACACAGCGCGTCGGTCCGGGATCGTGTCGCCCGCGAGGAAATGGCCGCATCGCGCAGCGCCGAGGTGAACCGCCAGATCGAGGAAGCGATCGAGGAAATCATCAAATCCATGGGCGAGGAGGAACGCGGGCAGATCACGCCGGCCGTCCTGCGCGAGTGGGCGAAGCAACTCGCCGTTTCCAAAGACGTTCGTGAAAACGAAAAACAACTCGCCCGCCTTGAACAACAGATCGCAAGCGCGATGCAGGGACTGGAAGCGCGCCAGGACGAAGCCGTGCTCAAGCTCGCCGCCGAGGAACTCGCGAAATCCTCCGTCGCCGATGTCAGGAAGATGGGCGGGCAGCTCGATTCCAAGGCGTTTGAAAGAGCCGCCGAGGCGATGAAAGACATGAAACCGGGAGCCGCCAAAAAAATGACGCCGGAACAACTTGAGAAACTCCGGCGCAATGCCGCGAAGTCACGCGACATGGCGAAACGCATGGCCGACGGCGCACGCCGCCGCGACTTCGGAAAAATGAAACGCGGAGATGATAAAAACGCGAAACCGGGCGACCAGCAACAGGCGATGGACGAAATGCTGGAGGAACTCGATGCCGGTGCGCGGGATCTCGCAAATGAGTTGGAGGAAGGCGATGACATGGAGATGGTCGAAGCCGCCGCCGGCAGGATGGACGAAAACATGGACAAACTCGCCATGCGCTTCGGCAAACTCGACGCCCGCCAGAAGGCCAGGGGCAAGCTCGACTCCCTGCGCCGCGGCCTCGGCGGCGCCCGGCAGTTCGCCCAGGGCAAATCGTCGTCCCTCGGCCTCGCCCGGTCCGCCTCCCCGAACGCCGGCGGACTCGCGCCCGGCCAGGGCACCGACCGGACGCGCCGCAAGGAGCGCGATGAATTCAAGGACAACGGCAACCTCGCCGAAATCAAGGGCCGCCAGACCGGCGAAGGACCATCTTCCTCCACCACCGAGTCCGCGGATAGCGGCGGCGGCATCGCCGGCCGCGCCAATGTCGCCAGGGAGCGCCGGTTCAAACAACAACTCGAATCGCTCGTCCACCGCGATGATATCCCCGAGTCCCTCAAACTCGGCGTCCGCGAATACTTTGAAACCGTCCACGAGACGGATGAATCCTCCACCGAATCCAACTAACCATTCCCATGCCCGCCGCTTTTGAAAACGACGCCGCGCTTTTCGCGGAAACCTTCACGACCATCCGCGATGAGGTCGCCAAGTTCATCGTCGGCCAACAGGATATCATCGAAAACGTGCTCATCGCCGTCTGCTGCGGCGGCCACGTCCTGCTCGAAGGCGTGCCCGGCCTCGGCAAGACCGCGCTGGTCAATACTCTGGCAAAGGCGCTCGACCTGAAGTTCGGCCGCATCCAGTTCACCCCCGACCTGCTGCCCAGCGACGTGGTGGGCACCCAGGTGCTTTCCGAGCGCGAGGGCCGCCGCGAGCTGGTCTTCCAGCGCGGGCCGGTGTTCTGCAACATCCTGTTAGCCGATGAGATCAACCGCGCCACGCCCAAGACCCAGAGTGCGTTGTTAGAGACGATGCAGGAGAAACGCGTCACCGTCGCCGGAGTTTCCCACCCGCTGGAACTGCCGTTCTTCGTGCTCGCCACGCAGAACCCGATCGAGAACGACGGCACCTATCCGCTGCCCGAGGCCCAGCTCGACCGCTTCTTCTTCAAGCTCCAGGTGGAACTGCCGAATCACGAGGAGTTCGCCGAGATCCTCAACCGCACCGGCGGCAACCACGTGCCCGAGATCAACCCCGTCGCCCATGGCCGGGACATCCTGCGCATGGGCCACACACTGCGCGAGATCCCGGTGGCCAGGGACGTGCAGGACCACCTCATCCGCATCGTGCGCAATACCCATCCGGAAAACGAGAAGTCGCCCGAGAAAGTCCGCAAATACGTCCGCCACGGCGCCAGCCCGCGCGCGGCGCAGGCCATGCTCGCCGCCGGACGGGTGAGAGCCTTGCTCGACGGCCGTTTCCATGTCGCCCGTGAGGATGTGGATGCCGTGGCCGCCCCCGCGCTCTGCCACCGCCTCATCCTCTCCTTCGAGGGCGAGGCCGAGGGCGTGAAACCCGCCGATCTCATCCGTTCCGCCATCCGCAGCGCCTACTAGCCGATGTCCGGAACCACCGAACCCGCCCGCGGCATCGCTCCGGGGGATCTCACCGGAGCCGCGTTCATCCGCCGCCTCGAAACGCTGTTTCTGCTCGTCCGGCGCGTGCTCGGCGGCTCGATGCAGGCGGACCGCAAGAGCACCCGCAAGGGTACCGGCATCACCTTCGCCGACTACGCGGAATACCGCCATGGAGACGACTACCGCGCCATCGACTGGCGGGTTTACGCCCGCTTCGACGAACTCGTGGTGAAACTCTTCGAGCTGGAGGAGGACGCCACGGTTTATATATTGTTAGACCTCAGCCACTCGATGGCCACCAAGACCGGCATCGCCCGCCGCCTCGCCGCCGCGCTCGGCTACATCGGGCTGAACTGCCAGGACCGCGTGGCCGCCTTCGGCATGGCGGACGAACTCCGGCCGCTGCTCGATCCCTCGCGCGGCCGCGCCCACGTGCTGCCTTTCCTCCGATCCCTGGAAACGGCGGCGGGGTTCGGAAAAGACACGGATTTCTCCACCTGCGTCCGCACCCTCCAGGCCCGCCGCGGAAAACGCGGGCTGGTCATCGTGATATCGGATTTCTTCTTTCCTAACGGCTTCGACGAGGGACTCAAGCGCCTCGCCGGTCTCGGGCACGACGTACACGCGCTGCAAGTGCTCTCGCCCGAGGACCTGGAATGCCATCACAAGGGAGACGTGGAACTCGAATGCGTCGAGTCCGGAGCCCGCAAGCGCGTCACCATCACCGCCCGCGAGTCCGACGCCTACACCAGGGCCGTGACGGATTGGAACGAGCGCCTGCGCACCGAGTGCGCCCGCCGCGGCATCGGATTCACCCGCACCATGGCCCACGAGGCCTTCGACGAAGTCATCCGCACCATTCTCCAAAAAGGCGGTCTCGCCTCCTGACGATGTCCTTCACCTCGCCCGCCTACCTCTGGATCCTCGCCGCGCTGGTGCCGCTGGTGGCCATCTATTTCCTGAAAATCCGCCCGCGCCGCCTGCCGGTGAACGCGTTCTTCCTGTGGGACCGGATCTTCGAGGAACGCCGCGCCTCCTCGCTCTTCCAGCGCCTGCGGGATTTGATATCGCTGATCCTGTTAGCCGTGGTCATCGCCTCCGTCTCCATCTCCGCCGCCGGGCCGCGCTTCGACAAGGAGGATAAGCGCGATCTATTGTTAGTTATCGATACCACTCCCTCGATGCGCGCGAAAAACGGCGGGAGAGAGGTGATCCTGCTCGCCAAAAACCGCGCCCGCGAGATCGTCCGCGCGCTCAACGGCACCCGCCGCGCCGCGCTGGCCACCGCCTCCGGCGAGCTGCGCTTCCTCTGCCATCTCAGCTCCGCGCCGAAGGATCTGTTGGACGCGCTGGCCCGCGTCGAGACCTCGGACGAACCCGTGACCACTCCCGCCATCCGCTCGCTGAACGCCTTCGCCGCGGGCGCGGGCTCCGGCCATCGCGTGATCCTCCTTACCGACGGCCACGGCGGCTGGGACGGCCTCGCTCCCGGCATCGAGGTGCTGCGCCTCGGATCAAACGCGCCGAACGCGGGAATCGTCGCCGCGGACCTGTCATGGGCGGAATCCGGAGGAAACACGGCGCGTTTCTTCTATCGCATCGCTTCCACCCACCCGAAGGAGATGCACGGCGAGCTTGAACTCCGCAGCGAGGACGGCGGCGGGCTCTCCCGCCTGGTTCCCGTGACCCTGCGCCCAGGCGAGGAGGCCAGCGCTACTCTGGACGTGGAAAACGCCGCGTCCGGTCGCTGGACCGCCACGCTGAAGCTGGAAAACGACGCGCTCGCCACCGACAACCAGGTTTTCCTCGGTCTGGCGGAGCGTCGTCCGGTCGGCGTGCGCCTCGCCGCCAGGGACGCGTGGTTCTTCACCCGCTGCGTCGATGCCTTCGCAAGCACCGGCGGGCTGCTCGCGCGCGTCGAATCCGGCGGCGATCTCGCGGTTTCCCAGGGTGCCGCGCCCGAAGACGAGCGCTCCCTGATCTTCGCGCCGCAAGGGGAGTCGCCCTTCTGGAAATCCATCGGCGGCGAGGTGGATGTCATGGCCGCGGAATCCAGGGCGAAGGATCATCCGGTGGTTAGAAACCTCGACTTCGAGGCGCTGCGCTTCGAGGGCGCGCGGAAAATCGAGCCCGCCGAGGGAGCCCTCATCCTCGCCACCTCGGAGAGCGGCCAGCCGCTCGTCTGGAAATCCCAGGCCGGGAACCGCAGCGCCGTCGTCGTGAACCTCGATCCCTCGCGCGGCGATTTTTTCCTCTCCCCGTGGTTTCCCGCCATCGTCCATGGCGCGGCCCTCCATCTCGCCGACCGCGGAAACCCGCTGCCCTCCGTCTATCCGACGGGTGCCCGCCTTGCGATGCCCGGAACTTTCTTCGATACCCGCGAGACGCGAACCACCGGCGAACTCCGCGTCGAGCGCCGGGGGTTCCACCGGCTCGAACACGCCGGACTCGTCGCTCCCTTCGGCGCGTCGTTGTTAGATTCCGCCGAGACCCGCCTCGATGGCAAGGGGCCCGCCGCGAGCGCCCAGGCCGTCGCCCAAGGGCATCCGCCCGCGTTCTGGCTTATCATTCTGGCCATCCTCATCCTGATCGCCGAGTCCCTTCTCTATCACCGCCGCAAGGCGGGCTGAACCATGGAATTCCTCACCCTCACACCGCTGTTCTGCCTGCCGGCCGCCATTCCGCTGATGGCCGTGGCCTACCGGCGTTCGCTGGTGGACCGCCCGCCCGGGCTGAAACTCGCCTCCTTCCTCTGCCGGCTCGCCGCCGTCGTCCTGCTGGTGCTGGCCTTGTGCCGGCCATTCATCGGCCATCGCGCGGACTCGCTGCATGTCGTCTATCTGTTGGATGTCTCCGAGTCCGTGGAGCCCGCCGGCATGCGCGAGGCCCTCGCGGAGATCAAGCGGGCGAACGAATCGCTCCGCTCGGGCGACACCACCTCTCTCTTTCTCTTCGCCAAGGGGCTGCGCGAGGTGAAACCGGAGGACGCCGAGCGCTTCGTCGCCGATTGCGAGCAGGGCAGGGGGGATGCGGAGTTCCGCTCCGCCACCGACCTCGAAGGCGCTCTTTCCGCCGCCCGCCTCGCGCTGCCCGGAGACAAGGGCCGCCGCATCGTGGTGCTGGGCGACGGAGTCTCGGAAACCGCCGCCGGCGAGATCGTCCCGCGCCTTCAGGCGGAGAAAACCGACATCCGCTTCCGCCGCCTGCCATCGCTCGACCGTCCCGAGGCCGCCGTCGCCGCCATCGAGTCCGCAGCGCCCGTCGCTTTCGAGGGCGAGGTCGTGCGCTTCCGCATCCGCCTGGTTTCTAACAAAGAGATGCCCGCCAAACTCCGCGTCACCCACCGCGGCGTGGTCGTTTCCGAACAAAACGTCGCGCTCGCCGCCAGTGGCGAAACCGTCTGCCACGCGGACATCCGCATGGTCACCGGCGGCGACACCGTCTGGGAGGCGGAGATTGTTCCTCAGGACGATTGGTTCCCCGCCAACAACCGCGCCTCCGTCACCCTACCCGTTAGAGGGAAGCCCCGCGTGCTCGTCCTGCATGACAAGCCCGCGCTCATGCGCCCCGCCGAGCGCCTGCTGCGCCAGCAGGACATCGAGCTGGAGACCCGCGGCGTGCGCGGCCTGCCGGATACCTTCGAGGCCATCCTCTCCTTCGACGCCATCATCCTCGCCGACGTCCCCGCCACCGCCATGTCCCCGCGCCAGATGGAGTGGCTCAAGCGCTACGTCAGCGACTTCGGCGGCGGCCTCATCATGCTCGGCTCGGAAAACACCTTCGGCCTCGGCGGATACTTCCGCACGCCCGTCGAGGAGGTGCTGCCGCTGGTTTCCCGTTTCGAGAAGGACAAGGAGAAACCCTCGCTCGCCATGGTGCTCGTCATCGACAAGTCCGGCTCCATGGAGGGCTCGCCCATCGTGCTCGCCCGCCAGGCCGCGCGCGCCGCCGCCGAGTTGTTAGGCGGACAGGACCAGATCGCCGTCATCGGCTTCGACCACCAGCCCCAGCTCGTCTGCGACCTCACGCCCGCCGCGAACCGCGCCGCCGTCGCCGGCTCCATCGACTCGCTCCAGGCCGGCGGCGGCACCGACCTCCAGCCCGCCATGGTCCAGGCGCGCGACATCCTCCGTGGTGCCAGCGCGCGCCTCAAGCACGTCATCGCCATGACCGACGGCCAGACCGAGCCGTCCAACCTCGTCGAACTCTCGCGCGAGATGGCGGATCTCGGCATGACCGTTTCCACCGTGGCCATGGGCAGTTCCGCCGCGGGAGCGCTGCTGGAACAAATGGCCTCCGCGGGCGGCGGCCGTTACTATCAGACGGACGCTCCCGAGAACGTCCCGCAGATTTTCACCCGTGAGACGATGCAGGCCTCGCGCTCCGCCATCAAGGAGGATTTGTATAACTCCGCCACCGTTACCGAACATCCGCTCCTGGCAGGATTCGAGCGCGCGGATTTCCCGCCCGTGCTCGGCTATGTCATGGCGAAACCGAAACCCACCGCCCAGGTCCTGCTCGCCACCGAAACGGGCGATCCGCTGTTAGCTATCGCGCGCTTCGGCCTCGGCACCGGCATCGCCTTCACCTCCGATCTCACCGAGCGCTGGGCCGGCGAATGGCTCGCATGGGACGGTTGCGGCCGCTTCTGGGCCCAGGCGATCCGCGCCGCCCTGCGCAAGGAGGACGCCGTCGGCATCGAATCCCGCGTCCGCGAGGAACGCGGCCGCCTCGTCATCGACGTGACCCGCAACGACGACGCCGGCCGCCCGCTCGCCGGTGTGGAATGGAGGGCCTCCGCTCTAGATGACGCCGGCAAGGAACACGGCGTCGCGTTCGAGGAAACCGGCGTCGGCAAATACCGCTTCGCAGTGCCCGTGGCGGACATCCCGCGCCTCACCATCCGCCTCCACGACAGCGCCGGGGGCAAGGTGAAGACCCTGCGCTGGAACCGCTCCTATCCCGCCGAATACCGCCTCGCCGCCGCCGCGGATCCATCACTCGCCAAGGCCCCCGCCTTCGACCCCGCTCGCATCCGCGACGGAGTGCCCCCCGTCCGCATCCGCAGCAGCGCCCTGCCTTGGTTCGGCCTCGCGGCGATTGCCATGATGATCGCCGGTGGGATCCTGCGCCGGATCTGATGCCTCTCGAATAAGGAGATGGCATGGGAACTCGGCATCGGTTTCGAAAACGTGCGCTCCGATATCGACAACATTGACCGCAAGTTCCGTGTCCGCACCCGCACCGAGGCGGTCGTGAAATTCCTTGGTCCGTCCCGAACGCCGCGTTTCCCGCAGCTTCCCGGCATTGCCACGCGTCGGGCACCGTGCACACTCGCGCCGTGGCCGGATACGACGAGCAGAAGCGCGTGATGAACCTTTCACTGGCGGCAGCCATCGTGCTGCTGGCGGCGAAAGTCACGGCGGCCGTCGTCACGGGTTCATCCGCCATCTATTCGGATGCCGTCGAGTCCGTCGTCCATTTCCTTGCGGTGGCTTTCGCGGTGTGGGCGCTGCGCCTGGCCCACAAGCCGGCCGATGAAACCCATCACTTCGGTCACGACAAAATATCCTATCTCTCATCCGGATTCGAAGGCGCGATGATCTGCGCGGCGGCCATGCTCGTCTTCTACGAAGCCGCCCGCCAGATTCTCTTCGGCGTGGAGATCCGCAACCTCGGCCTGGGCATCGCCATTACCGCCGCCGCCGCCGCCATCAACCTCGTCCTCGGGCTTTCCCTGCTCGCCGTGGCCAAACGCAGCGGTTCGCCCCTCCTCCGCGCCAACGGCCACCACGTGCTCACCGATGTCTGGTCCAGCGCCGCCGTGTTGCTTGCCCTGCTCCTCTACAAATCCACCGGCTGGGTGTGGTGGGATCCCGTCGCCGCATTCATCGCCGCCCTCAATATCCTGCGTGTCGGTTTCCAACTCATCCGCTCAAGCCTCGGCGGCCTGCTTGATGAGAGCGATCCGGAAATCGAACGCCGCATCCGCGTCCTGCTCGATGCCGAGGTTTCCCGCAACGGCCTGTCCTACCACAACCTCCGCCACCGCCACTCCGGTCGCACGCACTGGGTGGAATTCCACCTCGTCTTCGATGACGACCTCACCGTCGGAACCGCCCATCTGGAGGCCACTCGCATCGAGTCCGCAGTCGCGGACCTGCTTAAGCCCGACGGGCGCGTCATCTCGCACCTCGAACCACGCTCCGCCGAACACGAGGTCGAACTATGGGAAAACCGCTGACAGCCGCGGACCGGTTTCCCGGAAAGAAGTCGCGGAACCACCGGTTTTACCCGCCGATCTCGGTGCGTCCGGAAAGCGAGGCGCCTTCCTCCATCGAGAACACCTTGGACTTGATGTCGCCGTTGATCTTGGACTTGTCCTTCAGTTCGCAGCGCTCGGAGGTGATCTTGCCTTCCACCTTGCCGTAAACCTTCACTTCTCCGGCCGTCACGTCACCCTTGATCACCGCGTTCTCGCCAATCGTCACCCGGCCCTTGTCCGAGGTGATCTCCCCCTCGATCTTGCCGTCGATGATCATGTCGTTGGAAAAACGGATGGAACCGGTGATTTCGATTCCGCTGGAAAGAACATTGGTCGGATTGGCCATGACGCCGGAGAAGTGATCAAAGCCCGCCGACCTTGGCAATGGCAAAAAAGCCCTCCCACCCGCGCCACGTCCCGCGCAAAAATAAAAAGAAAAATAAAAAGAGACAGAAATAATTTATTCCCGCTTGCGGTGGTGATAATGGCGGGGTAGGGGTGGGACATGGCACGCGCGCGATGGATTGTTCCCTGGGCGGATTCGGAGACGAAGCCGGCG
>CAZKQK010000073.1:0-25816 GCA_964554865.1 uncultured Luteolibacter sp. | reverse complement strand
ATTGGTCGCGCGGGATGTCGAGGGAGATGTTTTTGAGGTTGTGGTGGCGGGCGCCTTTCAGAGAGATGACTGGAGATTGGGGATTTGAGATTGGGGATTTGGAAGAGGGCGGGCGGGAGGCCCACGCTCCCTTTAGGGCCTCGCGGAGGTAGGTGCCGGTGGGGCTTTCGTGTTTGGCGATTTGTTCGGGTGGGCCGGCGGCGACGAGTTGGCCGCCGTGGTTGCCTGCTTCGGGGCCGAGGTCGAGGATCCAGTCGGCGGATTTGATGACGTCGAAGTTGTGTTCGATGACCAGCAGGGTATGGCCGGCATCGACGAGTTTCCGGAAAACGGATAGAAGGCGTTCGATGTCGGTGAAGTGGAGGCCGGTGGTGGGCTCGTCGAGGATCAGGAGTTTGTTTTTCGAAGGGGCAGATTGTTCCTTTGGCGGGCTGGGACTGGCAGTCCCGGCCACGGTGAGGAGTTGGCAGAGTTTGAGGCGTTGGGATTCGCCGCCGGAGAGGGTGTTGAGCGGTTGGCCGAGCTTGAGGTAGCCGAGGCCGACTTCGACGAGCGGGGAGAGGAGCCGGATGATCTGGCGGTGGCGTTTGGCGTGGGGTGGGGGGACATCCCGGAGGTCTTCGTAGAAGGCCATGGACTCGCCGACGGTGAGGTTCAGGATGTCATGGATGGATTTTCCCCGGTAGAGGAAGTCGAGTGTGGATTTCTTGTAGCGTTTTCCCTCGCAGTCCGGGCAGGTGACGTGGATGTCCGAGAGGAACTGCATTTCGACTTTCTCAAAGCCGTTTCCGGCGCAGCGGTCGCAGCGGCCGTCGCCGGAGTTGAATGAGAAGAAGCCTGTTTGCACGCCGGCGGCCCTGGCTTCGGCGGTGCAGGCGAAGAGTTGGCGGATGGGATCGAAGGCACCCAGGAAGACGGCCGGGGTGGAGCGCGGGGTGCGTGAAACGGCGGACTGGTCCACGAGTTCCACGCCGGAGATGTATTGGGTGCCCTTGATGTCCTTGATGGGTGCGGGATCGGCCCCGGTTTCCATGCGGAGCTTGCGGGCGACATTCTGATAGATCACGTCATGGGCGAAGGTGGACTTGCCGGAACCGGAGACGCCGGTGAGGCAGATGAAGAGGCCGAGAGGAATGTCCGCGTCGAGTTTGCGGAGGTTGTGGCGGGTGGCCCCGCGGATTTGGAGGAGTTGTTTGGAGGGTTTGCGGCGGGAGGCGGGGATGGGGATGGATCTTTGGCCGGTGAGCCAGGGTGTGGTGCCGGGTAAGCGGTGATCGGCGATCAGTGGGGAGCTTGCGCGTTTGGGGTTGTTTTTTGTTTTTTCGGTTTGGCGGTTGAAAACCGCCGCCACGGGTCCTTGATAGACGAGTTCGCCGCCGTGCCGGCCGGCTCCGGGGCCGAGGTCGATGAGGTGGTCCGCGGAGCGCATGACGGCGTGTTCGTGCTCGACGACGACGAGGGTGTTTCCCTTGTCGCGCAGTCGGTGCATGACGCCAACGAGGCGGTCGATGTCGCGGGCATGGAGGCCGACGGTGGGTTCGTCGAGAACGAAGAGTGTGCCTGTTAGAGAAGCGCCGAGGCAGGTGGTGAGGTTGACGCGCTCGACCTCGCCGCCGGAGAGGGTGCGGGTGGGGCGGTCGAGGGTGAGGTAGCCGAGGCCGACCTGGTCGAGATAGGAGAGGCGGGAGCGGATTTCCGTTAGAACGAGATGGAGGGTGGCGTCCTTGGAAGCGCCGGGTGCGGAGTGGGAGGTGAGAAGTGAAGAGAACCGGGGGAGAAGCTCGGAGACGGGGAGGGACCAGAGGTCGGGGAGGGTTTTGCCTTGGATTTTGAAGCAGAGGGCTTCGGGTTGGAGGCGTTTGCCGCGGCAGGCGGAGCAGGCGGTGTAGGAGCGGTAGCGGGAAAGGAAGACGCGGACGTGCATTTTGTAGGCCTTGGTTTCCAGCCAGTCGAAGAAGCCCTTGACTCCGTACCACTGGCCGGACTGCCAAAGGGCCTCAAGGGCTTCCATGTCGGGTGATCCGCCGGAGGACGCGATGTTTCCATCGCCATAATGGATCCACTCGCGCTCGTCACCGGAAAGATCCTCCCAGGGGGTTCGGATATCGATGCCGCGCTCGCGGCAGTTTCGCTTGAGGTCGCGGAGGCACTCGTCGCCGCGTTCGCCCTGGAAGGGTTTGATGGCACCTTGGGCGATGGAGAGGGTGGGATCGGGAACGGCTTTGTCGAGATCGATGCCGATGATGCGGCCGAAGCCGCGGCATTTGGGGCAGGCCCCGAGGGGGGAGTTGAATGAAAAGAGTGCCGGGGTGGGCGGGCGGAGGGTGAAGCCGGTGCGGGGGTTGGTCCAGGAGGTGGAGAAGGTTTTGGAGGGGACGGGTTGTCCCTTTGACTGGCTGGGACCGGTAGTCCCGGCTACGGTGATGGTGGCGACGCCTTTGCCGAGGTGGAAGGCGGTTTCGAGGGCTTCGAGGAGGCGGGAGTGGGTGGATTTGGTGAGGGTGAGGCGGTCTTGGACGACCTGGATGACGGGCGGACTGAAGTCCGCGTTCCGGGGTTCGTCGGTGCGGATGATTTCACCGTCCAACAGGATGCGGAGGTAGCCTTGGGAGTTGAGGAAGGGAAAGAGTTCGTCGGTCCTGGTGCCGGCCGGGACGGGGATGGGGAAGGTGACGAGCAGCGGCTTTCCCGTTAGATTTTCCGCGGCCCACAGGGCTGCGGACTCCGGGGTGTCCGGGCGGATTTCCTCGCCGGTCCCGGGATCGTGGCCGGTGGCGAGGCGGGCGAAGAGGAGTTTGAGGTAGTCGTTGATTTCCGTCAGGGTGCCGACGGTCGAGCGCGTGGTGCGGACGTGGTTTTTCTGCTCGATGGCGATGGCCGGGGGAATGCCCTCGATGGAATCGACCTCGGGCTTGTCCATGCGGTCGAAGAACTGGCGGATGTAGGGAGAGAATGTCTCGACGTAGCGGCGCTGGCCTTCGGCGTAGAGGGTGTGGAAGGCGAGGGAGGATTTTCCGGAGCCGGAAGGGCCGGTGACGACGGTGAGTTTCCCGAGCGGGATGTTGAGGTCGAGGTTCCGGAGGTTGTGCTGGCGGCAGCCGTGGAGACGGATGGAATGGGAGACTTCGGGAGGCACGCGGGGATTCTAATCAGGAATCGCCGGGCCGCCAGCGGAACTGTTCATTCGCCCAAACTCCGATGCCGGTTAGTACCCGGTATCAGTCTTCCTCGTCCTGATCCTCGTTGGAAGCGATTCCGAGCATGAGGTTGTGGAAGTGGGAGTCCCTGGTTTTGGTTTTCGCGATTTCGTCGCTGATGAGTTCGATGGCGGCCGGGTCGTCCTCGGTTTCGAGGCGTTCGATTTGTTTTTCCAAGCCGAGGATGTAGGTGGCTGAGAGTTGTTTGAGGGAATCCCGGAGGAGGTCCTGTGCGGCTTGTTGGTTATCGAGGGCGGACTTGTGGAGATCCCGGATATCCCGACTGAGACTTAGTCCCTGGCCGAGGGTTCCGGGGATGACATTGCCTTCCCTGGCGGCTTCCGTGAGCAGGTCTCCGAAGAGTTCCTCGGCGCTGGCGCGAAGGGTCCGGCTGTCGATGCGGCGGATCGCCCGGTTGCCATCGCGCTCGAAGGCCTTGAGGTTTTCCGCCAGTGATTTGTCACGGTTTGCGATGAGAGGGGTTGCCCGCTCCTTCATGATGGCGGACGCCCGGAGAAGGAAACCGGGGACATCGAATTTCGGGGCGACCTTTTCGGCGGGATCGGGGTCCCCGGCGGTGTGCTCGGCGATTTCCTCATCGGCCGCCATATCGTCGTCCATGGAGACCGGTTCCGGGGCATGAGATGTGTCGTCTTCGTCGGGACTGTGATCGACGATCGCAGGTTGGGGATTGGTTGGTGATGGATCCGGCACGGGGGGAGGGATGGAAATCGTATCTTCCGATGTCTGGTGAGGGCCGGGCCGGGGATTGTTGTCCGCGGAGCCGGAGAACATCAGGTAGGCGATGATGGCGGTGACGACGAGCGCGACGATGATGAAGACGGCCGGGCCACCCGATGAGCCGGATTGGGAGACCACGACCGGCCGGTGGCGCTTGGGCGTGTGGTGGGCGGCCGCCGGGGTGGTGGTGCGGAGAACGCGGGGACCGGCGGAGGAGGCGATGGTCTGGAGGTCGCGAGTGATTTCGGCGGCGCTGGAGTAGCGGAGTTCCGGCGTGGGATTGGTGGCCTTGCGGATGATGGTGTCGAAGCGCGGATCGCAATGGATGATCGCGGATGCGGGACGGGGGTCATCGGCGGGGAGTTTGCCAGTGAGGAGTTCGTGGAGCATGACGCCCACGGAGAAGATGTCCGCCCTTTGGTTGACGGTTTGCGGGGCGTTGACGACCTCGGGTGCGGTGTAGTGGGGAGTGCCGAAGATTTCCTCACCTTCCAGGACCTTGCGATCGACGGGCCGGGCGAGGCCGAAGTCGCCGATTTTGGGTTCGGCATTGAGGTCGAGGAGGATGTTGGAGGGTTTGATGTCGCGGTGGAGGATGCCGTTTTCGTGGGCGTGGGCGAGGCCGTTGCAGATGCCTGACAGGAGCCGGATGACTTCCATGGGATCGATGGCGATGCCGTTGGAAGAGTGGAAGACCGATTGGCCGGGGACATACTCCATGATGATGAAGAGCATGCCATTGACCTCTCCGAAGTCGTAAACGCCGATGAGATTGGGATGGTTGAGGCGAGCCATGGCCTTGGCTTCGGCCTCGAAGCTTTGGCAGAACGCCTGGTCATTGCTGAACTCGTGGGGAAGGATCTTGATGGCGACGGTGCGGTCCAGGGACTTCTGGACGGCGCAATAGACGGCTCCCATGCCGCCGGTGGCGATGAGCGACTCAATCTCGTAGCCGGGAAAAAGGGGTGCGAGTTGTGAGATGGCTGGAGCCGTGAAGGTGGGTGGATGGTCGCTCATTTGAGGATATGGCTCAACCCCGTGCGGCGGGGGCCGCGGTACGGTACATTCGGATGCGGTTTGATTTCAAGGCCAAAGACAAAACTCGGGGTGGGCGGTGGATATGGAATCCGTGCTTGCGGGAGATGGGTGGGGAGTGTTCAGAGAGGGAATGAACGAGCGCGGGGTGATGGATCTTTGTGGTGAAAGCGGCATCCGGGCGATGGTGGCGGCGTTTTACCGGCGGGTGAGGGGGGATGATCTGATAGGTCCGATGTATCCGGAGGGCGACTGGAGCGGAGCGGAGGAGCGGCTTGCGGAGTTTCTGTTATTCCGGCTTGGGGCGTCCATGAGGTATGTCGAATGGCGGGGGCACCCCCGGTTACGGGCGCGGCACTTGCCGTTCCGGATAGGCGAGGCGGAGCGCGACCGGTGGCTGCGGCTGATGGATGAGGCGATGGCGGAGACCGGGGTGCCGGAGGATGCACTCGGTTTCCTGAAGCCGTTTTTCAGCCAGGTGGCGGATTTCATGAGAAACGGGCCGGGCTGACTCACTCGACGAGCGAGTCAGGCGGGTCTGCGGGTTGAGGGCGGGTCCGGTTTTCCTCGCCACTGGCTGCGTTGTGGCCAACGACCGGGTTTTCCGGGCGGAGGGTGAGGCCGAGGGATGAGACCCAGGTGTCGAGACTGGATGCGGTTTCGGCGGTGGTGGCGAGTGTTTCGGCGAGAGGGATTTGGCCGGACTCCCGGGCATCGGTTTCGGCAGCACGGACTTTGGTGACGAAGGCGCTGCGGACGCGCTCGGCCTCGGTGGCGAATTCGGTATCGATCCGGGCTTGTGTGGTGGACGCGTACTGGGCGATTTCGGACATTTTGTCGCTCAGGATGATGCCGCTGGTGCGGGGGATGGAGGTTGGCAGGCGGTTGTTGATGACGGAGGCCTTGAGGCGCGCGACGTGGCCGGACCAGATGGACTGGTCGCCTTTGTTCATGCTTCGGAGCACGATATCGAGGTCCCAGGAGAATTTTCCGGCGTTGGCGGCGAGGGCTTCGCCGCGCTTGCGGTCGGAGGCGGTGAGGAGTTCCGCGGCCTTGGTGGTGAGCGCGGCGATATCTTCGCCGACCGGTGATTGGGTGGAGCTGGTGGAGGGGTCCGCTGCTGTGGAGCCCTTGCGATCGGTGCTCCACTCGATGATGAAGCCGGGGAGTTCTCCGCTGATATCGGCCGCGTCCCATCCGTCTTTGGGGCGGATGCAGAGGCCGCCGTTGGGGGAGGTTTGGTCGGCGTCCGTGGCCCATTTTGCGGTTTTCCACGGTTCTCCGGTGATCCAGAGCCAGTGGTTGTCCCTGAGGAAGCCGCCGATCCAGAATTTGGTGTTTGCGGGAAATTCCGAGACGAGTTGTTGGAGGTTTGAGGTTTCGGTGAGGTCCGAGGCGACGGCGAGGTGGCCGCCGGAACTGGCGGCGAGGTCCACGGCGTTTCTCCAGGTGATGTCGCGGGAGACGGTGAGGTAGAAGCGGTTATCGAAGACGCGGATGCCGGGCGGGAAGACGGCTTTGCCGGCGGCGATGGAATCGGCGGTGGATTTGAAGAGCTTCGCGAGGGCCGCGGGGTTTGATCCGTCGCGCCGCCACTGGATGACGAATGGCATTTTTTCCGCCGGGCCGACGGCGCGGAGCAGGCCGTGTTTGTCCGCGCAGAGGTAGGGTCCGAGGCCGCTGGGTTGTTTGCCCGGGGTCCACGGGGTGCCGTCCGAGAGGGTCCATGAGGATCTTCCGCTGCGGCCCGCGCCGATCCAGATGGGGCTGCCTTTGGCGACGGAGGTGACGAGCCATGTGAGGTCGGCGGACGCGTTCGGGATGGCGAGGTGGGCTCCGTGTTGCTCGGCGAACCATGAGGCCTCGGTCCAGGTGAGGGGCGTGGTGACGAGGAGGTAATCGTTATCGCCGCGGCGCTGGCTGTCTTTGGGGAGTTCGGAGCGGTCTCCATCGGCGAGTGCGGAGCGGAGGCGTTCGAGGGACTCGGCGGCCGTTTCCGAGGGTGGCGGTGGTGCGATATCCCGGTCTGCGGGGCCGGATGGCGGGGTTTTGGGGCGGTTGCCGTTGGCCAGGGCCTTTTTGCGGGCTTCTTCGATGGCGCGTTTTTTGTCGGCCTCAGCCTTGGCGAGGGCTTCGCGGTTCTGGCGTTCGACATTGACGGCTTTGCGCTCCTTGAAGTCCCACGCGAACTTGATGGCGTAGAGCAGGCCGGCGATGATGACGAGGTTGCGAAGGAGTTTCCAGTTGAAGCCGACCTTGTGGACCGGGCGGGTTTTCGGCGGCAGCTGGGGGCCGGTGAGTGGCGGGGCGGCGGCGGGTCTTTGGGCGGCTGCCTGCGGGGAGGCGGCCTTCAGGAGCGGTTTTTTCGCTGCCGTGGCGGAAGGTTTGAGGTCCGATTGGAGGTCGCGGACCGACTGGTGGCGCTTGGCGGGATCCGGATCGGTGGCTTTCCGCCAGACGGCATCGATCCGGGGCGGGCAGGAAACGAGCTGGGATGGTGGCGGGGCGTCCGGAGTGTGTGGGCGCGCGGTGAGCAGCCGGTAGAGCATGGCTCCGACGGCAAAGACATCCGCGGCGGCGGTGGCGGGTTTCCCGGCGGTGATTTCCGGGGCGATGTATGAGGCCTCGACGGGATCGGTTTCCCGGGATTTGGCGGCCGGGTGGGAGAAGCCGAAGTTACCGATGATGGGCTCCGCCTTTTGGTTGAGGAGGACGTTTGAGGGATTGAGGTTGCCGTGGATGATGCCGTGATCGTGGGCGTGGGCGAGGCCGGTGCAGACGCCTTCGATGAGCTTCAGGGCCTGGGTGCATTCGACAAATTGGTCGCGCGAGGAGTGTTCGAGGGATTTTCCGGGCACGAACTCCATGACGAAATAGAGCATCCCGGCGACGATGCCCGAGTCATATACCCCGATGAGATTGGGGTGGTTGAGCTTGGCCATCGCGCGGGCGGTGGTCTCAAAGGAAGCGCGGAATTCGGCGCGTGAGCTGACTTCCGGCGAGAGCAGTTTGATGGCGACGTGGCGTTCCAGTGACCGTTGGGTGGCCATGAAGACCGCGCCATGCGGGGTGGCGGCGATGAGGGCCGTAAACTCAAAGGCCGACAGGAGGCCATTCATGGCCTCAAGGGTGGGTGCGGTGAAAGTGGGGCGGTTCATGCCGGGCGGATAATGGGAAAGCGTTTCGTGTGCCGCGATTCTTTTTGGTTTTGTTGCGTTGCGGGAAATCAGCCGAGCGGCGCGTGGTAGACGATCCACTCGGGGATTTTAATCGAGGCGTTGTAGAGCGCGTGGAGGGCGATGCATGACCGGAGCGCGCCGCGGCTGGCGTAGAAGAGGGCGCAGGTGCAGCCGAACACGGCGACGCTGGCGAGGCCGTAGCCGTTATAGAAATGGAGCACGGCGAAGACGGCGGACGAGCACAGGGCGGCGGCGGGAATGCCGAGATTGTTCCTGAACGAGCGGAAAAGCACGCCGCGGTAGAGGATTTCCTCTGCAAACGGCGCGAGGACGCAGGCCGAGGCGATGGCGAAGGCGAGTCCCCACAGGCCGGCCTCGCCGGCGCTGAGACCGCCGCCGGGATCGGCATTTCCGCTGGTGCCGATGGCGGCGCGGAGGAGTTGATCGATGACCATCAAAAGGGTAAACAGCCCGAGGATGGCACGGGTTGCGGTGGGGCGGTGGAGACCGAGCGTGCGAATGGCGTGGGAGGGACGGCGGAAGAGCAGGCCGAGTGCGATGAGCGCCGGCAGGAGGCGGGCGGCGGAATCCAGCAGGATGCCGACGATGGGGTGGAGTCCGGGTAGGGTGGAGATTCCGATTTCCAGGGTCATGGTGAAGCCGATCCATGCGAGGGTGGAGACGAGGAAAACGACAAGGCCGAGCGGTAGGGTCCAGGCGGAGGCGTAGCCGCGGTTCGGCCGGGAGAATCCGGCCCTGAGTTCGCGGAAGGTGTGGGGGATGAAGGCGAGGCCGGCGAGGGCGATGAGCCAGACGGCGGAACGTGAGACGATGGCGCGGGTGCGGAGTTTTCCCGAGTCCAAGCCATGGGTTTGTTGCCAGTGGATGGTGGGGCGCAGGGATTGTTCCCATTCCTCCACGAGACGCGCCTCCCACCAGGTGCCGCCGTGGTTGGCGAGGCGGCGTGCGGTTTCCTCGTAGTCCGTGGTGCCCTGACCCTGCATCATTTCGGCAAGCATTTCCCGGGCGGGGCGGTCGGTTTGTTTGGCTTTGAGGACGGCGAAGGCCTCAATGCCCCGGAGGCCGATGGCGCGTTCGCGGATGAGGTTTTCGAGGGCGATCCGCGAGTTTTCCCTGGCGACGGCGGGATCATCCGCTCCGGCGAGCCAGCGCAGCCATTCGGGATCCTTGGCCATGACTTCCGCGAGGCGGAGATCGCGGTCGATTTTCACGAGAGCGACTTCCTCGGTGCCGGGGGCATAGCCCTGGGGTTTGCCAAAGTAGTGGTCCCAGAGCCAGATTCCGAGGATGAAGACCAGCAGCGCGATGAACGGCTCGGGGTAGTCCCGCCGGAGGATCGCGAGATACGGATTCCGGGGCGGAACCTGGTTGGTTGAAGGCTTGGGAATGGTTCGGGAGGATTGCGATTTCCGTCCGATTTGCAAGCTTGGCTTTAAATTCCGCATTGCTTGATCATGTGGGTTGCCATGGTTTTTTCCGCTGGCGGAAATGTTTTCCGCGCCGGATGTTTCGCCCGCAACGAAGGCCAGCATGACCGACCCCACAGTGATCGTTCTTACCACGGCGTTTGCCACTGCGCTCGTGGTGGCCGGTGCCGGGGTGTTGGGGCGTGGCCGGCACCTGGGGAGCGATGAGGAGGTCACGCCGCTGCCGGCGGCTGGTGGTGAGTCTCCGTTTGATCCGCCGTGCGTGATCCCGATGTTGCCGCCGCCGCCGGCTGGGCGGGGGATTCCGCTGTGGTTTTACCGGCCGCTGGATTTGCTGGGTATTGCTTTCGTGTTTCTGGTGTTTTCGACGCTGGCGCTGGGCAATGTGGGTGCCCCGCGGGAAACGATGACGGCACTGAGTCCGTCGGCGCTGGTGGTGAGCATCGCGTTTCAATTCATCATGGCGGGGATTGTGACGGCTTTTGTGTTGAGGCGGATTCACCCGGTGGACTGGCTGGGCTTGCGATGGAAGCGATGGCCGTGGGTATTGTTGATCGCGCCGTGTTCGGTGCTGGGGATGTGGGCGGTATTCGGCGGCTTGCATTATTCCGGCTACGTCAAGTGGATGGAGTCGCTGGGAGTGGACACGGTGCAGGATACGGTGCGCCTGTTGCAGGATTCGCGGGATCCGATGGTGCTGGGCCTGATGGCGGCGGCGGCGGTGCTGGCCGCGCCGTTGTGCGAGGAGATTGTTTTCCGGGGTTATTTTTACCCGGTGCTGAAACGTTTCGCCGGGATGTGGCCGGCGGCGATTTCCTCATCGCTGGTGTTTGCCTGTGCGCATGGCAATCTGACCGCCGCGCTGCCCTTGTTCATCTTCGGCATGCTGTTGGTGGTGTTGTATGAGAAAACGGGATCGCTGTGGGCGCCGATAGGGGTTCACCTTTGTTTCAACGGGGCGACGGTGGTGGTTCAGTTCGCCTCGCGGATTCTTGGAATTCCGATGGAGGGCGGGTCTTGAAAACCTTGCGTGAGATTGGCGAGGACGCGCTCATCGGGAGGTTGATCGCGCTGGTGCCGCTGCCTGAAAACGCCGCCGAGGGGCCGGGAGACGATTGCGCGGTGGTCGATCCGGGGCCGCAGTCCGATGCGCTGGTTTTGCTGAAGACCGACGCGCTGGTGGCCGGCGTGCATTTCCTGCCAGATGCGGATCCCCGTGCGGTGGGGTGGAAGGCGGTGGCGCGGGTGGTGTCCGACTTCGCGGCGATGGGCGGGAGGCCGGAGCGTTTTCTCATCACGCTGGCATTGCCGGTGGAAACGGAGATCCGTTGGGTGGAAGGGCTCTATCAGGGAATCGGCAAGTGCCTGAGGGCCTTTGGCGCGGTGCTTGCGGGCGGTGAAACCTCGCGGGTGCCGAGTGGTTCCGTGCCGGTGATCTCGGTGGCGGCCACGGGCTCGGTGGAGCGGCGGCGGGTGGTGCTGCGTTCGACCGGGAGGCCGGGTGATCTGCTGCTGGTGACGGGCACGCTCGGTGGTTCGCCGGGTGGCAGGCATCTGGACTTCATGCCGCGGGTGTGCGAGGCGGAGTGGCTGGTTTCCCGTGGTTTTCCGATGGCGATGATGGATTTGTCCGACGGCCTGGCGAAGGATCTGCCGAGGTTGGCGGCGGCATCCGGCTGTGGATTCAGGCTGGATGGGGAGGCGGTGCCGGTGACGGAAGGGAGCACGCCCGGGGGCGCGCTGAACGACGGGGAGGACTTCGAGTTATTGTTTTCAGTCCGCCCGGAATCCGCGACGGCGCTTCTAACAGAGTGGGGCGCCGCGTTTCCGGAGTTGGCGCTCACGGTGATCGGCGCACTGACGGCCGAGGGAGCGGGTGATTTTCTAACAGGCGGCTGGGATCACTTCGGCGGCGAATGAGAAAGCGCTCACTCGCTGGCTGGCGGAGGATCGCCCTCGCGCTGCCTGCGCTGCTGTTCGAGCATCGGGCCGAGGTCCTGAAGGCCGCCGAAGCCTTCCATGACGCTTTTGAATCCGGTGGTGAGTTTTTTGACCGACTCGATGGTGGTATCGAGTTTCTCAAGTTCCATGGAGGGCATGCTGGCGATGCCGGCCTCGTCTTCGGCGGGATTGGCCGCGGCGGGTTGTTCCTCGACCGACTTGCGGAGGGTTTCGGCCTGGGCGGGATCGAGGATGGCTTCGAGGCCGGAGACGAAGTCATCGTCGCGCAGCGGGCGGCCGCCGCGGAAGTTGCGTTCGTTGAGCGGGTTGAGGACGCCGTCGAGATTTTCGCCGGAGGCGTTTTGCGCTGTTTTGTATTCCTCTTCGGTGATTTCGCCGCGGGCGAAGGCGTCGCTGGCGAGCATGAGTTTCATGAGTTCGGTCGGGTCCTTGCGGAGGCGTTCGACGGCTTCCTTGGATTTGGCGAGTTCGCGTTTCCGGAACTCGGCGTACAGCTCGGACCCCTTTTGTTGCTGCTCGTCGGTGAGGTTGAGTTGGTTGGCGAGACCGCCGAGGCCCATGCGGAGGCCGCCGCGTCCTCCAAAGGGGCCGCCGAAACGGCCGTTGGCGGCCATTTCACCCATCTGGATGGCATCGTCCAGCAGGCTGATGACATTTCCGGTGACGTGTTTGGAGAGGTTGGTACGGGATTCGCCGTATTTGGCGACGAGATCGGAGTTTTCCGCCTCGCGGCGCTGGCGCTCGCGGGCGGCCTTGGAGTTGGGGTCGGTGTTTCCTGCCGTTTGTGAGGTGGCCGCTGTCGATTTCGCACCGGACTCCGGTGCGGTGCTGCCGGTTTCCTTGGGATCTGCCTGGCGGATGAGGGTGTAGGCGAGGGCTCCGGCGAGGAGCACGGCGATGCCTGAGGCGATGAGGGTCGAGCGGTTCATGGGATGGGGTTCGTTTGGTCGGAGATGGCGCGGCCGATGGCCCGGAGGACCTGGTCGCGGCCGGTGCGGTGGGAGGCGGAGGTGGTGAGGGATTCGGGCAGATCGCCGAGGAGAGGGTGCACGGCTTCCTGGAAAAGAGCGATGCTGGCGCCGTTTTTTGCGGCGGATTGTTTGTCGGCTTTGGTAAAGATGAATGAAAGCGGCCGACCGGTGCCGCCGAGCCAGGCGCAGAACTCGAGGTCGATGCGCTGGGGTTCGAGGCGCGAGTCGATCAGGACGAAGACATGGCGGAGATTGTGGCGGCGTTCGAGGTAGTCGCCGACCAGTTCGTTGAAGTCGAATCGTTCGGATTTGGGGCCTTTGGCGTAGCCGTATCCCGGCAGGTCCACCAGTCCCCACTTTCGGTTGACGAGGAAGAAGTTGAGCTGGCGGGTTTTGCCCGGGGTGGAGGAGACCTTGGCGAGGTCCTTGCGGTTTGTCAGGAGGTTGATCAGCGAGGATTTGCCGACATTGGAGCGGCCGATGAACGCGACTTCCGGATGATCCCATTCTGGACAATCGCCGAGACCTCTCGCGCCACGGATGAAATCGGCCGAACGGATCTGCATGGGGCGGAGGATTCCGGATGCGGTCCGCCGTTTCAAGAACCATCATGTTTCCATGGGGGGGAGTGCGCGCATTCCGTTTGCAGTCGGGCGTGGGTCTGCGAGATTCGGCGTGCCGCCATGAAAACCGAAGCCACCGAAATCGAAGTCGAGGTCATCGAGGTGGACGGTGTGGCCCGGGTGAATCCGGCACCCGAAGAGGCAGGCGATGCGGGAGGGGATGGGTGGCGCGACTGGCGTGGCTGGCAGGGCAGGGTGCGGACGCTCGACGCGAGGTGGTGGCCGCTGTGGGTGGTGCTTGGAGGCATCGCCGTGTTTCTGCTGCTCACGCTGGGTTTGGTGATCGCGGTGGTGTATATCGTGATTCGATTGGTTTCCCGCGGGTTGCGGGCCTTGTTCCGGTGATGGTCGATTCCCCGGATTGACAGCGGGGGGCTGTGGCGGGCACGGTTCGGGCATGTCACGCTTTGCCAACAAAATCGCCGTCGTCACCGGTGGTGGACGCGGAATCGGTCAGGAAATCGCCCGCACGCTTGCGGCGGAGGGCGCGAGGGTGGCCGTGGTGAGCCGCAGTGCCTCAAGCTGCGGCAGGGCGGCCGGGGAGATCAATGCCGAGCATCCCGGCAGCGCGACGGCCTATGCCGCGGATGTGTCCGACCACGATGCGGTGCAGGAACTGGCGAAGAGGATCGGCGACGAACTTGGCGCGGTGAACATTCTCGTGAACAACGCCGGCGTGACGCGCGACACGCTTTTGATGCGCATGAAGGAGGAGGACTGGGATACCGTGCTGGATACCAATCTCAAGGGTGCTTTCAACACCGTGAAGGCATTCATGCGTCCTTTGATGAAAGCGGAGGACGCGCGCATCATCAACATCGCCTCGGTGATCGGCCTGATCGGAAACGCCGGGCAGGCGAACTATTCGGCGAGCAAGGCGGGACTCATCGGTTTCACCAAGGCGGTGGCCCGTGAACTGGCGGGCCGCGCCGTGACCTGCAACGCGGTGGCCCCCGGATTCATCACGACGGACATGACCGAAGAGTTGCCGCAGGCGGTGAAGGATGCCGTCATCGGGAAAATTCCGTTGGGCAGCTTCGGGGAAACGGAGGACATTGCCGCCGCCGTGGCGTTCATCGCCAGCCGCGAGGCCCGCTACATCACCGGCCAGGTGATCGCGGTGGATGGCGGCATGACGATGTGAGTGAGGCGGGCGGAGAAGAACCCTCCGAGTTTCCATCCGTGCGATCAGGCCAGCGCGGGTTCGGCGAGACCGGAGCGGACGAGCAGGGGCTCAAGTTCCGGATCGCGGCCCATGAAGCGGCGGTAGAGTTCGCCGGCCGGGGCGGAGTTGCCTTTGCTGAGGATGTGCTCGCGGAACGCGCGGCCGGTGTCCGGATTGAGCACGCCCTCGTTCCGGAAACGGGTGAACGCGTCGGCATCGAGCACCTCGGACCACTTGTAGGAGTAGTAACCGGCCGCGTAGCCGGTGGGGCTGGAAAACAGGTGGTTGAAGCGGCGCAGCATGGACGGGCTTTCGGTTTTCAGCGGCGCGCGGTAATCGGCGAGGATGGCGCGGTCCGTCTCGTCCAGGTCACGTCCGCGCCATTGGTCGAGGTGGATGTGCATCTCGAGATCGAGTTTTGCAAATGACAGCTGGCGCATGAATGCGGTGGCGCTCATGTAATTCCGCGCGGATATCATTTTGGAAAACAATTCGTCCGGGATCGGATCGCCGGTTTCATGATGGCGGGCGAAGAGGTCGAGCGACTCGCGGTCCCAGCAGAAATTTTCCATGATCTGCGAGGGCAGCTCGACAAAATCCCAGGGCACGTTGGTGCCTGAGAGGGATTTCACCGGCACTTCGCTGAGCATGCCGTGAAGCAGGTGTCCGAACTCGTGGAAGATCGTTTCAACCTCGTTGTGGGTGAGCAGCGCGGGCCTGCCATCCACCGGCGGGCTCATGTTGCCGATGATAAGTCCGAGGTGGGGCTCGCCCGGACCGCCGGTGTGCAGCGAGTTCATCCACGCGCCGCCGCGCTTGGACTCGCGGGGATGCCAGTCCGCGTAGAAGGATCCGAGATGCGCGCCGGTGTCCGAGTCATGGATATCATAAAACGAAACCCCGGGATGCCATACCTCGACCGCGCTGTCCGCGGCCCCTCCGGATCCGGGCTCGATGAAAACGGTCTCCCGCTCGCGGATGGAAATGCCGAAAAGCCTTGATGCGATCTCGAACATGCCCGTCATCACGCCGGTGACGGGGAAATACGGGCGCAGCGCCTCGTCATCGAGATCATAGTTTTCCTTGCGCTGGCGCTCGGACCAGTAAGCGGTTCCCCATGGTTCCAGGGCTTCTTCGGCCGTGCCTGTTTTCGCGGCCTTGTATCGGGCGAGTTGGCGGAAGTCCGCCTCGAAGGCCGGCTTCACGCGGCGGTGGAGGTTTTCGACAAACCCGAGCGCCGACTCGCCGCTGCCCGCCATGCGTCGCAGCAGGGTGAGGTCCGCGAAATGGTTGTGGCCGAGGATGGCGGCTTTTTCCCGGCGGAGTCCGAGGATGGTCCAGACCAGCGATGTGTTATCATG
The DNA here is from genome assembly GCA_964554865.1 of uncultured Luteolibacter sp. Taxonomy (GTDB): domain Bacteria; phylum Verrucomicrobiota; class Verrucomicrobiia; order Verrucomicrobiales; family Akkermansiaceae; genus Luteolibacter. The sequence goes on along the minus strand of CAZKQK010000073.1, from coordinate 10,134 downwards.
TTCGCCGCTTGCGCCGACCCTCACCGAAGCCTCCCAGACCTCGCGCCGGAGCGAGTCGTCCACGGCATGCTGCATGACGGGAAACATCGAGGGAAACTGCAGGGTGAAGCGCCAGGCGGGTTTTTCCTCCGTGGCCAGGCCCTTGGCCTTCGCGTTGGCAAGAGCCGCCGCCTTCGCGGAGTCCGGCAGGCCTGTTAGACGGGACTCGTCGGTGATCACCAGATCCCACGCGTTGGTCGAGTCCAGCACATGTTCGGCGTATTGTTTGGTGAGCTTCGAAAGCCCGGCCTCGATCTCCGCCACGCGCTTCTTCCGGTCCGCGGGCAGATCCGCTCCGGATTGCCGGAAATCCGCCATCGTTTCATCGACGAAGCGTTTTCTAACAGCATCAAGCTCCGCAGCCGCCGGGCTCTCCCCGAAGGCCTTGAGCACTGACCACAGGCGGTCGTTGAGCGGAATGGAGGAGTAGAAGTCGGACACATCCGGCAGCATCCGGTTGAGCGCCTCGCGTTGCTCCGGGTTGTCGCACACCGAGTCGAGATGATTCAGCCGTCCCCATCCGCGGCCGAGTTCCTCGGTGGCTTGTTCGAGCGCGTGAAAGGTGGATTCGTAGCTCAGCGTCGCGGGATCCTGCGAGCAGATTGCCCCGATGGCGAGTTTCGCGCCTTCGAGCGCGTGGCGGATGTCCGGCTCCACGGCCTCCGGAACGAGCGTGGACCAGCGAACGTGGAAATCGGGCGAGAGAAACGGGTGATCGGCTGTCATGATGGGAAAACGGTGCGCGGAATCCTCGCGCCCAATCGCGGTTTGTCGAATCCTTTGAACCGCAAAGTCCGAACGGGCCGCTCCATGCGGAGAATTCCGCTCACGCGATGGGCGAGAGTGATTCGAGCGTCAGCACGACCGCGTCAGCGGCGTCGCAGGCATCAGGATCCACCGCAAAACAAAGCTGCCAGTCGTTGGATTCATCCGGATCCACCAGTGTCTGTTCGATGCGCCACATCCGCGGTGTTTCCTCACGGAGGCGGGTGTGCTTCGCGGAGCGGGCCTCGGGGTCCAGACGGATCCTCTCATGGTCCTGGAAGTAATCATCCAGAATCGCGTTGAGACGCACAACCGTCCATGGCAGTCCTTCCGGGTCCTCAGGCCGCAAAGCGGCAAGGGCCGCACTTGGATTGCCACGGGCAAGGGCGCTCACGATGCCAAACACCGCGTTGCGCAAGGCGCGCAGGAAGGCGGGTTTGTTGCGGGTGAACGCCACCGGTTTTCGTTCGGGCATAGGTTTCCCTTCCTTCGGCACATGATCCGGATTGCGCAAGCGCTCCCATTCGTCCAACAGGCTCGAATCCGTGCCGCGCAGGATGTCCTCGAAGTACTGCTCCGCCTCGATGAGGGTTTCCGTTTTCACCGAGGGCGGCACGGTCTGCGAAAGCACCTTGTAAACGTCCGACAAATGTCTCAGCAACACCGCCTCGCTACGCTCGAGCCCGTAGGTCCTGATGTAATCCTCGAACGACTGCCAGTTCTCGAACATCTCGCGGGCGATGGATTTCGGCCGCGCCGCCGCCTCCTTCATCCAGGGATTTCGCGAGACGAAGGAGTTATAGGTGTCGTAGATGAAATCCTTGCCGGGCATGGGCCATGCGACCTCATCAAGGCGTTCCATCCGTTCCTCGAAGGCCACACCCTCATCCTTGAGTGCGGTGAGGAGTTCCCCCTTCAGAAGGTCCACCTGCTTGCGCAGGATGACATCCGGGTTTTCCAGAATCGCCTCCACCAATGATATCACATTGAGCGCGTAATCGGAAGCGGTGGCATCCAGTTGGGGAATCGCCTCCAGCAACCAGAGGCCGAGCGCCTGATTGATGGAAAAGTCCTCCTGGAGTTCGATGTTGAGCGCCACCTTCGCCGGCCCGCAGCGCTCCGCCCCGGGGATGACGCGCAGCACCCCGCCCTCCACAAGGCCGCGGAAGATCTGAAACGCGCGCCTGCGCAGCGCCTTCTTCTTCCGCGGAGGCTCGTGACAATCCCGGATGATCCTCCGCAAGGTCTCGCAGCCGTCCTCATCGCGGCGCGAGAGCACGTTGAGCAACATCGAGTGCTGGATCCGGAAACTGGAAACCAGTTTCTCCGGCGGCGCGTCGATCAGGCGGCGATAGGCTTTCTCGTCCCAGTTTACAAAGCCCTTCTCCGGCGGCTTGCGCTTCACGAATCCCTTCTTGCCGGTCTTTTGCGCCTTCTGTTCCAGACGAAGGTTCTCGATCACATGCTCCGGCGCCTGACAAACCACCGTGCCGGTGTCGTCGAATCCCCTGCGGCCCGCGCGACCGGCGATCTGTTTGAAATCCCGGACGGCGAGCGTCTGGGTACTGCTTCCATCGTACTTGAACAACCGCGTGAACAGCACCGTGCGGATCGGCACATTCACACCGACACCGAGCGTATCCGTGCCGCAGATGACCTTCAGCAAGCCGCGCTGTGCCAGTTTCTCGACAAGCACGCGGTATTTCGGCAGCAGGCCGGCGTGGTGGATGCCGACTCCGTGTCGCAGCGCTTTTGACATCTCCCTGCCATACGGACTGCGGAAGCAGGCATTCTCCAGCACGGCGGCGATCTCGCGCTTTTCCCCGCGGGTGCAGAAGTTCGAACTCATCAGGTTCTGCGCGGTGCCTGCGCAGGCGAGTTGGGTGAAATGCACCAGATACACCGGAGCCTTTCCCCGCTCCACCAGTTCGGCGACCTTCTCCTCAAGCGGTGTTTCACTGTATTCGAATTCGAGCGGCACCGGACGTTGTTCCGATTTCACCAACACCGTTGACGCTCCTGTCAGGCGCGTGATGTTTTCCTCGAAAAACGCCGTGTCCCCGAGCGTGGCGGACATCAGCAGGAACCTCGCCCGCGGCAGGGTAAGCAGCGGCGTCTGCCAGGCGAATCCGCGCGCGGCATCCGAATAGTAATGGAACTCGTCCATGATCACATCGTCCACGCGGGCCTTCGCGCCCTCGCGCAGGGCGATGTTGGCAAGTATCTCGGCAGTGCAACAGACCACCGGCGCGACGGGATTGACCGTGGCGTCGCCGGTGATCATTCCGACGTTCTCCGGTCCGAGCACCTTGCATAGCGAGAGGAATTTCTCATTGGCCAGCGCCTTGATCGGCACCGTGTAGAACGAGCGCCGCCGCTGGCAGATCGCACGGAAATGCAGTGCCAGCGCCACCAAGGATTTTCCCGAACCCGTCGGGGTGTTGAGAATCACGTTGTTCCCCGCGAACAATTCAAGAATGGCCTGCTCCTGATGGTCGTAGGGCTCGATTCCCGCCTCTATCAGATAGTCGAGGAAAACGCCGAGGATTTCATCACTCGAATCGGGGTTCTCGATTTTTCCGGGATCAAGCGATGGCATGCGTGTGAATCTGATGGATGCGGGTCTCCGCGTGGAATTGGTTCAATCGATGATCATCGCGGCAAGTGCCCCGATGGCGGTGAGCCAGGCGGGAACGTCCGGCTTGCCACCCGGGTTCGTCCATGACCAATCGTTTGCTTTCTCCGGAGACCCGATGCTGCCCGGGACATTTGAAGACGGCGTTGGGCGATCGGTGAAAAGCCGCTTGGTTTTGTCCGCCTCGTCCTGTTGGAAGACGAGTTTCCCCCCCGCGCGCCACCATTCGGTGAGATGGCGGAGTTCGCCGCCTTCCACCCACAGGCCGTGGGTTCCGCAGCGGTCGAGGATCACGCCGCTGCGGCCGGCGAAGTTGACATGGCTCATGCGGTCCGAACACATCGGGCATTTGCGGTAGACCACCTCGTGGTTGAACCCGAAGTCGTCCGCGATCCGCTGCATCTGCACCGTGTCCAGCCAGACCAGCGGATTGGTCTGCTCGTCGAGCAGGGCCTGGAGTTCCCCGGGATTGAAAAACATGCCGTGGCACGAGTGGCAGCGCTCCACCCTGATGGCGGGATTGGTGTCGAATTCGATGACCGCAAGCGAGGATTCGCAGGACGGACAGGCCATGGTTCCATCCGATCCAAGATCGCGGAAATGGATCTGCCGCAGGTCGATGTCCTGGCGTACCCCGCAGTAGGGGCAGAAGGTCATGGTCCCGGCGAGGGCGCCGCCGCAGTTGTTGCATTGCATGGGAAAATGCTCCCATTTCCAGCCGCAAGGTCAATTCCACTCGTGCGAAACCGAGGGCACCGCTTTCAGGCATTGCCCACATGGACGCATGGTCCAATTCGAACCTTCGTGACAGCCCTCACACTGGTGACGGGGCGATCCCGTTACCGGATAACGACCGGCACCGCCTCACAACACCATCTCAAGAAAAGCCCAATCCTCGGCCGTACGGTCGATCATCTTGGAAAGCGCGGTGCCCGCGCCATGGCCCGCGCTGGTTTCCACACGGATCAGCACCGGCGGTCCGTCCTTGGCCTGGTATTCCTGAAGCCGCGCGGCGAACTTGAAACTATGCGCCGGAACCACCCGGTCGTCGTGATCCGCCGTGCTGACAAGCGTGGCCGGATAGCGTGTGCCCGGCCTGAGCGCGTGGTAGGGTGAATACCTCAAGAGCGTTTCGAACTCCCGTGCATCGTCAGGGCTGCCGTAGTCCGCCTTCCATGCCCAACCGATGGTGAACTTGTGGAAACGCAGCATGTCCATGACTCCCACCGCTGGCAGAGCCGCGCCGAAAAGTTCCGGACGCTGGGTGATCACCGCGCCGACGAGCAGTCCGCCGTTGCTGCCACCCTGGATGGCCAGCTTCGATGGCGAAGTGTAATTTCCCCTCACCAGCCATTCCGCGCAGGCAATGAAATCATCAAAGGTGTTCTGCTTGCGCAGCTTGGTCCCGGCCTGATGCCACCCGCTGCCGTATTCGCCGCCGCCGCGGAGGTTCGCCACGGCGAGAATCCCGCCACGTTCCAGCCAAACGGCCCGCCCGATCGAGAAAGCGGGCGTGATGCTGATGTTGAATCCACCGTAGCCTGTCAGCAGCGTGCGGTGGGAACCGTCAAGCACGAGTCCCTTGCGGCGGACAATGAACATCGGCACCCTGGTGCCATCGCGGCTCTTTGCGAAGACCTGTTCGGTCTCGTAGCCGCCGCCGGCGAAATCCACCTGCGGCTTGCGCCACAAAACACTCTTCCCGCTCCCAAGATCGTAGCGGTAAATGGCCCCCGGATCGGTGAAGCCCGTGAACATATAAAAGGTCTCCCTGTCGCTCATGCGGCCGTCGAATCCGCGCGCGCTGCCGATCCCCGGCAGATCGACGTCCGACAGTTTCCGGCCGTCCGTGTCATGAACGGATATCGCGCTGCGGGCATCCCTCAGATAACCGATGATCAGCCTGCCACCCACCAGACTCGCGGACTGGAGCAGGTCCCCGCCCTGCGGGATGATCTCCCGCCAGTCGTCGCGCCCGGGCTTGCGGATGTCGATGGCGATGACGCGCTGGCGTGGGGCGTCCAGATCTGTTAGAAAATAGAAGACATCGCCCGTGTTGCCGATGAAATCATAACTCGCGTCGAAATCGTCAAGCAGCGGGATCATCTTTTCCGCGTCGATCGGCCGGTAGTGGAACCGGTTCCTCGGGTCGGTCCCCTCGCGGATGCCGAGAACGAGAAACCTCCCGTCCTCGGTGACTCCCCCGCCGAAGCCCCAGCGCGGGTGGTCCTTGCGTTCGTAGACGACGGTGTCCTCGGCCTGGGGCGTGCCGATCCTGTGGAAACAGAGCTTCTGGAACTCGTTGGTCTGCGTCATGGCCATCCCGGGGGCCGGCTCGTCGTAGCGGCTGTAATGGAACCCGCTCCCGTCCTTCGCCCACGAGATGCCGCTGAACTTCACCCATTTGAGGCGATCGCCCGTATCCTTGCCGGTGACAACGTCACGCACGAGGATCTCGTTCCAATCGCTGCCGCCGCGGGAGATGCCATAAGCCAGGAGTTTGCCGTCCTCGCTCGGGCTGAAGTTGGTCATGGCGACGGTGCCGTCCCCGGACAAGGTGTTCGGATCCAGCAACACGCGCCCCTCGCCTTCCCGGGTATCGGAAACCTTGAGCACGGACTGGTTCTGCAATCCGCTGTTGTGGGTGAAAAACCATTTGCCGCCATATTCCCGCGGCGCGCCCACACGTTCGAAGTTCCAAGCCTTTTCCAAACGCCTGCGGATCTCCTCGCGCCCCGGCGCGTCGGCCAGAAACCCATCGGTCACCCGGTTTTGGGCGGACACCCAGGCCTTGGTTTCCGCGGAGTTGTCATCCTCCAGCCAGCGGTAGGGATCGGCCACCTTCACGCCGTGAAGCTCCTCCACCATATCGGACTTGCGGCTTTGCGGGTATTCAAGGGCGGCGGCGGAGAGAGAGGCGGATAACAAAGCGGTGGCTGTCAGGTGTTTCATGGATTGCAAAAAGGACGGTGCCATAACGTGGAGGAATGAGCGGATTTTTCCCGGAATCGCGAATAAGGCAACGATGCACATGCGGACCGGTGGCCTGTCTCACAGGAATTTGTGCCAATCGCGGACTCCGTGGGTGTTGCGGATGAAGGCGGTGGAGGGCATCGCCTTGGGCGCGTGGGGTTTGCGCAGCAGGCGCAGCCCCACTTCATGCGGCATGCGGTCGCCTTTCTTCGAGTTCACCTCGCGGTGGGTGAGCACGCAGTTTTCCCATGTGGTCGGGCCGCCGCGCGAGCGTGGCACGACGTGGTCGATGTTGCCTTCATGCGGCGAGAGTTTGCGGCCGGTGTATTGGCATACGCCGCCATCGCGTTCCCAGATGCCGCGCGCGCCGAGACGCGGGCGGCAAACAGGCACCTTGGCGTAGTTCGCCGCCACGATCACGGTGGGCACTCGCACGGCGCCGCGCGGAGTCCGGATGGCGGGATCCTCGTCGCGCACCGGCAGTTTCAGCCAATCGTCCCACTTCACCGGCACGATGGAATCATCCCCCCGCACGTCGAGTCCGGTCGCGGCTCCGCTGGCCATCATGCAGAAGGCGTCGGCCGGAGTCTTGGCATGGATCGCCTGCCAGTTGCGGTTGAGCACCAGCACGGTGGTTTTGTGGAGGATGTCGGACATAGGTGGATGGCGGATCGCGGATCATGGATGGAAACGGAATCGCCGCTCGCGCAGCGACGATCCGTGATCTTCCTCAGTCTTCGGCTTTCTCCCCTGCGGGAGCCATTTTCACGAGTTTGGGATCGAAGCGGCCGAGCACTTCGACGAGGTCGGTTTGCGCGGCCATGACGGTGTGGATGTCCTTGTAAACGCCCGGGACCTCATCAAGGCCGGAGGACAGGAGATCCACGCCGCGTTCCCTGAGCAGTTTTTTGGTTCCGCTCCAGGTGAAGGATTGCAGCGCCTTCTTGCGGCTCATCACGCGGCCCGCGCCGTGGGACGCGCTGTGCAGCGAGGCGGGCTCGCCTTTTCCACGGACGAGGAAACCGGGTGAGGCCATCGATCCGGGGATGATCCCGAGCACGCCCTTGCCCGCCGGGGTGGCGCCCTTGCGGTGGACGATGAGTTCCTTTTCCTCACCGTTCACGACGTGGGTTTCCTTCCAGGCGAAGTTGTGGTGGTTTTCGATGTCGAGAATCGCTTTGGCCCCGACTTTTTTCGCGATGTGTTTGTGGATCAGCGCGTGGTTGGCGGCGGCATAGCGGCCCATGAGGTTCATGGCGTTCCAGTATTCCTGGCCATCGGCCTCATCGAGCGTGAGCCACGCCAGATGCTTGAGCGCCTTCGGAAGATTCGAACGACGGGCCATGGCGCGCTTGCTGTAAACATCGCAGACCTTCGCTCCGGTTCCGCGCGAACCCGAGTGGCTCAGGAGCGCGAGGTATTCGCCTGGCGGAAACCCGAGCGAATCATCCGCCACGGTGAACGCGCCGAACTCGACGAAGTGGTTGCCGCTGCCGCTGGTGCCGAGTTGCTTCCACGCCTTGTCGCGCAGGTGTTTCGTCACCGGGGAAACGGTCCAGTCCTCGTCCATCACATCGTGATCGCGGCGTTCCTTGAACTCGGCGCCGATGCCGAAGCGGGTCTCGGCTTCGATGATGTTCGCCAAACGGTCGCGCTGGCCGGGGATGATGTTCGCCTTGCGGTCATACACCGTGAGTTTCATGCGGCAGGCGATGTCAACACCGACGGCATAGGGAATCACGGCGTTTTCGGTGGCAAGAACGCCACCGATCGGCAGGCCGTATCCGAGGTGCGCGTCCGGCATCAGCGCTCCGGCCACGGCGACGGGAAGGGCGCAGGCGTTCGCCATCTGTTTGACGGCCTCCGCCTCAAGACCGCTTCCCCACTGACGCCATGGCGCGAGCCCCGCACGCGGCGTAAAGGCCGGACGGTAGATCGCACGGGCCAGCGGCGCACGCGACGGGTCGTCGAAAAAGGCGGAAGGATCGGCGACGATGCGCAGAATGTCGTCCTCGACGGCCGCGCGGTCGCATCCTTGCGCGAACAGACGGCGCATGTGCGAATGCGCGAGTTTCATGGCATCGCCTTCCGGCACGCCGAGATGGATCAGGTCTTTGGTGTTCATGGATTGGTTTGGTTGGAAACCGGGGCTGGCAGCGGTGTTTGTTTTCATTGGATTCCAATAAGTCATCGCCGTCAAAGGTGGTGTGTGGCGGCCTCCCGTCCGGGAAACCGGTTGGCTGTAATGAGTCTTGAGAAATGCGGCTTGCAGCTTGCGCCTTGATTCCTTGCAACGGGAGTTTTGATGTTCGATATCGGAATCGGTTGCTCGCGTTTTCGAGACGCGTGGGACATGGGCAATGTCCAGGTCAGCCAAGTTTGGCGATCTCGCGAAGAAGGTCCGCCACACACCGGATTCATTTCGTCATTTCGACGGAAGTCTGATGATTGAACTCGTCGAGTTCGTCCTGAAGCGCGGAGATTTCCGCCTCAAGTTCCGCCACCAGCGCATCCACTTCCGGCTTTCGGATCTGCGCGGTGTATTCGATGTCGTAGGCGGATTGCCCGTATCCCCCGCCTTCCTTGAACAGCCCGTTGCGGACATCAAGGGATTTGAGCGTCGCAACAAGACCCTTCAGCTCGGCGAGACGGAAGATGCGCGGGTAAAGCGCCGCGTTTGTCACGGCGATCGCGGATTTGACGGCGACGAGCGAGTCGAGTTTTTCCCGGAGTTCCGCGAACACCCGATTCGCATCGTAGTCGAATGGCACTGTGGATGGCCGGGAGTTCTGGGAGATAAGGCGGGATTTGAGTTCGGCGACTTCTCCCGCGAGTTGGTTTTTCTGCTTCAGTGCTTTGTTCAGTTTCATGGGATTGGGGTTGGTAGGTGAGAGAGGTGGTGGACCCGCAGGGATTTGCGCCCTGCTCGGCCGGTTAAAAGCCGGCTGCTTCGCTGTCTAAGCTTCGGGTCCTTTGGAAAATGGCGGAACGCGGAGGACTCGCACCTCATCCCGCGAGTGACGGGACGACTTCCTTAGCAGGGAAACCCGGCACGCTCGGCCGGTTCGCGTTCCATGGTCCCGGCGGCAGGACTTGCACCCGCACTGGACGAGGTCTGAGCTCGTTGCCTCTGCATTGGGCTACGCCGGGATGTTGAAATGGCGGCCCCGGACGGACTCGCACCGTCACCTTCCGGGTCAAAGCCGGATGCTCTCGCTACTTGAGCTACAGGGCTGTTTGAAATGAAGACGCGCATCCCGGACTCGCACCGGGTTTGTCGGTTTTGCGGACCGGCGGTTCGTCTCTTCACCGTATGCGCTATTCGGAAACCGGGTTGACCAACCGGACTTGCACCGGTACCACCGCCTTCACAGGGCGGGATGCTAACTGTTACAACATGGTCAACATTGGGAAAATGGCGCTCCCGCGAGGATTGAGGCCGCGGCCTCCATGCGGTATGCGCTTCGCGTTGTTGAGGAAGCGCTCCCGCGAGGACTCGCACCCCGAACCTCCGCCTTCGCAAAGCGGCGTGCAGACTCTTACACTTCGGGAGCTTGGAAACATTGGCACTCCATGCCGGTGCCGCCCCGGCTTCTGCGGCGTGAAAGGCCGCCATGCTAGCTGATACACCAATGGAGCTGGTGGAAAAATGGTGGCCGCGTCCGGCATCGCACCGGACTCTCCTCGTCTTCAGCGAGGCGCTAATCTGTCTCAGCTACACA
>CAZKQK010000072.1:0-25900 GCA_964554865.1 uncultured Luteolibacter sp. | reverse complement strand
GGGTCCGCCATGGCCTCGCGGATTTCCTGCGAGGTGATGGTGATGGTTTTGGGAAGTCCCGCGACGAGATCGCGGCCCTTGACCTCCATGGTCATTTCCTTGGGCAGCGGGGCGGCGGAGCCGAGACGGATCTTGATTTCCTCGGAAGTGCGCTCGCCGATCATCAGATTGTAGGCGCGCTTCATGTATTGGATGATGGCCTCGTCCAACTCGTCTCCGGCGGTGCGCACGCTGCGGGCGTAAACGATGCCGGAGAGGGAAATGAGCGCCACCTCGGTGGTGCCGCCGCCGATATCGACGATCATGTTTCCCGAGGCGTCCTGGACCGGCAGCCCGACGCCGATGGCCGCGGCCATCGGCTCCTCTATCAGATAAACCTCGCGGGCGCCGGCCTGCTCGGCGGACTCGCGGACGGCGCGGCGCTCGACCTCGGTGATGCCGGAGGGGATGGCGATGAGCACCCGGGGATTCGAGCGGCGGCCCTTGTTCACCTTCCTGATGAAATGGCGGAGCATGGCCTCGGTGACCTCGAAGTCGGCGATCACCCCGTCCTTGAGCGGGCGGATGGCGACGATGTTGCCGGGCGTGCGGCCGAGCATCCGTTTGGCGTCATCGCCCACGGCGAGCACCTCGTTGGTGCCGGACTTCACGGCGACGACCGATGGCTCGCGCAGGACGATGCCGTGGTCCTTGACGTTGATCAGGGTGTTCGCGGTGCCGAGGTCGATTCCGATGTCATTGGAAAAGAGATTTCCGAAGAACTTTTTGAACATGGAAGGGGTTGAAAATGAGAGAGTGATGAGGAAATTGGAAGCGCCCGAAGGGATTCGGCCGCCGCTTCGTGCCGGGCTGGCCGGTCATGGTTCAACGAAGTCGGGGGCGGAAAACCGTCGGGAAAAGCGGGCGACATTCCGCATTTCATAACCACAGGTCAAGCCGGAATCCATGGCCCGCCTGACGGGATAAGACGGATCACCTGTTGAATATCAAGGTGTGGCGACGGCCCCGGCCGGGTCGGGGTCGGGCAGGAAAAACAGTCGCCGCATTCCGCTTGATCGGCCAGCCTGGAAAGTGTGTTGCTTGGGCCCGCCAGCCGCGCCGATTTTCCGCTGGGCGACCACCTTGCGCCACCCCATGTCCGATGAACTCCGGAAATCCGCAGAAGCCCTCGGCATCGGGAAAACCGAACGCCACATCTTCCTCTGCGCGGATCAGACGAAGCCGAAATGCTGCCCCGGCGATGCGGGCCTCCGATCCTGGGAGTATCTCAAACGCCGCCTCGCGGAACTGGGCCTCGAACCCGCGGTCCAACGCACCAAGGCAAACTGTCTGCGCGTTTGTGTGAACGGGCCCGTTGCCGTCGTCTATCCGGACGGGGTCTGGTATCACTCATGCACTCCCGACGTGCTGGAGCGCATCATCAGCGAGCACCTGATCGGCGGCCGAGTGGTGGCGGAATTCGCGTTCGCGCGCGGGCGTTGTCCGGAGTCGCGGCCATGTGATTGAGAATACGGCCCGGGCCGTTGCCACGCGAGGGCTTCGAAGTTGTGTGCGAGGCCGAGTGACCGCGCTCATCCGAAGCTGGCCGCTGTAACAAGGCGGCGGCGGGCTGCCGCAGTCCAAGGGAAGGCATCACGCCTTCTTCGCCAGGATGGCGTCGAGGACGTGGCCGCCGTCGACGATTTCGATGGGGCGGCTGCCGGGGGACATGAGTTCCTTGTCGGCGTTGATGCCGATCTGGTGGTAGATGGTTTTGGCGAAGTCCTCGACGGTGACGCCGTTTTCATCGACCTCGCCGCCGAGGGCGTCGGAGGCGCCGTGGATGTATCCCTGTTTGACGCCGCCGCCGGCGAGCATGGTGGAGAAGACGCGCGGCCAGTGGTCGCGGCCGCCGGTGTTGTTGATCTTGGGGGTGCGGCCGAACTCGGTGGTGACCATGACGAGGGTGGTCTCGAGCATGCCGCGTTGTTCGAGGTCGCGGATGAGGGTGGCGATGGCCTTGTCCACGGGCGGGAGTTCGCGTTCGATGCCGGCCTTGAGGTTGTCGTGGTGGTCCCAGCCGCCGGCTGTCAGGGAAACGAAGCGGACTCCGGCCTCGATGAGGCGGCGTGCGAGCAGCATGCGCTGTCCGGCGGCGTTGCGGCCGTATTGGTCCTTCACCTTGTCCGGCTCGGCCTTGAGGTTGAACGCCTCGCGGGCCTTTCGGGATGATATGAGTTTGTAGGCGTGTTGATAGAAGGCGTCCATGGAGCCGATGGCATCGGATTCCTCCATCGAGCGGAAGTGGTGGTCCACGGTTTCGAGGAGCGACTTGCGGCGCTCGAAGCGGGCGTCGTCCACGCCGCCGGGCAGGTTGAGATCGCGCACCCGGAAGTCGCCGCGGGCGGGGTCCGATCCGAGGGCGAAGGGGCCGTAGGCGGAGGAGAGGTAGCCGGAGTTCGCGAACTCATTGGGCACGCTGGGGACGCAGACGTAGGGCGGCAGGTCGTTGCGGGTGCCGAGTTCGTGGGAGATGACCGAGCCGATGGACGGGTATTCGAGGGCGGGGGAGGGGCGGTAGCCGGTGAACATGTTCTGGGTGCCGCGCTCGTGGGCGGCCTCGCCGTGGGACATGGAACGGATGACCGTGATCTTGTCGGCGATTTTCGCGACATGCGGCAGGTTTTTCCCGAACTGGATGCCGGGGATGGCGGTATCGATGGCTCCGAAGGGCCCGCGGTATTCGGCGGGGGCGTAGGGTTTCGGATCGAAGGATTCCTGATGGGCGATGCCGCCGGGCAGGAAAATCTGGATGATCCCCTGCGCCACCGGGGTGTGGGTGGGGTAGCTTTTCATCGCTCCATGCGCCTGATTGCGAAGGAGCTGCGGGAGAGTGAGTCCGAGTCCGCCGAGCAGACCAACGTAGAGAAACTCACGGCGCGAGCTGTAGCGGTCGAGCGGATTGCCGGGGCAGAACGGTTTCATGGCGATGGATGGAGTTTACCTGAAACCGTGATCTACGAAAGGAAAGGATGTTTCGTTTCAATCCAAACGCCGCATCCGCGAGTGACGGCGTCCCGAATGCGGCGAAGGGAGCGGAATGAATCCGGAGCCGTGTGAATGCCCGGCAAGCGGCTCAGGCCTCGGGGGAGGGCTGGCGCTTTGCTCCGGAGTCCTTGGAGAGGAAGCGGTAGCGTCCGGAGCCGGTTTTGAATACGGCGTGACCCGCTTCCATGCGGATGAAGGTGACGCCCTCGGCCCCGGCGACGGGTTTTCCGGATTCGGTGACCTTGGCGGCGCCGGTGGCGGGGAGGTGGATGGTGGCGGTGGTGTTGGGCGGGATCTCGACGGCCAGATCGAAGTTGTCGCCCTCGATTTCCCAACTGCTGCGGATCATGCCGGCGATGGAGCGGAAAGAGCCGCCCGCCTTGGTGAGCTTGCCGCCGGGGACCGGGCGGATGACGATCCGTTTGAAGCCGGGTTCCTCCGGACTGATGCCGAGCACGGTTTCATAGAACCACTCGCCGCAGGAGCCGAGGGCGTAGTGGTTGAAGGAGTTCATGCCGATGTTCTGGAAGCCCTTTTCGGGAGTCCATCCGTCCCAGCGCTCCCAGATGGTGGTGGCTCCCATGCGCACGGAGAACAGCCATGAGGGGAAGGTGTCCTGATGGAGGAGCTTGTAGGCGGTGCCGGTTTTCCCGGCACGGGTGAGTTCCGGAAGGAGATGGCTCACGCCGACGAAGCCGGTGGACAGGTGGTGGTCCTTCCCGATGATATCGCGTTCCAGATGATCGGCGGCGGCGGCCCTGAGCGAATCGGGAAGGAGGTCGAAACGGAGCGCCATGAGATATGCGGTCTGTGTTTCGCCGCGGATGCGGCCGTCTCCGCTGACGTATTTGTCGATGAACGCCTTTTTGATGTCCTGGAAACGTTTCCCGAAGCCCGCGGCATCGTCGTTTTTGCCAAGGGCGGCGGCGGCCATCGCCACCAGGCGGGTCGAGTGGGCGTAGTAGGCGGTTCCCAACAGTTCCTTGTCGGTGTTCGCGCCGATGGAAAGCCAGTCGCCGTAGTCGTTGCCGCGCTCGCGGTCCCGGATGTGGTTGGTGGTGTGTCTTGCGCAATGTTCGACCCAGGCGACCATATGGGGATACTGGCGTTCGAGCAGGGCGAGGTCGCCATACATCTGATAGATCGTCCACGGGCAGATGGTGGCGGCGTCTCCCCATGCGGGGGTTCCCTTGGAGGGGCCGGCGTAGGGGGCGACGTCATAAACGCGGCCGTCGGGATCCTGGCTGTCGTTGAGGTCGGTGAACCATTTGGTGAAGAAGGCGGCAACGTCCGAGTTATATGCGGCGGTGCGGATGAAAACCTGGGCGTCGCCGGTCCAGCCGAGGCGTTCGTCGCGCTGCGGGCAATCGGTGGGGACGCTCAGGTAGTTTCCGCGCTGGCCCCACTCGATGTTGGACTGGAGTTGGTTGACGGATTCGTCCGAGCAGGTGAAGGTCCCGGTGCGAGGCGTGTCCGAGCCGATGACGATGCCGGTGATGGTGTCGGGCGAGGGCATGGAGGAGAGTCCGGTGAGTTCGACGTAGCGGAAGCCGTGGAAGGTGAACTTCGGCTGCCATGTCTCGCCGCCGCCCTTGCAGATATAGGTATCGATGGAAGGGGCGCGGCGCAGGTTGTCGGTATAGACGGTGCCGTCCGGGTTGAGCATTTCCGCGTGGCGCAGGGTGATGCGGGTGCCGGCGGGGGCGTTGACGCGGAGTCTGACGACGCCGACCATGTTCTGGCCGAGATCGAAGGTCCATTTGCCGGGTTTGGGTTCGGTGACGGTTTTGGGGCGGAGTTCCGCCAGCTTGCGCACGGGCTCCATGACCTGGGCGTTGATTTCGCGTTCGGGTTCGTCGCGTTCGGCGACGTGGAACCAGTTGTCATCGCGGAAGCCGGGGCGGTCCCACCCGGGGATTTCGGCGCGGGCGTCGTATTCCTCGCCCCACATGAAGTCGGTGGAGAGGAGCGGGCTGACGTGGGATTTCCATGACCTGTCGGTGGCCACGGTCTCGGTGGAGCCGTCCTGATAGACCAGCTCGATCTGGGCGAGCAGCGCCGGGCGTTTCCCCCAGTATTGGAATCCGCCGTTGCCGATGTGGCCCGAGTACCAGCCGTTGGCGACCTGGGCGCCGACGACGTTCCCGCCGCGCGCGAGCAGCCGGGTGATATCATGTTCCTGATAGCGGAGGCGTTTGTTATAATCGGTCCACTCGGGAGCGAGGATCTGGTCGCCGACGCGGCGTCCGTTCACACGCAGCTCGCAGATGCCGAGCGCGGTCACATAGGCGGTCGCGCGGGCGAGCGGTTTGGCGATGCGGAAGGATTTCCTGAGATAGGGAACCGTGGACGGCGGCGAGAGATCCTCCGGATAGCGAAGGCTGGCCTTTTCGGGGAAGGTTTTCACAAAGGTGCCGGAGGGCAGCGTGTATTCCACGCGCAGTTGCTTCAGGTGGCCGTATGAGGGGTCCTCTCCGAGTTCCTCGTTTTCAACCTTCAGGACAAAAGCACCGGCGGGAGCCTTGGAGGTCAGCAGGGAGGTGACATCAAGGGAGCCGCTGCCGTTGATGGCCTCATAGACGGCCGAGCGGACGACCGGCGCCACGCGTTTCGCCTCCGGGCGGCGGATGGCGGTGGCGTCGATCCACTTCGCGGACCAGTCGGAGCGTTCGAGCAGGCCCATTGTCCAGGTGGCGGTGGCGCTCCATGGCGAGGGTTTGCCGGAGCCGTCCCACGCGCGGATTTTCCAGTAGCAGCGGGTGCGGGACTTTAGCCCGGTCCCCGCGTAAGGGATTTGGTGGGTGCGGTCGTCCCTGACGATGCCGCTGTCCCACAGGTCTCCCTGGTTCTGGTTGAGGGCTTCGGGAGTGCTGGCGACGAGCACCTGCCACGCGGTCTGGACCTCGCCGCGCCCGGGGGATTCGAGTTCCCAGGACAGGCGGGGCCGGGGAGCACCGACACCGAGCGGATTGACGAGGTATTCGCAGCGCAGGTGTTTGGCGGCGAGGGCGGCATCGAGCGAGGGGGTGAGTGGAAGCAATGCGGCGACGGCGAGAATGGCCGTTCGGAATGATCGGATGCGTGACATGGTCTGGATATGGTGAGTTTTCAGCGGATGCGGAAGCGGACGAAGTGGCGGCTTGCTCCGGCGGGTTTTGGAATCATGAAATCAAGCCGGTCCATCGCGGGACTTCCACCCAATCTTGTGTTTCCGAGAAACTGGATGCCTGCGGGCGGATTCCAGCCGAGGAGATCGGTGGAGTTTTCCGGGAAGGCATTGATGCCCCCGGCGTCCGCCCGCCTGACGAGCGAGATCAGGATCGAGCCGTTGGGTTGGACGGTGAAGGCGGGTCCGAGGCCGGCATCGGGAGAATCGGGGTCGCCGCCTAACAGATATTCGGCCGGCGGGGTGAGACCGTCGCCATCCGAGTCGCTGTCGTCCGCGGGATATCCGTGCGCCTGTTTCCATGCGGCATAGGTGAAGGAGTCATCGGAGCCCGGAGAACCGCCGGGTGCGACGCTGGCGCGCCAGCTCAGCGGATCCGAGTGATCGGGATTCGAGAACGGACTGATGAGCACGAGGGAATGGCCCGCGGTGTCCGGGAGGACGGGCCACGGCGGGTCGTCGCTGTAACCGAAGGTGCGGACGAGCGTGGAATCCGCCCGTCGCAGGGTGATGGTTTCGCCCGCGTTGTCGAGGGAGCCGGTGAACACGCCTTGTGCGACCGGGAGGCCGGTGCCGAACTCGCTTTGGAAAGCGGCGAGGTTTTTGACCACCAGCACCCTGGCGCCCGGTGCGAGTGTGCTTTGGGCGGGAAATGTGTAGCCTATCCCCTGGGTGAAAGTGAGGCCGCTGAGGTCGATGTCATGGGTGGCGGAGATGTTGAGGAGTTCGATGGACTCGCTGAGATCGTCTGCCATGAGAGGGTTATAGTATATCTCCGACACCACCAGATTGTCCGAGGAGGGGAGCAGGGTGCCGCCGGCGCGGGTGATGCCTATGCTGTCCGAGGCGATCACGTTGCCATTGAAGTCGAGGGCTTCCAGGACGACCGTGTTGAGGCCCGCGGCGAGGGCTATCCGGGTTTGCCAGGTGTTTGCGGCGGTCCATGTCACGCCGAGCGGGATGGAGGAGCCGGCGATGCGGATCGCGCGGACGTTCACCCATCCCAATCCCTCAAGTTGGACCGGGGTGTCCGATGACGCGAAATCCTCGCCGCCGTTGGTGGTGATGGAAAAGGCGACGGGCGCGACCGCGGAGTTGATCGAGGAGAGGATGAAGTTCGAGCGGTTGTTGATATGGGACAGATGTGAGGTGAAGTTCTCATTCGGCAGCAGGGAGCCGTAGTGGGCGGTCCATGCGGACATGTGGGATTGGTTGAAAACGGTGGTGCAGATGTCGTGCAGGTGGCCGAGGTAGGTTCTCCTGCGCGACGGGTCGGCCGTCAGTTTCTGGAGTTCGGTATTGGTGAAGATGGGCAGCCAGGTGTCGAAGTAGTCGAGATCGTGCGGGAAATAGAGCACCCTGCCGTCCGATGGCCGGGTGTAGAACTGGCCGTTGTGGTTGGAGTTCGAGAAGAACGAGTCCACGGCTCCGCTGGCGCAGGAGCAGGCGAGGGCGCGCAGCCACTGGTCGACATCGAGCGTGTCGTTGACCGTGGCGTCGAAATCCGCGCCGCTTTTGTCAAACTGCGCGGTCATGGCGATCATGCCCGAATAGTCGTCGGCATCCTCGTTGTTCTTTGTAAGATAAGTCCAGCGGTAGTTTTCCTTGTCCGTGCCGAGGCTTGTGACGCCGGTGCCGACAACGCTGTCCGGCTGGGGAAGCTTGTAGCCGTCCGCGTCCGCGGTGGTGGGGTAGTAAACGAGTTCGTATTCGTAAACGGTTCCGTCCGCGCCATCCTCGAACTGGGAATCGAGGAACACGGGGCCGAAGCGCGCCAACTGGAGGATCGCGGTGCTGGTGTGGGCGGGATCCGGCGCGATCACCTTGACGAGGTCGTTGAATTCGGCGGGCACGCCGCCGCTGGCATACATCATGTGGTCGTAGAGGATTTCCCGGGCCCCGACCTGCTGGCCCTCCGAGCGGTCGATGGCAATGGTCTTGTGGACTCCGCGGAACAGCTTGTCCTCTCCGAATGACAGGTTGAAACCGACGCGCGAGGCCACCGGCCGGCCGCGCTGGCTGCTTTTGAGGCGGACGCCGGCGTTGTAATAAACCTCGTTTTCCCGATAGATGACGGTGCAGCCGAGGCGGTCGTTGCTCATCAGGTTGTTGGTTTGATAGAGCAACGCCTTGTCGGCCGGGTCCATGATGATGCGGATATTGTGCGGGCCGTGGGTGGCGGCGAGGCCGTCGTCCACCTGATAGAGCGCGTGGGAAGCGGGACCGCCTGCGGGGAAATGCGAGGTGGCGGGAACCGCGGCGGCGTCGGTGGCGGAAACGTAAAACCTGACCACCGAGGCGGCGGAGAATCCCGGAATGACCGCGCTGAAGACGCCGGAGTCCCCGGTGGGTGACATCGGAACGGAGACATGCGGGTTTCCATCGCGCGAATAGAACAGTGTGAGCGTGCCGAGGCCGTCCGGATCCGCGGCGGCGGTGGTGATGGTGACGCTCTCACCGGGCTGGGGGACGGCGGGCGAGTGATGCAGGCGGGTGAAACCCGGACCGGTGTTGGCGGTGGCGGCGGTGTTTTGGGCGCCGGGCGTGCCGAGCGCCTGCCCGCGAGTGAGCGTGGTGGTGCGCGCCAGGCGGTTGAAGTAGAGGCGGGTGTTGATCTTGTTGCAACCGGAGATCCATTTGACGCGCAGGGAGATCCGGTAGGTGCGTCCGTTTACCACCGAGCGGGAGGCGGCGAATGTGGTTTCCACATGGTTGTGCATGTGCTCGGTGGCACCGGTGGCGCGCAGGCGGAGCACATGGTTTCCGGGGTTTCCGGGCTCGGGAATGACGGCGGCATCGCTGTGATTGCCGAGAAACCTCCATCCGCCGGTGCCGGACTCGAAATCGCCGCCCGATACCATCGCGACATTGCCGGAATCCGGATTCTCGGTGACCGTGACATCGTCGATGAGAACCTCCCCGCGGTCCAGGAGGCCGAGGACGAACTCGCGCCACTGACCGTCCGGACCCACCGCGCTGGGGGTGGCGACACCCTGATAGGTGATGGTTTCCCATGAACGGCGGTCGGTTTCATCGCTGGCCGCCCATGATTCCGGAAGCGAGTTGTCGGCGCGCGGATCGCGGAGTTCGAGCGATGAACCGCCGCCGTCCGCCTCCTTCGGCCAGCGTCCGCCATCGAGATAGGCGACCTCATCGGCGGGATTGCCGGCGGCGTCCCGCAGGAGGATGCGTCCGCCCTTGCCGGAAAGCGAGCCGGACCACGGGCCGAGGACGCCGGGAGCGGAGACCAGCGCGGGCACGCGGGCGACGACCAGGTGGCCGCCGGGTGGGATCGAGGCGCCCGGCGGGAAATCGTATGATATGTCTCCGCGGAAGCCCCAGCCTCCGAGATCCGCGGTGGACGCGCCGCGGTTGTGAAGCTCGATCCACTCCTGGCGGGAATCGGTTTCGGGAACCGGCGGCACTCCGGGAGAGGTTGTGACGATGGCATCGGCCTGGAGTCCGAATGCGATGTCGCTGCTGCCGGTGGAGACCTGGTGGACCTCCACGGACAAGCGGTTGAGGCCGGTGAGCGCGGCGCCGGGCGGCACCGCCACGTTGACGGGTCCGATGACGGATGCGGTGGCGACGCCGCTGGTTGCGAAAGTATTGGGGGCCACCGGGCCGGCGGGCATGTTGATGCGGGTGAGTTCGACGCCGTTCAGATAGAACACGGCTCCGTCATCCAGCATGTGGGTGAGCGCGAGCGATGTGAGGCCGGCGGCCTCCTGGGCCCCGAGATTGATATCAGTTTCGAAATAATAGGTGATGACAAAGGGGTTGTTGGACGCGGGGGAGGAGAGGGGGGTGGCGGGAGTGATCGGCAGGGTGCCGTTGGAATAGCCGAAGGGCCCCGGGCCGGAGAGCCAGCCGCCGCCGACGGGATGCGCGACGGCAGCCCAGTTTGCGGGAAGGTCCGGGCCGCTCTGGTTGTAGCGCCAGACACCGGAGAACGACACGAGCGGGATGGAGGCGGTGACCGGAGGGATGCCGGGAACGCCCGGGTGCGGCGGCGCCTTGTAACAGAACTCGTTGATGACGATGTCTCCGTTGAGATCGAATGCGTTTGCCGCGCCGGGCGTGCCTGCGGCCGGCCGGAGCCATTGGCCGGGGTGGCTTTCGGCAAGGCCGCCGGGAACGGTCGATGCCAGGCGTATGTCGGTGATGGTTTGGTCCGGAGCGCGGAGGACGATCCTGTCACCCGGGGCGGGGCGGTGGCCGAGTTGGGCCTCGGTGAGGAGCAGCAGGTCTCCGGGTGGCAGGGAGGTGGCTGGGAGAGGAAACGAAAAGCCGTTGCCGATGGATAACACATAAGCCCCGGTGCTGACGGTTTCCGGGCCGGTGTTGCGGATTTCGATGAAAAACAAAGTGTCTGCGGCGCCTGCGATCTCATTCAGGCGCAGGGGTGGTCCGGAGTCGGGATCCGGGGGATTTTCGGCTGCCTCCAGGGTGGCGGAGAAAAACGCGGTGGTGTCTGCGGGAGCCTTGTGAAGGGAAACCGCGAGAACATTGGTCCCGGCGACGAGCGATGAGGAGGGGACTTCCTGATGGCCGGTCGCGGATGGTTGGGTGATATCGGACAGGGCGTTCGTGGCATGTGCCGGCGTGCCGGCCGGCAGGTTGGAGCGCGAGATTTCGGCGCCGTTCAGATATACGGCCGCGCCATCGGCCACGGTTTGGTCCAGGCGCAGCGTGGTGCGCGAGGGATCGCCGGTGAAGTTGAATGTTTTCCGGAGATATGAGGTGGAGGTGTCGGCCGCGAGGACGGTTCTGACGGCGGTGTCCGGAAAGGCGGTGTCGAGACCGTAGGCGGCCTCGAGATGCGAACCCACGGCGAGGAAATCGGAATCCGTGAGCGAGTTGCGATAAACGAGCACTTCGGCGATGTCGCCATTGAAGCCGAGGTTCGCATCGGTGGCGTGACGGCCGATGACCACCGGCTGCGGTGTCAGGTTTCCGCCGCCGTCCGCCACGCTTCCCTCCATGACGCCGTCCACCCAGATTTCAAAGCGGGAGGCGGCGGTGTTGCGGCGGATGGCCACGATCTGGTATCGGGTGGTGGAGATGGAGGTGCCGGAAACCGGGCCGCCGAGGCCGCTGTTGTCGTTATATCGTTTTTGGAACTCGTAGCGGCCGTTGTTCACCTTGAGCGATGCGAGGGGTTGGTCGCTGGAACCGTTGTTGCGGTCGAGGATGTAGCGGTCGTGCACGGGAGGCGAGTTCGCCTTGCAGACGAGGAAGTAGGCGAAGCCGGAGGTGGGGCCGATGCCGGGCGAGACCGAGGTGCGGAATTCGTCGTTGCCGTGGAAGCGGACCACGGCGGCCGAGGATGGTGTGGCGTTGGCATGATAGGTGGGATTTCCGCCGCCGGTGGCGTTTTGTGATATGCCGTCGCCGGTGGCGGTATCCGGCCAGGTGGTGAATGTGGCGCCGTCGGCCACTCCGGTGATCGCCGCGGCCCGGTAGCGTCCGACGAGGTGGGTGGTGACGCCGAGATCCGGAGAGGACGGCGAGGTGGAAAAGGCTCCCTGTCCTGTCAACCACGCGGAGTCGTCGAATCCGGCCGTGTTCCATGCCGGCTGTGGGGCGGTGGCGGAGTCATGATAACTCCATACGGCGTCCCGATCCGCGAGCACATGGCGGACCGGTACCCCCGGTGTGGGGAAATTCGCGGCTCCCGGGGTTCCTCCCGGCGCGGGGCTTGCGGACCACGAGCGGGGGTCTTGCGAGGCGGATCCCGGAATCCGTTTGGCGAGTGTGGCTCCCACGCCATCCGCGGCGAGAGGCCATTCTCCGGTGTCGCCGTATTCCAGGCTGTCCATCACGCGCCCGGAACGGCTGAGCAGCGCGATGGTTTCGCCTGAGTTCGAGAGGTTTCCGGAATACGGGCCGAGCGCTCCGGCAATTCCGGAGACGGACGGGCTCTTGGCGACGACGAGAAACCCGCCGGCGGGGATCACCGTGCCCGGTGGAAAATGATAGGTGATGCCATCGGCGATCGACCATCCGGTGAGATCGACATTGACGGCCATCTGGTTGTGCAGCTCCAGCCACTCGGCGTCCTGGGTGTCCGGCGGATTGTAGTTGATTTCATGGAACGTGACGACGGCGTCGCCACATGCCAGTGAGCGGAGTCCCACGGCGAGCGCGAGGGCGAGACGTTTGAGCGTTGGGGGTGTCATCAAGCCGGATCTGTGTGCATGCGGGAGAAGCGGACGCCGCGGGCCGGTCCATCGGCCCGCGGCGTCGCCACGGATCATTCGGTCGCCTCGACGCGGACGAACTTGCGTGTGGAGTCGACGGGGATGAGCGCCTGTTTGCGCACGTAGTCCGGCAGGTCCTGGACGGGATTGTCGCCGACGGTGGCGGTGCTGGCGGGCCAGGGGTTTTCCGCCATGGTCGCGCTTTCGCGGAGCACGTAGGTGCCGGTGTCCGCGCGCTGGTTCCAGCGGACGATGAGCCCGGCCTCGGTGCGTTCGGTTTCGGTGAGTGAACCGTTGTTGGCGATGGGCGAGGTGCCGAAGAGGAACTCCTCGAGGTTGGTGAAGCCGTCGCCGTCAGGATCATCCGACCTGTCGCGCTCGTTTTCATCCGGGATGAGGGAGGACCACAGCTCGTAGGGATCGGTGACGGGGCCGGTGGTGACGGTGAGGATGCCTGTGCCGGAGAAGCGGGCGTCATCCTGATAGGTGGCGGAGGAGGCCGTGCTGCCGTAGGTTCCGGCGATTTGCTGGACGCCGCCGAGGAAGAGCGTGCCGACGGTTTCATCGGAGGAGATGTCGAGTTTTCCGCCATCGATGTTCACGGCGTTGGAATCCGGGATGGCATTGCCGTTCACGGTGAGCAGGCCGCCGGAAACGGTGGTGAGGCCGGTGTAGGTGTTCTCCCCTTCCAGCGACATGGCGCCCGGTCCGGTTTTGACGAGAGACGAAGGATTTGCCCCTATGTTTCTGATGATCGAGCTGATGGTGAGGTCCGCATCCGGCGAGGATGTCACATCGGCGACCTGGAAGGTGGTTCCGGGCAGGCCGTTGGAGCCGAGTGAGATGTTGGCGTTGTCACCGGCGCCGGTGGTGTGGATCAGCGCCGGCTGCGTGCTGGAGCCACCGACGGTCACGGTGCCGACGAAGGCGAGGTTGGTGCCGAATCCGCCGGTGTTGGCTCCGTCCCTGACCTCCACGGCGCCGCCGTCGAGGGTGAGGTTGGGAACAAACGCCACGGAGTTCGTTCCGCCGTAGATCCGTGATCCTTCATGGACGATCACGGTGGGGGCATGCTCGGGCAGCATCGGTGAGTTCCCCAGTGGCGCCGCGTTGTCAAGGGACAGCGTGCCGCCGTTGGTGATGGTGATCACGTTCGAGGGGTCCATCGCGCCGACCGGGCAGGTTTGTCCGGGGCCGTCGCCGTTGCCGAGCGCTCCGCCATTGGTGACGGAGATGGCGAGGAAACCGCCGTCCACGGTCAGGCCGCCGGTCCATGAGTTGGCGGCGTTTCTCAGGATGACGGCGCTGGTGCCGGAGACCAGAACATTGCCGCCGCCGGTGATGTAGCGGTCGAAGTTATAATTCCCCATGCTCGAGTGGAGGTTCAGGTTGCCGGGAGTGTCGATGTAGAAATCGGATGCGAACCCGGTGCTTCCCGTGGACAGGTTGATTCTGAGCGAACCCTCCTCGATGGTGGTGGTTCCGGAGTATCCGTAGCCCTGGATCGTGACGCTTGTCAGTTCCTGGGTGCCAAGTCCCCTCTTGACCAGAGAGACGGCTCCGCCGTTCTGGTTGCGGATGATGCCGCGGAAGCTGTGGAAATGGTTTTCCGGGACATCGATCGTGAGGATGCAAGGCGCGGGATTGGAGATGAAGCCCGGGCTTGCGGTTTCGTCGTTCTGGATGATGGCCCGCTGGTTGTATGCGGGGCTGTCCAGTCCGGCGACGGTCTGGTTGGTGCCGCGCAACTGGAACTTGCCGTTCACCGCGCCGGCTCCGGTATTGAAGCGGAGCAGCGAATCGGGGCCGAACTGGTTGTCATGAAGCATGATGGCGAAGGCGTCGAAGGTGACGTTTCCCACCATCAGGTCGCCGGAGATGGGCGTTCCCAGCTCACTGGAGGAGAAGAGGGCTCCCTGGGCGACGGTGACGGTTCCGGTGTGGCTGTTGGCACCGGAAAGGGTGAGGGAGTTAAGTCCTTTTTTCTCGATCGAGATATCACCGCCGAAGGAGGCGCTGACTTCGGCGTTGCCACCGGTGGTGTCCAGGCCGAGCACCGCGCCGGGAAGGAAACCGCCGGTATCCAGGGCGGCGACGTCGCTGCCGGTGAACTCGCCGGTCCCGCCCATGCGGAGGGTGAGATCGGTGTTCACCAGGAGATTGGAGGCGGTCCAGAGGGCGGTGTTTCCGTTGTAGAGCGATAGCCTCTTGCCGAGGGCGAGCACGCCGTCGCTGACGGTGGTGGTTCCGGTATAGGTGTTGGTTCCGGTGAGGAGCAGCGTGCCGGTGCCGTATTTGTTAAGGCTGCCGATGGCGCTGCCCGAGGCATCGGTGATCGATCCGGCGAAGGTGGTGGATGTTCCGTCGCCGACAAACAGCTCGCTGGGGCTGCCGCCGCCCGACGGGTTTCCGAGGATGATGGAACCGGCGGTGCCGGAGATGCTGTCCACGGACGGTCCTGCGGAAACGAAGCGCGCCTCGCCGCCCATGAGGGTGAGCGAGGAGGTGCCGAGGGCAAAGTCGCTGGCCAGGGTGAGGACGCCGTTGCTGACGGTGGAGCTGCCGTTGAGGGAGTTATCAGTGGCCAGGGTGAGATTGCCGGATCCGGAGACCGAGACGCCGCCGGTGGCGATCTGGTTGTTGAAGGTGGCGTTTCCGGTTCCCTGGAGGGATATGCCGTTGGATACTGTCAGGCCGTCGCCGCCGAAGGTGTAGGGCGTGGAGCCATTGGTGAAGACCAGGCTGTCCGCCGTCAGCGTGGTGGGGATGCTGATGTTGGTGTTGATCCCGGTGTCGTCAAAGGTCAGCGGAGCGAGACTGTTGAACGGCGAGCTTCCCATGCCGTCCGTCCAGTTGTCGTCCGGGGCGTCGATCCAGTCGGCATTGCCGCCGGTGCCGTCCAGGCCGGACCAGGTGAGCGGGCTGAAAAGCGGGACCGCGCTGCCGAGGGCGATGAACTCGCGGTATCCGACGTAGTTGTTTTCCTGGTTGTTGAAGTAAAACCGGATCGCTCCGACGTTGGTGGCGAGGAATCCCGAGTCCGGCAAGATCCGGGTGTGGGTGGCGTTGACGGGTAAGTTGGTGTGGTTGGCGATGGTTTCGATGGGAATGAAGGTGCCCGGATCCGACACGGTGGAGTAGAGGATGGTGAAATCCTGGTTGTCGCGGCCGGTGTCTCCCCAGGCGGCGTAGGAGTCGAAGGAGCTGAGGTTATAGCCCATCGTGTTGACGGACGTGTCCAGCGTGTAGGTCACCGAGGTGTTGTTGAGCGGCGCCACGGAATGGAGCTGGGTGCCCGCGGAGCCGACCGAGCCGTCGGTCAGGGTGGACCAGTTTGATGAGGTGATGTCGCCGTTGCCATGGTTTGCTCCCGCCGGTACCGCGGGGTCGATGTTGGTGGCGGCGGCAAGGAGGTTCGCGCCCGGCGGCAGGGTCCAACTGTTGGTTTGGTTGGCCGCGTAGGTCGTTTGGTTGACGGGTTGGTCGCTGAGGAAGAATTCGCGGAAACCGGTGTAGCCGTTTTCCTGGTTCTGGAATGTCAGGCGGATGGAGTGGACCCCGGTGGCCAGCGGGCCGCCGTTGGCGGTGACCCGCGCGTGGGTGGCGCGGCGATTGCTGTTGATTCCGTTGTGCTCGGTGTGCGCGACCACGGTGGCGATCGGAATGAATGTTTCCTCATCCTCCACGGTGGAATAGGAGAGAATGTAGTTCTGATCGTCCCGGCCGTTGCTGCCCCAGGCGCAGAAGGAATCGAACGAATGGATCGTCCGGCCTTCCGGATGGTCGGTGAGATCCAGCGGGTAGGTGACGGTTTGTCCGTTGTTGGGTGCGACGCTGGCGGAGGTATCGTTGTGGTTGCCCAGGCTGCCATCGGTCACGGTGGCCCACGATGCCGAGGAGCCCTCGTTCGTGGCGGGGGTTTCCGGCGGAACGATGCCTGCGAGGAGGTTGGTTCCGCCGGGGATGAAGAAGGCGTTGTTGTCGTTGGCCTCGGTCATGACGCAGGGGATCACCGGAGTGTCCTGCAGCACGAACTCGCGGAAACCGGTGAAGCCGTTCTCCTGGTTGTTGCCGAAGATGATCTTGATGGAGTGGACCCCCATCGCCAGATAGCCGTTGTCGTTGGTGATGCGGGTGTGGGTGGACTTGTCCACCGTTGTCCGGTTGTTGACCGCGGCGATGGTGATGAACGTGGTGGGATTGGCCACCGTGGAGTATTGCAGGGTGTAGTTCTGGTTGTCCCGGCCGGAATCGCCCCAGGCGCAATACGAATCGAAGGAGGTGACGTCATAGCCGTCCGGCTTGGAGGTGAGGTCGAGCGGGAAGATGACCTCGTTGCCGTTGTTGGGGGTGACGCTGGTGGCGGTATTCGGATCCGCAGGCCCGACGCTGCCATCGGTCAAGGTGCCCCAGATGTTGGACGAGCCCTCATGGGTGACCGGCGGCGGGGATGCGGGCACCGTGCCTGTCAGAAGATTGGTCCCGGACGGCAGTGTCCAGACATTGGTTCCTTTGGACTCGTTGGTGATGACCACCTTGGCCAATGCGGACGGGCAAATGACCAGTGGTGCGGCGCAAGCCACGAGGGCTTTCGGCAGGAAACGAAGCGGGCGGGGTTTCATGGGATTTTTGGTTGGGGTTGGCGGATCGCGAATGGTTTCCGATCGATTCTGAACAGCTATCGGGAAACAACCGGGCTGTGAACCTCCCCGTTTCTGGAGTGTTCCGGCAAGTGGCTGGAAAACAGTTACTTGCGCATTTTCGATGGGCGCGAATCCTGCTTCCGGGCCAGACCCATGGCGGAAGGGGAGAGGTGTTTGGCGTGCCACCAAGGGGATTGGGCCCGGATCATCCGGCCGGTACGGATACTTCAAACGCGTTCACCCCGGCGAGTCGGGCGCCCGGTTTGCGGGTGTGCAAGGGGCCGAAACCCTGTCGCGCCCCGGGGATATCAGGGCGATCCGGATTTGGCGATGGCTTCGCGGCACCAGGCGAGGGCCATGAGCGAGTAGCCGGTGCCGTAGGGTTGGTGGTAGTCGTAGAGCGGGTAGTCCCACCATGAGCCGTCCTTCTCCTGGCGCTCCAACAGTATGGCGGCGAGGCTGCGGGCGTAGGCGGCGTGTTTCTCCGGCGGGAGGAGGTCCGCGGCGACGGTGAAATAATACATTCCGTAGTAATAGAAATAACCGGATATCTTGAAGAAGGTCTCGTGCGGAACGGGGCGCTTGCGGCCGTTGCCGAGGTGGCCCTCGCGGGCGAGGAAGCGGTCGGCCCAGTCGATGAGGACGGCGTCTGTGACGGCTTTCTCGCCGAAGATGCGGAGGCAGGCGTTGCAGACCTGGGAGCGGGCGAGCGAGCCGGCGGGGCGGTTGATGTCGCCGCGCGGGCGCATGCGGTGGGGGAAGGAGTAGACGTAGGCGAAGTCCGGCGTGCGCTGCATGTTGATGGAGGCGATCGAGCGTTTCACGATCTTCCCATCAAGGGTGACGCCGATGACGTCGCGCGCCTCGGCCATGGCGAGGAGGACGGTGGCGGTGGTGAAGGAGGTGGGGATGCCGGAGGGTTTTCGGGTGGTGACGCCGTCGTAGAGATCGAGGTAGCCCCAGCCGCCGTTGACCTCCTCGTAGCGGTTGGCGAGATCGACCTGCTCCTGGGCGAGGCGTTTCCACCCGGCCTTGCGGGCGGGATCGGTTTCGACTTGATAAAGGCGGCTGATGGCGCGCAGGCCGTAGGCGTGGCCCCATGCGTTGTAGGTGGTGGTCTGGTCGGCTCGGCGGAGTTTGGGGAGTTCGGAGGCGGTCCATTTCGCGCCTTTTTCGATGGCGGCCGCAACCTCGGGGCGGGGGTCCCTGACATCGAGCAGGCCGGCGAGGGCGAGTCCGGAGGAGCCGGCGCGGAAGGCGTGGTGGGCTCCGGGGAGCGGGGCGTAGATGTTCAGTCCCTTGGTGCGGGTGGGGCCGCCCCAGGAGCCGTTGGGGTTTTGATCGGCGATGAGGAAATCCACGCCGCGGCGGATGGCGGAGTCGATGGCCTCGCGGGTGGGTTCCGGCGCTTTTGCCGGGATTTCATTTGCCGGCGCGGAGCCGCAGAGGGCGGCGGATAGGGCCCAGAGCCTGAGGATGCGGGAGGCGGGAGCGGGAAGGGAAGCCGGCCGGGCCCGGAAGTGATATGTTGAAAAGGGCATGGGTGTTATCTTCCCGTTTCCCCGGACCCCGGATCTTGCGCGTTGTGTCTCCGGTTTCACTTGTCCGGAGTAATGAGGACCTGGCCGACTTCGAGGCCGGAGAGGATTTCGGTGGACCCGCCTGAGACGCGTCCGCGTTTGACGGGGCGCTTTTCGGTTTTGCCGTCGGCCAGCTTGATCTCCGCGGTCCAGCCCTTGATGCCGTGGCTGAGGGAACTGGTGGGAATGGAGATGGCCTCCGGCGCGTGATAGGCGATGAGGCGGACCCGGGCGGGCGAGCCGATGGCGGGAGTGGCGTCCCCGGGCCAGGTGGCGGCGAGGTCGGCGCGGTAGAGTCCGTCGGCACCGGGAAGGCGGGCAAGGGATGAGAGTTTCACGGCGATGTCGAGATCCTCACGGCCGGGGAGGGTGGCGGTGCCGGTGGCTTCCACGGCAAGCGAACGGGCGGCGGTGTCGTCGAGGAACGCGGTCAGGGTCGGCTTTGCGGTGGCGGGGACGAAGGTGGCGATGGGGCGGTTGGCTGTGGGGCGGCCGTGTTTGACGAGTGCCTTGACGGCCTCGCCGGTGGTCCAGCGGCCGTTCTCCATGGCTCCGTGATAGAACCAGCCGTCGGCGGAGGCGGTGAATTCGAAGAGTTTGCGATCCTGCCCGAGGTCTGCGAGGGCGGTTTTCTCGCGCTCGGCGGCGGTTTTCAGGCCCTCGATTTCGAGTTTCTTGAGGGCGATGGAGCGCGGGATGTCCTGCTGGCCCTTGGCGAGTGCGATGGCGGTGTCCCGCTCGTTGTTGGCGAGGGTGACGGCTTCGCGCGGGAGGGAGACCTCGGTGGTGCGCTTGTGGTCGAGGGTTTCCATGCGGAGGGCGAAGCCTGCGGCGATGACGGCGTTTTTCTGGCGGACGAGAATGATTTCCTCGGTTTCCTCGGTGAGGTCGTCCGCCTCGTACATCTTGGTGAGTTGCCTGAGTTCCTCCTCCTGGTTTTCAAGGATCTGCTTGCTGCGCTCCAGGTTTTGGGCGGCCCTTTCCTCGGCGGCCTTGCGGCGGGTTTGGGTGAAGTAGGCGTTTTCCTCGCGGGCGATGTCGGCGGCTCGCTTGAGGGCGTCGAGCTTGTGGGGCGAGGTTTGTTCGAGGTGCTTGAGGTCCTCCTGCGCCTGGGCGAGAGAGAGTGTGGTTGTTTGCAGGGCGCGGCGGGAGTCGGCCAGCTTGCGGTCGATGGACTCGGCATCGAAGCGGATGAGAAGGTCCCCCTTGGCGACCTTGGCGGCGTGAGGGGCGACCTCGACGATCTTATAGTCGGTCCAGGTTTTGGGCTCGAACTGGATGAGTTCCGCGCCTTCGGCCGGGAGAATGGCGGCGCTGAACGACCGCTCGACGGTGAAAGGACGCTTCTCGATGGTGGTTTCACCCGCGACGGCGGCGGATGCGAGCATCAGTGGAACGAAACGGACGACGGATTTGCGGATCATGGACGCGTGGAGAAATACATGATCGGCGGGCGAGCGCAACACGCGGATTGGGAAATGACAGAGGCGGGTCAGCCGGCCCGGCCCTTGCGGGCGAGCCAGACCGGGAGCATGCGGGCCTTGCGCGCGTCCGGGGAGGCGGGGACGCCGAACTGGGCGACATCGAAGCCGGCGCGGTGCAGGCGGCGGGCGAGGCTGGCGACGGGCCGGGAGCCGGCGATGGCGAGCATGCCGCCGGGTTGCAGGGCCTCGTGGGCGGCGGCGAGCCAGCGGCGGTCGTCCACCCAGGGTTTGTTGTCCGGGGATGTGGGGGAGGCGTCGAGGTGGAGAAGGATGGCGTGGAGGGTGCCGGCTTGGCGGAAAAGGGCGGCGGGTGAGCAATCGGTTTCCAGAACGACGCGCTCATCGGCAAGCAGCGGGCTGTCCGGGATGTGGGCGCGGTGCCAGGCGGGGAGTGCGGCGAGGGGCTCGGCGACGAGGAAGGTGCCGCGTTTCTGTTTCAGCTCGGAGCAGGCGGCGGCAAGGCTGTGGCCGAGGCCGAGGCCGGCGAACCAGAGCTTGGGCTGGCGGGCGGGGCGGAAGGGGGCGCAGGCGAGGCGGGCGAGTTCCCGCTCGGCGGCGCGGGTGGCGGGCCCGCAGATTTGCTGGCCGCGGATGTTGAGCGACATGCGGCCGTCGTGCTCCTGAAGGGTGAGGACGCTGCCATCGGGAAGCGCGGTTTCTGCCAGGGTGATTCTTGGTTTCATGAGGAGTTCGGAGCTTGCCTTGCTGCGGGAGGTTAATTATAAGGACGACACCATGTCCAATACACCCTCAGAAAAGATCCCCGGGGCCGACAAAAAAGTCGTGGCCGGCATTCTCGCCATCCTTCTGGGTGGCCTTGGCGTTCACAAGTTCTACCTTGGCTACACCAAGGAGGGCATCATCCAACTGCTACTGAGTTTCGTGTGCGTTGGCGGCATCATCGGGCTGATCGAGGGCATCATTTATCTGACGAAGAGCGACGAGGAGTTCGTCGCCACTTATGTCAACGGCCGCAAGGGCTGGTTCTGAGGAGGAGTGCCCGTTTTCCGAAACAAGAAACCCCGACCTTTGGCGGGTCGGGGTTTCCTTGTGGTTTTTGGTTTCTAACGGGAAATCCCGGAGGTCTCACAGCGAGCCCTTGAGCGCGGAGGAGGCCTTGAACCCGACGGATTTCGAGGCGGGGATCGGCATGGCCTCGCCGGTTTTCGGGTTGCGGCCGGTGCGGGCGGCGCGTTGTTTGACTTCGAAGGTGCCGAAGCCGATGATCTGGACTTTCTTGTCCTTTTTCACGCCTTTGGCGATGGAAGAGAGAACGGCGTCGAGCGCTTCCTCGGCGAGGCGCTTGGTGGCGTCTTTTCCGAGGGCGGCCTGGATTGAGTCGATGAGGTCAGCTTTGTTCATGGCAACGCGACTTTGTGCTGGCGGCGGCTGGGGTTGGCAAGAGAAAAGCCGCTGGTTTTCAGGGGATTTTTCCAATTCATGGTCTTGACGTGGGGCGGCGGAGGGTGTTTGGCGCTCCGGAAGGGATGGCGCGGCCGTGTTGTTAGATGCCGCCCGGGTGCGGGGGCGGTTGACGGCGGGGCTTCCGGGATGCAGAAAGCGGCGGCCTGATGGAAGAGGAAACGAGGAGCATGCTGGAGGAGGGTGTGGCGACGGTGCTGGCCGCGGCGGCGGCCTTGCCCGAGCGCGACGGGCTGGGTGCCGAACTGGTGGCGGTGGAGGCGGCGGCAGGGCGCGGGTATTTCCTGCCGGACGAGGAGGAGTTGGTGAAACTACGGTATTCGCAGTATTTGACGCTGCGCGCGTCCCTGCTCGCGACGATCAACGGGCTGGGACATCAGGCGGGGCGGAGCAGAGTGGAGTGGGGGCAGCGTTTGCCGGTGTTCGCCACGGCCTTCGCGGCGGCCTGCGCGCTGCTGCGGGCAAACCGCTTTGTGGTGGGCCTGGCGGCGGGACGGCCGGTGTTGTGGAAGAAGCTGGATGAACCCGATGTGGCGTCCGGCATTCCCCGCAAGTCGTTCACCCAGTTGTACAAGGCGCTCTCGCATCCGGCGAACCAGATCCGGTTTCTCGATGCGGCGGAGTTTTTCAAACGGCAGCGCGAGGAGATTCTCGGATTGTCCGCGGATCCGGTGATGGGCCCGGTGATCGATCTGCTGGCGGCCGAGGAGCTCCACATCGAGAGCCGCCGGGGGGAGGCGCTCAAGAGACATCTGGCATACCGGTGGTTTTCGTTTCTGCGGCGGAACCGGTCGGCGTGGAAGCAGGTGATGGGCGGAATGTTCGAGGTTTCGGGGCGGGCGATCGCCGAGCTGCGACAGCCCGGGGTAAAACCGCCCGGAGCGGCGAAGCGCATACACCCGGGGCTCCGTGCGGAGGTTCTTGCCGCCGTGAGGCCGGGCGATGTGTTCATCACGCGCCACGACGACGCGCTGAGCAATTGGTTTTTGCCGGGATTCTGGCCGCACGCGGCGCTCTATCTCGGGCGGACGGCGGAGGCGGAGCCGATGGTCCGGGACATGCCGGGGCCTGACGAAACGGGTGCCTGGTTCCTCGAATCCAAGAAGGACGGAGTGAAGGTCCGCCCGGCGGGCGAGACACTGGCAGTGGACTCGCTGGTGATCCTGAGGCCGCCACTTGGGGGTGACGAGCTGGGCGCGGCCCTGGCGCGGGCGCTGGGGCATTGCGGAAAGCCGTATGATTTCCTGTTCGATTTCCGCACGGCGGACCGCCTGGTCTGCACCGAGGTGGTGTATCGGGGGTTCCACGGAATCGGTCCGGTGAAATTTCAACTGCGCGACGTGGGCGGCCGCCTTTGTCTGCCCGCCGAGGAGTTTCTCGACCAGGCATTGGCCTGCGGCTTCCGGCTTGTCCTGACGGCGGGCCTGGGGGGCGACCGGATGCTGACCGGTGATGGCGCGGCGGAGGCATTCAACGCCAGCCGCGAGGGCGGGGGATGACATCTCGGCATTCCTGACTTTCCTGGCCATCGGGACCAAAGGAATTTTTCAAGAAAAGATCTTGCGGACCCAGTAGCGGCCATTTACAGACCCCGCGCCCGCCGTTTGCGGGACGCTCCGGCATGACCCATCGCCCGATTATCCTCATCCTGACCGCCTGGCTAGCCTGCCTCGCCCCCCTTTTCGCGGCCGGAGACGGCGGTCATCACGCCCTGCCGCTCAACGCCCAGCCGCTTTTCGGAGCGTTCACCAACTCGACCATCATGGTCTGGCTCGCGGTGGGATTGATTGTCCTCTTCTGCCAGGCGGCGACGCGCAGGATGGCGCTGGTGCCGGCCGGTTTCCAGAATTTCGCCGAGTGGGTGGTGGAGTCTCTGTATGACTTCCTCGCCGGCCTGATGGGCGAGCATCTCACCAAGCGGGTGTTCTGGTTTTTCGGTTCGGTTTTCTTCTTTGTTTTGGTCAACAACTACATGGGGTTGATCCCGGGTGTCGGAACCTTGGGTTGGGTGGACGAGCGCGGACACATGGTGACCCCATGGCTCCGTGGAGCCAACGCGGACATCAACATGACTGCGGCGATGGCGTTCACATTCGCCCTGCTTTGGTTTTACTGGGCGATCACGGAAAGCGGCCTGAAGGCATTCCTCGCCCATATTTTCGCCCCGAAGGGCAGTTTTCACGGCATCATGCTCGCGATGATGGTTCCGGTCTTCCTCTTCGTCGGTGTTCTGGAGGTTATCTCCATCGCAATTCGCCCGGTGGCTCTCACCTTCCGTCTTTTCGGAAATATTTACGGCGGCGAGCAAACGCTCGAAACCCTGATGACGCTGCTCCCGAAGTATCTGGCATTCCTGCCTGCTCTGCCCTTTTACTTCATGGAACTGCTGGTGGGATTCGTGCAGGCTCTCGTCTTCACCCTGCTTTGCGCCATTTTCCTCAAGCTCATTTGCGACCACGGCGACGAGGCGCACCACTAACCCCTTTCCGCAGTCTGACCATGGCATGATCGTGGGGGCCGCAGAAACCACAACAAACCATACCAACAAACATGTTCACGAAAGCATTTGCTGTCGCGCTCGCCGCCCTTGGCGGTGGCATCGGCATCGGCATCCTCGGTTCCAAAGCGGCCGAAGCGACCGGTCGTAATCCAGGCGCCGCCACTCCGGTTCTGGTGATTTCGATCATTCTGGCCGCCCTCATCGAAGGGCTTTTCATCATCACGGTGTTTGCCGCAGGCCTTTAATTAAGCGGTTCGCCGCGCGCGCCCTCACCGGCGCGCGCGGCATCTTTCAACGATTTCAATTTTTCCCATGATCACCATCCTCGCATCAGCAGCTGCCGAAAACCCCGGCGTTTTTGAAAGCATCAAAACGACATTCGGTCTGAATGGCGCGTTTTTCGCAGCTCAGGTGATCAATTTCTTCCTTGTTATCCTCGTCCTCAAAAAATTCGCCTTCGGCCCCATCCAGCAGATGCTGGAACAGCGCAAGGCCCGCATCGCCGAGGGCGAGGAAAAGCTCAAGCACATCGAGAAACAGCTCGCCGAGTCCGAGGCGACGACCGCCGCCGCCATCGCCAGGGCCAACGAGGACGCCGTCCGCCTGATCAACGAGGCCAAGGAAGGCGCGCACGCCTTCAGCGAGCAGAAGGCGCAGGAGGCCATCGCCCAGGCCCAGCAGATTCTTGCGAAAGCCGAAGCCGCCGCGAAAGCCGAGCGCGAGCGGATCGGCACGGAACTCAAGCGCGAGTTCGGCCGCCTCGTCGCCGCCACCACCGCCCAGGTCACCGGCAAGGTGCTCACCGCGGATGACCAGAAGCGCATCAACGAGGACGCGCTCGCCAAGGTCGAAGGCTGAGCTTCCGGTTTTCCAACAAGTTTCCCATGAAAGTCTCCAAAACCGCCGCCGCCACCGCACGCCGCCTCTTCGGTCTCTGCCAGACCGGCGGAAAACTGGACGACAACAAGCTGCGCACCGTGGTTTCCCGCCTGGTCGAGACCAAGCCGCGCGACTATCAGGGCATCCTTGGAGCCCTCCAGAAACTCACCCGCCTCGAGCAGGAGCGCCGCAAGGTGACCGTCGAGAGCGCGGTCGAGCTGGACGAAGCCACCCGCGCCCGCGTGGTCGGCGGCCTCGCCGGCCAATACGGCACCGACCTCGCCGTGCAATACCAGGTCACCCCGTCGCTCATCGGCGGCCTGCGCATCCGCGTGGGCAACGACGTCTTCGACGGCTCCGTCCAAGGCCGGCTCCACCGCCTGGCCAACGCGTTCTAACCGACTCTCCGCTGATAACCGACAACCGATAAATCGCACCTTTTCCCCATGAGCAGCATCCTTCAGGAAATCGAACAACAGATCGCCGGAATCACCTCCTCCGTCGAAAAAACCAATGTCGGCACCGTCCGCCAGGTCGGCGACGGCGTTTGCAAAGTCGAAGGACTCTCCGACGTCATGCTCAACGAGATGATCGATTTCGGCGGCGGCGTCACCGGCATGGCCCTCAACCTTGAGGAAAGCGAAGTCGGCGTCGTGCTTCTCGGCGACTACACCGCCGTCACCGAAGGCTCCGAATGCCGCACCACCGGCAAGCTGCTCTCCGTGCCCGTCGGCGAGGCCGTGCTCGGCCGCGTGGTCAACGCGCTCGGCCAGCCCGTGGACGGCAAGGGCGAGATCGCCGCGGCCGCCTACTATCCGATGGAGAAAATCGCCCCCGGCATCATCAAGCGGAAGTCGGTTTCCGTTCCGGTGCAGACCGGCATCATGTCCGTGGACGCGATGATCCCGATCGGCCGCGGCCAGCGCGAGCTGATCATCGGAGACCGCGCCACCGGCAAGACCACCATCGCGGTGGACACCATCATTTCCCAGGCCC
>CAZKQK010000071.1:0-26985 GCA_964554865.1 uncultured Luteolibacter sp. | reverse complement strand
AGGCCGCCGAGGACGGACGAATCACCGCGAATGAGTCGGCGGCGCTGGCGACGAACCTGCGCACCCTGATCGGCCAGGTGCAGACCGGACAGGCCACCGTGGACGGCGGAGTCCTGCGGCTCATCACCCTTCAAAACGAGTTTACCAACATGGGCCGCCGCTGGAACGAGCGCATCGATGCGCTGGAGGGCCAGGTGAAGGCGCTTAACGAACGGAGATAACACTTAACAGCCAACACATGCCCTGGGAGATCAAAGGAGCCGCGGGAGCGGCGCTGAACGCGACGAACCGGACGCCCGAGGCGCTGGGGATCGACTCGTGGACGCTGCGGCTGGCGAGCCTGGCGATGGACACGTTTTCCTGGACGGCGGCAACCGACGGTCCGACCGGGGCGGGGACGATCATCCCGACGGCGGGGCAGGTGGTGGAGGTGTTCAACGCGGCGGGCGCGAGATGCTTCAAGGGGCATGTGGCGGAGCCCCGGGTGGGGCTGTCCTCGGCGAGCGTGACGGTCTTCGGCCCGTGGTGGTGGATGGAGAGGATCTCGCTCTCCGGCGATCTGCAGGACGGCACCGGGGCGACGGGCGAGCGGACCTCCTACGTGTTCCCGACCAACGGCCTGAGGATCAGCGTGGAGAATCTGATCGACCGGATGATCGAGAAGGGCGTGCCGATCACGCGCGGGACGGTTTCCAACATGGGCAACCGGGTGAAGATGACGCTCTCGAACATGAGCTTCGCGGCGGCGCTGGCGGAGCTGCTGAGGTGGAGCCCGGACTCGGTGGCGTGGTTCGACTACTCGGGTGCGACGCCGGCGCTCAATGTGACGCGGCGGCCGAACCTGACGCGGCTGACGCTGACGGTGGGAAGCTCGAACATCGAGCGGATCGACATCGCGCCGCGGCTGGACCAGGAGGTGAAGCGGGTGCGGCTGAACTACGTGGAGCGCAACCCGACGAACGGGAAGCCGAAGTGGGCGAGCAGCGCCTTCGGCACGGTGACGACGGGGAAGATCCAGATCGTTTCGGTGAGCGGGCCGGAGATCGCGGATTTCCTGCCGCGCGATGATTTCGAGAGCGTGGTGGTGCGGACGGCCTCCGGGCCGAATCCGGGGAACGCTTATGTCCGGGAAAGGGCTGGGAACATCGCCTCGAACACCCAGGCCTACGGCCAGGCCGGGCAGATCATCTCGGACGTGACCGGCTATGTGGGAACCACCTGGCAGACTTCGAAATACGGAGGGGTGGCGTTCCCGACGCTGAGGCTGAGGAAAAAGGACGGCACGGCGGTGGCGACGGCGGGCAGGTATCTGCTTTTCACGCAGGACATGCCGGACTGGGCGCGCAAGGCGCTGAAGGCGGTGGACGTGAGCATCACCGGGACGTGGGGCGGCGTCTTCAGTGAGACGGCCACGGTGGCGAGGCCGCCCGCGGTGTGGCAGAAGTGGTGGGACGCGGCACCGCAGCGGGGAAACATGTGGGCGAACGAATACACGAAGAACGGCACGCCGAGGACGCGGAAGTGGTGGGCCTACCCCTTCGAGTGCGAGGGCATCCTCGTGAACGCGCAGCATGTTTCCAACAAGACGATTTACCGGCCGTGGGACTATGACTATCTCAATCCCCCGGGGAACATGGCGGAGTCCCTGCAGGCCGCACAGGACTGGATTCCGTGGGAGGGTGACATCGTGGTGGTGGATGACGACGTGTCTGGAGAAAACCGCCTGAACCGCAAGCTGTGCGTGGCGGGCTCCTATGCGGCGCACGCGGACATGGACGCGCCGCTTCGCGCGGTGACCTACGAGGGGCACCGGGGCCGGACCATTTACAGCCTGGGGGCGCCGGCGCGGCTGGACTACGGATCGCTGGTTTCCAGGGTGAGAAGAGATCCGCAAGATAACATTGTCTGGCTATGACGAGACCGGCATTCCACACTTATCTCGACGCGCGCGGCGACCTCTATGTGGAGGACGGCCCGGTGATCTGCCGCAAGACGGGCGCGGTGTGGCCGGTGGGTGACGGCGACGATGCCGGCGCGCCGCGCCTGACAGGCCAGCTCGCGGCATCGGCGACCGCGCCGGAAGCGATCCCGGTGGCGGAGAGCGCGGACGTGGTGGGCGGCTCGGGCCGGTGTGTGGTGGTGACGGGGCATGGACTCTTCGCGGGCGTGTGGCAGCAGGCGCGGCCGGGGAAATGGCGCAAGGGGGAATTTCTGTTAGAAGTGGTGGATGACGATGAGTCGACCATTTCGGACGCCTCGGGAGTCGTCGCGGAACTGACGGGCGGCGGCGAAGCCCCCGCCGGTGACTACGAGGCGACGGAATACGGCGAGGAGACTTACAATGACGACGAGGCATTCACGCTGACGGCGGAGAAGGAACGGGGCTGGCCGGGGGGGTTCGTGGAACTCGACGTGGGCATCGCCCAGGGCACGGCCGTGGGTGGGAAATACGTAACCACCGATGGTCTGGTGTGGACATGCGAGGCGGACCCGGACTGGACGATCACGGTCAACGAGGGCGGGAGCGCCGACCTCGCCTATGACTCCACGATCATCGCCACCAGGGCGGTCGGTCCGGAGGACGATCCGTGCGGCACCTACCAGAGCACGCCGGCGGGCGAGCACCTGCACGCCGAGTTCCCCGAAGCACCCGATGAGGAACCGGCGTTGAGCAACCCCTTCGGCACGCTCACAATGACCATCGCCTGGGGCGGTTCTCCGGATCTGGACATCGGGGTTTCGTTTCTCGGGGAGACGGTGGGATACGGCCATGCGTCGGCGAGCGACTACATCTCGTGGAGCGGCGACAACACCGAGCCGGCCGGATCGGAGACGGTGGTGATCGATCTGGCGCAGGCATGGCTGGATGAGGCGATCACGACGGTGGCGGACGTGGTTTTCGCGGCGGACTGGTATCCGCCGCGCGAGGGCAGCGGCCCGGCGCTTCTAACAGTCACCTACGATCTTCCGGACTCGCCCGGAACGCCGGTGGATTACACGGTTCATCCGGGATCGACCACGCCGGCGACGACTCCGGTGCTCGCGATGAGGGTCACGGCGTCAGGCCCCGAAAGGGTGGGCCAGCCTTGGGAGGCGTCAGTGATGGCGGTCAGGCGCGCGCCGCTCGCCGGGGTGGTCTATGTGTCCATCGAAGACGACGGGGAGCAGGTGGCCGGTGTGTCCGGGCCGCATTTCGCGGAGGAGATCCCGGAACCGTCCGCCGGTGTCACCCATTTCCCGCTCGCGACCTCGGACGGCTCGGGGAAGCTCAAGCAGATCCATACCGGCCCGCTGCTGTGGGCGGTGGGCGGGGGCGGCGGAGGCCCTGCCTTTGTGGAGATCGCCAATGATGATTTCCTGGAACTCGATCCGCCGGACGAGGGCACCTACTACGACATCACCGACTTCCTGCCATGATCCACAAGGGTTCACGCATACCACGAAAAATCCTCAAGGGCGGCCGCGAGGTGCATTGGCTGACCAAGGGCGGCCGCACCATTTACACCTCGCCGAAGCTGGTGCGGGCGGTGACCGGTGACTGGCTTGAGAAGAACGTCAAGACCACGGCTGTCATCGCCGAGGATGCGGATGGAAAGTGGTTCGAGGTGGACGTGGACCTGCCGGACACGTTCGCCGGATCGGCGGCGAGCGGCTGGACCGATGGGGCGGTGCGACTCGGTTTGTTTTGGTCGGACAATCTCACGTCCTGGCGGGCGGGTTGCTCCGGATGGATCGATGCGCCCGGCAAGTCCCCGGAATCCCTCCCCGGCGACCGCGTGCGCTTCCACGCCCGCTACGAGACGGCGGCGCTGATCCGCAAGGGGGCGCTCATCGACCTGCGGCTCACCACCGCGAGGCACGGCAAGAGCATCACCGAGGTCAGGGTTTTCGACGTGCCGGTCAGTCTCCCGAATTACCCCTACGCGATGCCCGCGCACGCGGCCGTGCTGGAAGCGGACCTGATCGCGGAGGGTTTCACCGGGGCGGCGGTTTCAACGTCCGCCGGGACGTGGGACGCGGAGATAAGAAATTATGACAAGGGCTATGAGCATGGCGGCAACCCTGTCTGGTTCGGGGCCACCTGGTCCGGAGACGACATCACCGAGATCAGGCGCAAAGATAACAACACGCTGGTCAGCCTGCCGGGCTACCCCTACACGATGCCAGCCGACGAGGCGGCGCTGGAGGCTGACCTGATCGCCGCTGGCTTCGCCTACGCCTCGGTGATGCTGTCCAAAGACGAGTGGTCGGTTTTCCTCCCGGACGTGGCGTCCACCGGGATCGAGCGGCGCTTCGAGATCACGATCACGCCCGGAGACCCCAAGCACGTTTTCAATTTTTTCGGCACCCTCGAAGGCATCGACCCGCGCACGCGGCTGACCGGCCAGCCGGAAAACATCCGTATCGGAGGCGTCCCGGAAGAGGAGGCGAGGAGGGGCTTCGCCAGGCTGGGGTTCGTCAACCCGCCGCCGGGGTGACCGGGCGGTTGCAGCGGCCGCGCATGCGTCATGCGGTGCGGATGCAGACAGGCGGGAAACCGGGATTTTTCCCAAACCACTGTCCATTTTTCTCATTTCGCGTGGCGCTTACATGGACATCGGCCGCACCAATCTAACAGGAAACGCCGCCGTCCAGGGCGCGGGCGCCGCTCCGGGCGAAATCCTCCACACCGCCACCTCGGCACCGGCGGGCGCATCATCGCGCGACAACATCATGCTCGCCATCAACCGCGGCACCGCCGCCAACCAGCAACGCCTCGTCGGCAGACTCGGCGACCAAGGGGAGTTGGGGGCAAACACCGATCTCACACTCGCCACCGGCGCCCGCCATCATTTCGCCATCACCTACACCCATGGCGCGGGTTCTCACGGCGCGACCGGCGGCCGCCTCACGTGGTATCTCAACGGCGCGCACGCCGCCACCCAGGACCTGCCATTCAGGCTCGCCGATATCGAGGACGTGAACAATTGGCTTGGTCGCTCCAATTGGACCAATGACTCGTGCTCCAACGTCATCTACGACGAAGTCCGCATCCACCGCCGCGCGCTCAGTCAGAACGAGATTCTCAACAGCATCAGCATCGGCCCCAATCCGAATTTCCCGCCCCCCGTCACCGTGGCCGATGCCGCCACCCTGCATCGCCAGCAAAAGGTCCGCATCCGCGTTTTGCAAAACGACAGCGGCACCATCGATCCCACCACGGCAAACATCGTTCAACAGCCCCAGTCCGGCACCGCCGTGCCATTCCCGGATGGCAGCATTCTCTATACCCACACCACCGGCACGCCCTCCACCGACAGTTTCACCTACACCGTGGGCGGAGCCGGCGGCGTTTCACCGCCCGCCACGGTCACTCTCACCTTCACCGGCCAACTCCGCATCGCCAACTCCACTTTCGGTGTTCCCGCCTCGCCGCCGCCGGTGTCCATCCAGGCGGTCAATGCGTTTCCCGGCCTCTCGTTCGACCAACCCGTCTGCATCGCCTCGCCGCCCGGCGACACCCAGCGCGTGTTCATCTGCCAGAAAGGCGGTCTGTTGCGCGTGGTTCCGAACGCCGCCGCCGCCACGCCCACCGCTTCCACCGTCCTCACCCTCAATGCCGCCGCGGGAGGGCTTTTCAACGGACGCAGTCCCTCGGAGTCGATCGATACCGGCAGCGAATGCGGCTTGCTCGGCATGGCCTTCCACCCGAACTACGCCACCAACGGCCACCTCTTCATCTTCTACTCCGTCACCATCAGCGGCTCGCGATATCAGCGCGTCTCACGCATCACCCTCAACAACCCGAACTCGGCGAACCCCACCGCCAACCTCGCATCCGAGCGCGTCCTCATCCAGCAGTTTGATGAGGCGAACAACCACAACGGCGGCGACCTCCACTTCGGGCCCGACGGTTATCTCTACATCTCCCTCGGCGACGAGGGCGGGCAAAACGACCAGCACGCAAACAGCCAGCGCATCGACAAGGACTTCTTCGCCGGCATCCTGCGCATCGATGTGGATCTCGAAGGCGCCGAAATCGCTGGAAACCCCGCCGCTCCGGATGATGCCAACGTCCCGCCTAACAGCCACCCAGCCGTGGTTCTCCATGGCGGCCTGCCCGCCTACGAAATCCCGGCCGACAACCCATGGATCGGAGCCGCCAGCTTCAACGACCTCGGCGTCAACCCCTCTTCTGTTAGAACCGAGTTCTGGGCCGTGGGCCTGCGCAATCCGTGGCGCATGTCATTCGATCCCGCCACCGGCGAACTCTGGTGCGGCGATGTCGGCGGCAGCGCCCGCGAGGAAATCAATATCATCACCGGCGGCGGCAACTACGGCTGGGTCTGGCGCGAGGGCATGGGTGCCGGCCCCGTCAGCGGAGCGCCACAGGATTTCGTCCACATCGACCCGATCCACGACTACCAGCGCGGCAGCGGCACCTTCCAGGGTACCAGCGTCACCGGCGGGCTCGTCTATCACGGCTCCCGCGTGCCTTCGCTCACCGGTTCCTATATCTTCGCCGATTACAACTCGGGCAACATCTGGTCGCTTGTCCGCAACGGAACCAACCCTCCCACCGTCACCCGCGTGCTCGGCGAGGGCGGCATCGTCGGCTTCGGCCGCGATCCCTCGAACGGCGATGTCCTGATGGCCGATATCAATGACAACCTCATCCGCCGCATCGCCGTGGTCACGGATACCAGCATCTATCCCGCCACCCTCACCGACACCGGCCTGTTCGCCGATCTGACAGACCTTTCGCCCGCGCCCGGACTGCTGCCCTATCGGATCAACCTTCCCTTCTGGAGCGACCACGCCATCAAGCGCCGCTGGCTCACCATTCCCGACGCATCCTCGAAGATGAGCTGGTCGCGCGACGGCGAATGGACATTCCCCAACGGGCAGATCTGGGTGAAACACTTCGACATTGAAACCACCCGTGGCAATCCCGCCACCGGCAAACGCTTGGAAACCCGGCTGCTTGTGAAAAACGCCACCGGCGCATACGGGGTCAGCTACCGCTGGAACGAGGCGGGCACCGAGGCGCATCTCGTCAGCGAGCCCGGAGAGGAATTCGATCTGACCATCACCGTGGGTGGCGTGCCGCAAGTCCAGCGCTGGCGGATTCCGGGCCGCTCCGAATGCATGACCTGCCACACTCCGCAGGCAGGATTCGCGCTCTCCGGCAACACCCGCCAATACAACATGGAAAGCATCATCCCCGGCTTCGGCGGCAACCAGATCGATGTGCTGGAAAACGGCGGATATTTCTCTAACAATCCGGCGTCCGCAAACCTCCTGCCGCGCCACCTGCGACCGGAGGAATCGGACTACCCGGCGGAGGCCCGTGTCCGCTCCTACCTCGCCGTGAACTGCGCCTATTGCCACAAAACCGGCGGCACCGCCGCGCCATCGATGTGGGACGGCCGCCATGAACTCACGCTCGATCAAACCGGCCTCATTCTCGGCAATGCCAGCAACAACGGCGGCAATCCGCTCAACAAACTCGTTGTCCCCGGTTCCACCGTCCACTCCATCCTCCTCAACCGCACCGCCGCCGCCAACGGCTTCACCCGCATGCCGCCGCTCGGCAGCAACGTCGTCGATCAGGCCGGCGTGGACCTTCTCACAGAATGGATCGCGGGCGAGCTTCCCGACCGCCGGACCTACGACCA
Organism: uncultured Luteolibacter sp.; assembly: GCA_964554865.1. Lineage (GTDB taxonomy): Bacteria > Verrucomicrobiota > Verrucomicrobiia > Verrucomicrobiales > Akkermansiaceae > Luteolibacter. The sequence goes on along the minus strand of CAZKQK010000071.1, from coordinate 19,327 downwards.
GTGGCGCGCCGCCGAATTCCTCTCAGGCTCCAGCCCGCAGGGCGAACCCGGCGAGGATCCCGATGGCGACGGTGTCACCAATTACGCCGAGTATCTCGCGGGCACCGATCCGCAATCCGGTTCCTCGTTCCCCCTCACATCCGTCAGCCCGGGCGATTCGCTGGTCTCCTTCACATTCGATCTCCCGCCAAACCGCAATGCCGTCATCGAGCATTCGGAAAACCTTCAGCAATGGACTCCCTGGGACATTCCGGGAAATCAGGGACTGCCCACCACGGGCGGGCCGCAAACCATCACCGGGCCCAAGCCCGGCGACGCGGCATTCTTCCGCGCGAGGATCAGTGGAAACTGAAACCGTTGAGCGGGACTCCTCAGGAGCCGAAACGGATCGCCAGATAGTCCGTCGTTTCATCCAGACGGAAGCCGGACTTCTCGATCTCCCGCGCAAGCTCCGGCATGTGCGCGGCACCCCACGGCACGATGATCCGCTCGGCGTGCGGCAGGTGATCGTGAAGCACGCGGAGCAGGTGGTGGTTGCGTTTGGTGAGAATGTCATCGAACAACTGCTTCTCCAGCCCCTTGGGCGCCGGTTTCATGAGGATCGGCAACGTCTCGGCGTTGATGCCCTTCGAGTGGATCAGCATCGCGTTTTTCAGCAGCTCGATGGTGGCGGGGGAGAACTCGCTCATGTCCAGATCCGCGGCCACCAGTCGGCCCTTCGGCCGGAACATCTCCTGCTGCTCGGCCACACCGATGGCCTCCGCCATTTTCGAATATCCCCGCTGCGGCGGGATCACTCCGTTTCGGTCGCTCACTCCCTCCATCAGCACCACCGCGTCATCGGGAAACGAGCCGGACAGTTTCCGATAGAAATCCGCCTCGCCCACGTGCGACATCGGCACCAGCAGCACGCTGCGCCCGTCATCGCGGACGTATTTGCGCGCCTGCATCGAGACGCCTTTGGTTCCCAGCGCCACGAAGCCGTCCGAGAAATGGCCGACTGCAAGTCTCGCGGACAGCAGCAGGCCGCCGACCAGAGCCGGAAGGATGAACAGGACGCCGGCACCGGTGACCATGCCGAAGTGCCCCCAGCGGAACCCTTTCTTGCCCGGTGCGGGATCGGCGACCAAGGGCCACGACAAGCGACCGCCGCGGCGGTGGCGCATGACCAGCGCGATGCCTAACAGAACGTGCGCCAGCGAGACCGTCCATCCGATCCACAGGTGCCACTTGTGGAAGTAAACCAGCAGCGGCAGCACCGCCACCATGCTTGCCGGAATGAAAAGCGCCACCGGCAGGAAGGTGGACTTCGGGATGCGGGGCACCAGGGCGATAAGCGGATAGAGCAGCGCGCAGGCCGGCAGCGTCAAAAGCAGCATCAACGCGCGGGTGGCGCTCAGTTCGGTCCGACCGGCCAGAAGCAGGGAGTCGTCCAGCAAACCGAGCGCGCCGACGGTGACGAAGAGCGCGAGCGCCAGACTCAGCAGGTTGGCGAGAATGGAGTTCGCTCCTTTGTCTGCGGGCAGCGGAGGCGGTAGCGGACGGGACATGGCGGACAGGTTTTGCGCGAAACGCCCGCTTCGCAATGGGAAAACGCGAGGGGTTTGGAATCCCGGTGTTCCGTTTCCGCCGCACGCACGGATGTCAGAAGCGCCGGTGCTCGCCGAGCGCCTGCCAAGCCTGCCAGGCGAACATGCCGAGGAAGATCGGAAACAGGATGCTGGTGGTGAATTTCAGCAACAGGATGCCGATGACCACCGAAGTGAAGATCGTCGTCCACAGGGTGACCCGGATCCGCTGCGGCCCGAGTATCGCGTTGAGCAGACGCCCGCCGTCGAGCGGCAGGATCGGCAACAGGTTCAGCACCGCCCACACCAGGCTGATCCACGTCAGCGAAATCAGGAATCCGTAGAAGTTCGAATTCAAGTGGTCGAGGTAGGGAAGCGAGAACAACACGGCGAGGCCAAGCACGATTTGGACGAATGGCCCGGCGGCCGTGACGGTGAAATCCTGCGGCCGGGTGAGTTGGACCCCGGTGCAGGTGGCGTAACCACCGAAGGCCTGCAGCGTGATCTCGCTGTATCCGCCGAATTTCCGCGCGGTGAGCGCGTGGCCCAGTTCGTGGACCAGGATGGATATGAATCCGGCGATGATGAAAAGCCCGAGGCTCAGGACTTCATCACTGTTCCGGGCATTCAAGGCTCCGCCGATCAGTGCGAGAGTGATCCAGAAAAAGGGTTCCACCCGGACGGGGATGCCGAAGATCGTGAAGCGAACCATGCGCGGACTTGGTAGGCGAGGAGGCGGGCGGACGCAAGAAAAGCCGGGCGACTCTCTCATCCTTCCTTCCGGAACGGGTCACCGGTTCGCAGGTGCCCGCCCGGAGCGGATGGAATGCCGGGCGTTCAGTCCTTGGTCGCCTTCAGGCGGGCGAAGAGCTTGCCGCCCGGGGCGTTGGCGGCGGGAATGTTGACCGTCACTTTCCCGGCCGAGGGCGCGTCGAGCGTCACGGTGGGGTTGTTCCCGCTCGGGGGGACATTGGCGACGCCGATCGCCAGGGAGTTGGCAAAGGCGTCGAGGTCCACGTCCCACTCCACGGCGAGGGTGGAGACTCCGATCGAGTCGGGATTGCGGGCGAAGACCAGGGTCAGGCCGCCGGTGGCGCTGCCGGTCGCGACGGGCAGGATGGAGGTGTCGGAGAGGGTCGGATTTCCCCCCAGGATCCACTCGAGGCCGTTGTCGATGCCGTCGTCATCGGCATCGAAATCGAAGGCGGCCTGCGGGCCGGCGAGGCTGAAGGAACCGGCCCAGGCGTCGTACGCGTCGCCGGAAATCACGAGCTGGAGGTTGTTTCCGGCCACGCTGACGACGCCGGACACGCCTGCCGGGTAGTTCACGACAGCGGGAGCGCCGGTGATGCCGCCGGCGGCGGTGGCGAGGATGTAGGCGCCCGGTGCGGGAGTGGCGGCCGCGGTGAGATCGAGGGTGGTGCCGCTTTCGATCACGAGCGCGCCGCTGTTTTCGCGGGCGAGTTGGGAGCCCGGATCGGCGGCCAGCGCGAATGCCTGACGGCCGCCGGTGCGGACGGTGATGCCGCCGCCGGTCAAGCCGTTGCCTGCGAGCGTGGCTCCCGATTTCACTTCCACCGCCGTGGCGCCGAGCGTGCCGGTGAGGGCGAGCGTGCCGGCTTCGATGGTGGTGGCGCCGGTGTGGGAACTCGTGCCGCTGAGCGTCAGCGTGCCGGTTCCGGTTTTGGTGAGGCTGGCCCCGGCGCCCGCGAGCGTGCCGGCGAAGGCACCGGCGGTGGCCGACAGCGTCTTGCCGGGGAACGCGATGGCGCCGCCGCCCGACAGACTGCCGGCCAGGAAGGTGGCTTCATCGATCTCCGCGAGGTCGAGGGTGCCGCCGGACACGGCGGTGGAGGCCGGGGAATACGCCGCGACCGGGCCGGTCAGGAACAAGGTGCCGGTGCCCGTTTTCGAGAAGCCGCCGGAGCCGGCGGTGGCGCTGCTCACCGCGCCGGACAGGGTGATGTCGTCCGCTCCGGTGTTGATCCATTGGTTGGCGGTGGTGCCGATGATGAGGTTGTTGGAAAAGCCGGTGGTTCCCGAGAAGACGAGATTGCCGGCGCCGGCGTTGCCGTTGGTCTGGAGGAACAAGTCGGCGCTGCCGAGGGCGGCGTCGTTTGCCAGGACCAGGCGGCCGCGGTTCAGGCGGATCTGCCCGGCGAAGGTGTTGGTGCCGCTCAGGGTGGCGGTGGTGGTCGAGTCGCTGGTGTTCGGCGTGTCGATCTGCAGGACCACGCCCGCGCCGCCGCCGCCGATGCCGCCGCTCCATTCCACCGACGATCCGGCCGCCGTGCCGCTTTGCAGCGCGTAGTAGCCGGCGGTGGCGGGCAGGACGATGTCGTTGGGGACATTCAGGCCCGTGACGGAGGTGCGCAGGAAGGGCGCGCCGCCGGAGGCATAGGCGGCTCCGTAGCGGGCGAGCTCGCCGACCGTGATGTCGCCGGTGCCGGCACCCTGGCTGTTGCCGAGCACCAGGTTGCCGGTGGTGATCGTGGTGCCGCCTTCGTAGGTGTTGCTGCCGGTGAGGATGATGGTGCCGGAGATCGAGGTCGGTCCGTCGGAAATCGTGACCGCGCCGGTGCCGGAGACGACGTCGGAGAGCGTCAGGGTCTTGCCGCCCCAGTTGGCGGCGAAGGTCGCGCCGGCAGCTCCGACTTCGACGGGAGCGGCCACCGTGTTGATGCCGTCCTCGCCGAGCAGGGTGCCGCCGTCGATCGACAGTTCGTTGAAGAAGGAGAAGCTGTTGGAGTTCTGGATCCACAGGCGCAGCGTGCCGCCGGTATTGACGGTCACGGTGCCGGTCCCCAGGACATCCACGGACGCGGTGTTCGCTCCGGTGCCGCCGGTGCCGATGGAAAGGACGCCGCCGTTGATGGTGGTGCCGCCGTCGTAGGCATTCGGGCTGGTGCGGGTGAGGGTCAGGGTGCCGGCGCCTTGTTTCGTGAGCGTGCCCCCCGTGCCGGCCAGCAACCCGGGAAAGGCGCCGGCGGTGGCGATCAGGTTCTTGTCTCCGATGTCGATCATGCCGGCACCGGAGAGGCTGCCGGCATTGAAGCTGGCGTCGGCGATGTCCAAGAGATCGAGGATGCCCGCGGCGATCTGGGTCGAGGCCGGGACGTAGCCGGAGGTGGAGCCGGTGAGAAGCAGGACGCCGCTGCCCATTTTCGCGAATCCGCCGGAGCCGGCGGTGCCGCTGCTGAGCGGGCCGGAGAGCGTGATATCGTCCTCGCCGGTGTTGATCCACTGGTTGACGGTGGCGCCGATGACGATGGGATTCGAAATGGCGGTGACGCCCGAGAAGCTCAGGTTGCCGTTGGTGGGATTGGTGTTGGTCTGCAGGAACAGCGAGGCGCTGCCGAGGGCGCCGGCATCCGAGAGCGTGAGGCGGCCGCGGTTCAGGCGCACCTGTCCGGCCAGCGAGTTCGCGCCGGCGAGATCGAAATGGGTGCTCGAGTCGCCGCTGTTCGCGGTGTCGAGCTGGAGCACGCTGTTGGCATTTCCGCCGCTGATGGCGCCGGTGACGGTGAGCGTGCTGGCGAGGCCGGATTTTCTGGAGGGCATGATACGCCTGCGATCCCGGGGCGGGGAGCGTGATGTTGTTGGCCAGCGTGACGTCCGAGGTGTTGGTGACGCGCAGGAAGGGGGTGCCGCCGGAGACATAGGTCGCGCCGTAGGAGCTGTTCGCCAGGATGGTCGAGGCGCCGAGCCGCTCGAAGGTGGAAAGCAGGCTGCCGGCGTTGACGCTGACATTCCCCGCGATGCCGGAGGCGGTGCCGGTGAGCGTGAGGGAGCCCGCGCCGTCCTTGGCGAAGCCGCCCGCGGCCGTGACCGGCGCGCCGATGGTGGCTGCCGTGGTGGTGGTGATCGTGGGAGTCCCGCCGGCCAGCGTCAGCACCGCACCACCGGAGTTCTGGAGCGACCAGGTGGAGCCGCTGGCCCCGTTGTCGCTGAAGACGAGGCTGCCGATGGTGCGGCTCGCGGTGAGCGTCACCGTGGTGGTGGCGGTGATGTCGCTGGTGAAGTGCGCGGTCGATCCGGCACCGTCGGCGACGATGCCGCCCAGCCACGGGGCCGTGGTGGCGTCTTCCCAGTTCCCGCTGGCGGCGGTGGAGGTCCAGGTGCCGCTGTCGGCATGGGAAACCAGGGTGGGGGCGAGGAACGCCAGCGCGGCGGGAAGGAAAAGGCACGGTTTTGACTGCTGTTTCATGTTAGTTGGAGTTATCTTTATACGAGTGGATGACCACAGAAAGTTGAAGTGTGTTTGGTTCGTGCGGCCGGATCAGGAAGTTGTTAGAATAAGGATTTCCGTGGGGGTGTTTTGTTCTCTTTGGGAAATATCGCCGACTTTTCGCCAAGACCTCTCATGGTGTGCCTTCAAGCCGGAAAAAACCGGGGAGCCGATGGCGGATCGGTCAGATTGAAAAGGAAGTCGTTCGAAAGGATGGCTCCAGCAACCTCAGCGACGGGGTTGACTGTGGACCGGTCCAACAGGTCCAAATGGGCCCGGTGATCGGCGAAGTCCGCTTGCGGCTGGTGGTAGCTCGCGCACGATGTCCCTGATGGGGTGGACAGCGAGAAGTCGAAGAGCACTCTGCGGTCCACGACCGCCAGCGCCGCTTTGTGTTTTCTCTCTTCTCCAGCACCCGCCGTCTTGTCGGCGAGCGTCAACACCATGGGTGCGACGATTCCCGAGGGGCTATGGATTTTCTTGCGAATCACCATTCAATTCGAACGGCAGGTTAACAAATGTTTCTCACAATGCAACAAAAATCTTTTCGGGAAACAATGAAACGCGGGGCGATTGGCTGGCTATGGGTTTTGAGGCGAGCCGTGGCGGCCGGGTTCGATGAGCGTGAGGAGGGGTGTGGGCACCCAGGGAGGCACCGCACACGGCGGTCTTCGTGCCAAGCTGTCGCGTGTTTAGTCCGGATCTGGCCAACTACTGAACTGTAGCATCCATCTGATTGCGGGCCAATCGCCCCGATCCTCCCGGCTGATAGTCGCAAAACCTTGACCCGGAGTGTTCAAGCGCTTATTGAATCGGCGGCCTGCGTCCGCCGGGAGCAGGAGTTTCACCGAGATCCCTTCCTCCATGCGCGTCCATTTGCCCTGTTTCAATGCCCTGCCCCTGCTGCTTGCCGCCGCGTTTGGCACTTCGTGTGCCCCGGACGTCCGGAACGCGCCTTTGCCCAAACCCAAGCCGGTGCTTCACGGATGGTATGACGACGGAGGGGAGGGCAGGGTGACGGTGCGCATCAGCCTGCCGGACCAGATCGCCGAGTTTCAGCGCGGCGGGCGTGACATCGGCTGGTCCTACGTGGCCACCGGCAAGGAAGGCCATGGCACCCGGCCCGGCACATACCCCATCATGGAGAAGATCGAGGACAAGTATTCGAACCGCTACGGCTGGATCGAGGATGAATTCGGCAATGTGGTGAATGGCGATGCGAAGGTGAGCGACAAGGTTCCGCCGGGAATGAAATACGTGCCCGCGCCAATGCCCTTCTGGATGCGTCTCACGTCATATGGTATCGGCATGCACGGCGGATTGATTCCGGAACCCGGAAAACCGGCGTCCCACGGCTGCATCCGCCTGCCCAAGGAGTTTGTGCCCATTCTGTATGATTCGGTGGAGGTCGGAACTCCGGTGACCATCACCAACGCCCCGAGCAAACACGGACCGCGGAGTCCCTACCAAACCCCGCTGCCCTCCGACGGGTTTGCCGGTGAACGCCGGGTGATCGGTTCGCGTCCGCTGAACGCGGCGGAACGCGTCACTTACGATCCCTCCGGCAGAGCCGGCCTGCCGCCGCCGGGGTATTGATCAACGACCGGAAGCATCGCCCGGACGGTATTCGGCCGCCGCCTTACATGGGGCGGCCGAGAAAGACGCACAACACCTTGGCGCGCTCGATGCCGGTGTTGAACACCCGGTGATCCACCTCGGCGTCGAAGTAAGCGGAGTCGCCTTCATGCAGATGATGGACTTCGCCGTTGTATTCGAAGGAAACATCACCTGCCAGCACGATCAGGAATTCCTCGCCTTCGTGGGGCATCGCCTCGCGCCGGCCGCCTCCGGCCGGAACTTCCAGAACGAAAGGATCCATGTTCCGGTCCGGCCGACCGTGGGCGAGAGCGTGGTAGTTGATGTCCGATTGGTCGCGGTCGCGTTCGATCTCCTTGCGGTCCGCGACGCGGGTGATGCTGAGTTTCGGTTTCTCGTCCAGACCTTCGAACAGTTCGGACAGGCTCATGCCGAGGGCCTCGCAGAGTTTCGCCAGCGTCGGCAGTGACGGAGTGACCCGGAAGTTTTCCACCTTGGAGAGCAATCCCTTGCCCAGGCCGGAGATCTCCTCCACGCGGTCGAGGGTGTAGCCCTTGGCGACGCGGGCGGTTTTTACGCGGGAGGCAAGTTCGACAAGATTCATGTTTCCCGGAAAACAACATCAAAGCCCGGACGGGTCAAGACCACAGGCCGGAGGGCGATCTCAGGGTTCCTCGCCACTGATGCGGAAGAAGCGCCTGGTGACCTCGGTTCCGGGAATCTGGAGCCGGATGCCGCCCCCGGTGACGCCCGCGCTGACGCCGGGTGTGGAGGAATTGACCGGGTCCCATGTGGCCAGAGTGCTCGAGTCCATGGCCCGGATCATGAATGTGAGCGTGTTGTTCGTCTCGTTGCGATCCAGCACGATGTCGCCCGGGTTGATGCTGCCGCCCAGATTGGCGCTGATCCAGTTGACCGCGGCGAGTTGGCTGACCAGCGGATTGGTCAGGGAATTGAAAATCTCATCTCCGTCGTTAATCGTGTCACCATCGGTGTCGGCAAGATCGGGATCCGTCAGATAGACAACCAGTTCCTGATAGTTCGTGAGGCCGTCTCCGTCCGGATCCGCCGTGTCCTGCGCGAAGGATGCCGTCAGGCTGACCGAAGCGGAAACCGTTAGATCGAAAACGGCGGGCTCGGCCGAAAATGGATCACTCCATCCGGTGAAGACGTGGCCGATCTGCGGAACGGCATCGATGAATGCCGCTTCATTGATGTTGTAAAGGCCGGTCCCGTACGCCAGCCCCATCTCGGAATCGCCCGTTTCCACACTGAGGAAGGCCTTGCCGGCGGTGGCGAGGTCCGCAGTCAGGGCGAGGGACGCTTCGCCGCGCTGATGGACCTCGGTCACTTCGTTGGGAGACAGGGCCCTGTTCCAGACGGCGACTTCGTCGATCATTCCGTCGAACACCCGCGCGCCGTTGCGGGCGGAGCCGAAATTGATGGCGGTGAAGTCCATGTTGGCCGCCGGGGTGCTGAGCACGCCTCCGTTCCGGATGCCGTTGATGTAGATCCGGAGTTCGGTGTTGGCTCCGTTTTCGCTGAAAACGTGCGCGACGTGGCACCACCGGCCGGTTCCAAGCGGACCGGCGGTGGCGGCCGCCGTTTGGCCGATCCACGAAGTGTAGCTGCTGCCATCGGCATCGCTGGTGCCGAAGGAAACATCGAAATTGGTGGAAGCCTCGAACACATAATCCCGCATGATATCCGTATTCGTGCCCGTATTGTCAGCGTCCGGAGCGAGGAAGAACCAGGCGGAGATGGTGAAGTTCTGGCCGAGCGTGGCCGCGTTGAGTGTGGATACGTTGAACCAACCGCTGCCGGCGGCAGAACCGGCATCGGACTTCGCGATGTTGAGCGCGTTGCCGACAAGCAGGGACGAGCGGTCGGTCGTGGCGGCGGACTCGGCGCCTTCGTATGCGGCGTTGCCTGTGAAACCGGAGCCGCTTCCCGCGATGGCCGGGGTGACTCCGAATGTGGAGCCACTTCCATAAGCGCCGTTGTGGGTGGCTCCGCCGCCGACCTGGTTGGCGAGGCCCGCGGCGCCCGTCGCCTCGAAGTTGTAGTAGGCGATGAGGTTGGTGCCGAGATCCGCCATCACGGCGGAAGGCAGGAGAAGGCCCAGTGCGATGAGAGGATGGTGAAGGGAGTGCATCTTTTTGGTTTGGTTGGGAATTGGATGGGATGGTTTCAACGTGAGCGGCGGCGCAGCAGCGCGAGCATGCCGATGCCGCCCAACAAGGTGCTTGCGGGTTCCGGAACCGGCATGCCTGCCAGTCCCCGCTGATAAAGACTGTCGGCGGCGATGCCGGTGTTGGCATTGTTGATTTCCGATGCGGACAGCGCCCGGTTCCAGATGGCGACCTCGTCGATCGAGCCGTTGAAATAGCGCGTGGAGGCGAGGCGGTAGGTGCCGAGGCGCAGGGCGTCCGCGGAGACAAAGGTGTTCGTTCCGAGCGACAGGGTTCCCTGTGAAACGCCGTTCAGATAGATCGTCACGGTTTTGGTTGTGGAGTCGTAGGTCTCCGCGATGTGATACCAGGTGTCTGCCGCGGATCCGTCCGCGATTTGCACGTCTCTTGACAGATCGGAGCCGGGAGTGAGGTCCGTGAAGGTCTGGAAGTTGGTGTTTCCGGTGGTGCCGTCCCTCAGTCCGAAGGACATGCCATATCCGGTGTTGGTGGAGGAGCTGTTATAGGACTCGTAAACGAAGTGGCGGTTGGCGTCGCCTGATCCCGTGGGAACGATGGCACTGTTGAACCAGGCGGAAATGGTCCAGCTCTGGTTGAGATCGACCAGCGCTCCCACCGTCATGTAGTCGCCTGCGCCGTCAAGCCGCAGCGCGCCGGTTCCGACAAGCGTGGTGCCCGTCACGGTGGTGGCGTTTCCCGAAAGGACGCCGTCGTACGCGCTGCCGCCGGAAGCGACGTTGGCGTTCTTCGCGTCGCCTTCGAAATCCCAGTAGGCGGCAAGGCTGGTCGTCAACGCGGCGTGGGCCGGCACGGTGAGCAGCACGGATGAGATGGCCAGCGGCAGAAGTTGTTTCATGAACAAATGGGGCGGCGGGGTTGGACTCGCGGTTTGGCAAACGGTCATGGCTTGGACCCGGTCAGGATGTAGCTGTTCACGCCGCTCGACGGAGCGGGAATGGTGACGCTCCAACCGTTGCCCGCCGGGACGACGGAAACGGACGGGTCTGTCAGATCGATGGCCTGCCAGACCGACTGGTCGGCGGAGCCGCTCAGGCCCAGGGTGAGGGTGATCTCACCTGTGGCATGATCTCGTGAGATGCGCGGCGTGGAGAGGGCGATTCCTCCGGCACTGCCTCCGGAGAGATTGTTGCGGACGAAGTTCACGAGAGCCTCGTCACTGAAGGTGGGTGAGGTTCCGATCTGGATTTCCGCACCGTCGGGGATGCCGTCGCCGTCGGTGTCAGGGTTGTCCGGCAGTGTCTGATGGATGACGATTTCCTGGTAATTGGTCAGCCCGTCGTTGTCGGGATCCGCCGTGTCCTCGCCAAAGATGGCGGTGGCGGCGGTATTGGCGGTAACGGTGTGGGTGAAGGATGCGGGTTGGCCTGTGAAGTCTCCGTCCCATGCGGTGAAGACATGGCCGGGATTCGGAGTGGCGGTGATGGGGACGGAAGCTCCGGTGGCGTGGGAACCGCCTCCGCTGACGGTGCCGGTGCCCGAAGGACTGGCGGCGAGCGTGACCGTGAACTTGGGCAAGGTGAGCGATTCTCCCAGGCTGCCGCGCTGATAGACATCCTGCGCCTCCGTCAAAGCCAGCGTGCGGTTCCAGATCGCGACTTCGTCGATCTCGCCGTCGAACCACCTGCCGTTGGCGTCGCGGAAGGTTCCGATGTGGAAACCGTTGGCTGTTCCAAGGGTGTTTCCAGCCGCGATGTTGAGTGTGGAGCGCAGGGTGCCGTCGATGTAAACGGCAATGCTGCCGGCTGTGGTGGGGGTGGGAGGGATGCACGCGTGCAGGACGTGATGCCAGATTCCGGCGGTTTCCACATCGGCGATTTCGATATTGGATTGCACGTCGGTGCCGGGAACGACGTCGGAAAAGGATTGAAAGTTGGTGTTTGCTGTATTGGATCCCTCGCGCAGTCCGAGGGACATCGGAAAGGATCCGGAGGTTTCAAAAACCATGAAACGGGTGGATCCCTCGGGGGCGACCCTCGCCCGAAACCAGGCGCTGACGGACCACGGCTGGTTTGGATCCGGGATGCTGGTGACGTCGAGGTAGTCGTTGGCGCCGTCGAGAGTCAGTGCGCCTGTTCCGACCTTGACGGTGGCTCCGGCAATGGCGGCATCCCCCATGAGTGTGCCGTTGTATGCGCTTCCGCCGGTGGCCGCGCCGTTGTTGTTCGCGTTGCCCTCGAAGTCCCAATAGGCCACGAGGCCGTCGGTCAGGGAAGCTTGGACTGACAGGGTCCCGGAGAGGAATAGGAGTGAAAACGGTTTGATGAAGTTCATAACGGTGATAGGGATTTTGCTTTTGTGGTTACGGATTTGTTCTTTGGGAAACATTCGGGTCACAAAGATCGTCCATTGGTTGACTTTGTAGGAGGGAGCACGGAGAAAGCGGAAGGCAGGGGGGGAAGAAATGTCGCCTTCCATAGGCTTCAAATTAAAGACGGGAGCATTCTTACAAAAAAATTTCTCATTGCAATAAAAAAGTTTCTTTGGGGCAACCTCGTCACAATCGAAAACACCGAGGGCGTCCGTGACGGGCGATTTTCATGGCTCGGCGGCGATGCGGAAAAACGCGCTGACGGAGTCAGGGTGGGCCAATGACAGCTGGAAACGGTCGGTTTCGATCACACCGTTGGCATCGGTGCCGGGTTGTTTGAGATGCCATCCCTTCAAGTCGTCTGAAGACTCCAGTGAGATCCGGAAGCTCAATTGGTCGAGGGATGGATGGCGAAACACGGTCGGGCTGGCGGGGCCTCCGGTGGAGACCATTTCCCGAATGTAGTCGTAAATGGAGGAGTCGTCGATCTGCGGGTGGGTGCCGGCGGCCTTTTCCAACCAGGCGGGCACCCCGTCCCCATCGTGGTCCGCCAAGGGGTCCGCCGGGTTTTCGGGATCGAGACCATACAGGGTTTCCCACCAATCAGCGAGGGTGTCGCCATCGCTGTCCGTGGCGGAAATTCCGGTTGGCAGCGCGGGTGGATTTCCCGTCCCGTGGAGGCTTTCGATTTCCGCAGGAGTCAGGACACGTGACCAGAGGGCGACCTCGTCGATCATGCCGTCGAAGTTCCTGCCGGTTCCCTCACGGTGGCCGCCGATGATGAGGCCTGCGGTTTCTGCGGCGGGGCCGGGCACGGGCAGATCGTGGGCGGCCACCTGGACGCCATCCAGATAGAGACGGAGCGTGTTGCTATCGAAAGTCATCGCCACATGCGCCCAGCGGTCGGTAAAGTGCGAGCGGTCCAGCTCGCAAGCGAACGGTCCCTGGGCGATGGGCGTGGGTGAGGCGGTGCTGGCGGCACCGGCGGGCTGCAGGGTGGCGGTGTGGAGTTCGAGATTGATTTTCGCGGGATCGGTGGCGGAGGCCCGGAATCCGATGGAGAGGTGGTAGGCCGGAGTGCTGGCTCCGCCGAGTGCGCTCTCAAGCAGGAAACTGCGGGCGGTGCCGCCGTGGGCGGGCAGGGATTGGGGTTTGCACCAGAGCGAGACGCTGTGCGCGGCGCTGTTGTCATCCAGCGGCCAGCGTCCGGCACGCTCGGGAAGCGCGGCGCTGTCGTCGAGTGTCTGGCGTCCGATGCGCAGGTATTGCTGGGAGGCGCCGACGAATGAAACCGCCTGTCCCCGGACTCCGCCTGCGGCGAGAGCCGCGCCATTGACCGGGGTGGCGTCGAAGCGGGAGCCGGTGACGGCGTGGTTGCTCATGTTGCCGTCAAACGACCACCAGGCCCGCAAGTCCCTGCCGAGACCCTCGCCGTTTTCCGGAACCATCTCATTGTAGGGAATGACCACCTCGCGGAGCAACCCGCCGGTGGAATGATGGAAGCGGGCGGTGAGCACCGCTGGTGTGGGACGGGTGTCGGCAGTGATGGTTAGAAACTGGTACTGCCGCTGGTCGGACCACTCGAGGTCCGGGTGCGGGACATCGAGGCTGGGAATCGGCGAACTGCCGGCCGGCGAGGTAATGAAATCATGGAGATCGTAGTCGAGCCGGCGGCGGTGGACGAGATGGCGCGAAACGTGGATGTCACCCCCGACGAGGACGACGCCCGGGATTTTCCGCTCGCGGATGAAATCGAGGATGTGATCGCGCTCATACCAGTAGGTGAACTGGTCGTCGTTTTCGCTGTTTTTCTTGTCCTGCCAGATCTGGCCGATGACCAGCAGCTTGAATGGCGCGCGTGAGGCGGCGAGTGACTGCTTGATCCACTCGATCTGCTCCGCGCCGTAGCAGGTTTTTTTGGAGGGATCCACGGGCGATGCGGCTGTTTGCGACCACCAGCGCGGGTCCGGCAGGAAGATTTCCGCCGGGCCGAGATCGAGTTTGTGGTAGACGCCCTCGGCGCCGTTGCCGAACTGGTCGTGTGCGCGGTATTCGGTGAAGGCCTTGAGGGCGTTGCTGCGGCGCGCGGCGTTGTTGACGCCGTTGCCGTTGTTGAGGCCGAAGTCATGATCGTCCCAGGTGCCGAAGGTCGGCGTCCTGCGTATCAGTCCGGCCAGGAAGGGTGTTTCGAGAAACGCGCGGTGGATGTTGCGGTAGGTCGGCAGGTTCGCCGCGGCCGTGTCCACATACGGGGTGTCTCCACCGAGTAGCAATTGGTCCACTCCCAACTCGCCCATGCGCTGCCAGATCGGTTCCGAGGTGTCCCGGGCGCAGGATGCGATGCCGATGGTGACGATGGATTTTTTCCCCGGTGCTGGCGGCGTGCGGAATCTCAGTCCCTGCCCGGCGGGAACAAGTGCCGCAGGGGTGCCATCGACCACTTCGTCGATCCGATAGGTATAGGAGCGCTCGGGAGCCAGGCCGGTGACGTGGAATTTGGCGACGTAGTCGTCAGCCGCGCTGTTGGTGGTCTCGCTGCTGCCAACCGCCGCACCGGTGGCGTCGAGTACGGTGAGCCGCAAGGTTTTGACAACCGCTCCGGGACGATAGAGAAACCGTGCGTCGTTGGGTTTCACCGTGCCGACCATGGGGCCGGTCTGGGCGGGGGATGGCAAGGCGGTTAGGGCGATGAGCGTGGCGATGATTGGGGATTTCATGGTGGATTTCAAAGGGAAGAGGGCGGATTTTCCGGCTGGGGCTGGTCGGGTGGAGGCGGCATGTGGTGAAGCCAATCGGGGAAATAGGCGCGCATTTTCCATGTCTCCCTGGTCCTTGGCGGCGGGGTGGGAAACGGCTCGCCGCGTTTCCGCATTTCCAGCAGGCTGCGGTCGGTGAAGGCTTCCATCAGGGCGGTGAGATCGGTGACTTCTTCGTCGCTGAGGCCGAGGTTTCCGAGATCCGTGCGGTTGACAGTCTCCGGGTAGTCGGTGGGCCCCCAGCGTTCCGTTTCCAGATCACGGCGGTTATAGAATTCGATCACCTCGCGGAGCGTGGCGACGGAGCCGTTGTGGAAGTAGGGGGCGGTGAGGGCGGCGTTGCGCAGGCCGGGCGCGCGGAACATTCCGAGTTCCTCCGTGTTTCCGGTGTGGCCGCCCAATCCGGGATCTTTCGCGCCGCGTGACGGGACACCGAGATTGTCGTAACCGTAATCGCTCAACAGCGGACGATCCGGCCAGATGGTCGGGTGAAGGAAATGGCAGTCCGCGCATTTCCCCTTGTTGCGGAACACATCCAGTCCCCGCTTTTCCCGGTCTGTCAGGGCGGATGCGTCGCCCGCCAGGTAGTCGTCGAGACGGGAGTCGAAGGGGCGGAACATCGGTTCCTTGAGAAACTCGACGAGTGCGCGGTAGCCGAGATGCGCGACTTTGCCGTCATCCGCCCATTCGTCGCCGGAAAGCCCGGATTTCAAAGCCGGAGCGTATTCGGCCTCACGAATTCTCGCGGCAAACCCAGCCTCGCCGCCGAGGTTCATTTCAAGGTGGTTGAACAGGGGGCGCGCGATCTGCTCGTGGAGGGTTCGGGCGCTGCCGTCCTGAAGCAAGCCTCCTTGCCAGACCCACACTTCCGTGCCGTCGTCCTCCAGCAGGTCCTCGCGGGATCTGTTAGGGATAAGCGCCGCGTACATGAGACTCGGAGCGTTTCTCGTCCCGATGGCCCCGGGCTTCGCTCCCGGCGAAACCGGGCGGGGATCCGCGAAGGCGGCGGCCGGCATGTGGCAGGTCACGCACGCCATCCCCGGCGGATTGGAAAGCCTCGCATCGAGAAACAACCCGCGCCCTGCGGCTGCAAGGGCCGATTGCCTGCCCGCATCGCCGCCCCCGTGAGAGGAAAATGGCAGAAAGACGATGCCTGCGAGCACCCGAAGGATGGGAGATGGACCAATCATCGGCGAGGATTGGGGTAGCCTAGTCCGGTGTTTCTCATTCGGCAACAAATTATTTCATAAGAAACTTTCGGCTTGGATTTCATGAAGCGGCGCGCTATTGAAGCGGCAACCCGAATGACAGGCGACGCCGGCAAATCCTTTGGCAAAGCGAGAATAGGCACATTGGCGGCCGTGATGTTTTGCTACCTTTTTTACTACACCGGCAGGCAGAGCTTCGGGTTTGCGATTCCCGGCATCAGCCAGGAACTGGGCCTCACCAATGAGCAACTCGGCTGGTGCGGCACGGCGATGTTATGGGCATACGCCTGCGGCCAGGCAATCAATGGCCAACTCGCCGACCGGTTCGGAGGCAAGCGTCTCATGGCCATGGGAGGAGTCATTTCCTTCGTTCTGAATCTTGTGACGAGCTTCGCGGGCGGACTGTTCTCGCTGAAAATCCCGTGGGCGATCAACGGTTTCGCGCAATCATTCGGCTGGGCTCCCGGCAGTCGCATCCTTTCGAACTGGTGGGAAAAACGCCATCGCGGCGTGGTTTACGGCTGGTATCTCTTCGCTGCCGGCATGCCATCGGTGCTGACCTTCGCGCTATGCACACTGGTGCTCCAAAGCGGACTGGACTGGCGCTGGCTGTTTCGCCTGCCGGTCATCCTGATGTTGCTCGGAACCCTCGTCTTCTGGTGGATCGCCAAGGAGAAACCGGAGGACATCGGGCATGCTCCGATTGAGGACGACGAAGATGTTCCCATGCATGGGGAAACCGGTGAAAACGAGAGCGATCCGACGGCTTGGCGGCGCTATCGCGCCGGACTCACCTGTGTTCCGTTCCTGATCGGCTGCGCGTCGATCGGTTTTCAGAATCTCGCCCGCTACGGGCTGATCATTTGGGTGCCCGTCCACTTTCTGGGCAAGGACTTTGCGAAAGAATCCGGCACCATGTGGGTGTCCATGGCGCTGCCGATCGGCATGGCGCTCGGGGCCTTGAGCGCGGGCTGGATTTCGGACGCCGTATTCAAGGGCAAGCGTTCCTCCGCCATCATCCTGTTTCTCCTGATGGCCGCACTCGCGTCCGCCGGGCTTGCGAAGCTTCCGCACGATTCCGCCGCCGTCATTCCGCTGCTTTTCCTCGCCGGCTTCTTCGTCTACGGCCCGCAGTCCGGATATTGGGCGCTTTGTCCGGACTTGTTGGGAAGCAGGCTGGCTGGCACGGGCACCGGCATCATGAACTTCTTCGCCTACCTCTTCGCCGGTCTCGGCGAGCCGCTGATCGGCATGCTCATCGACCGGCGCGATGGCGAAAGCCACGTCATCTTTGTGGTCATCGCCGTTGCCTGCGCGCTTGGCGCGGCCTTGATGTCAACCATTCGCAAAACCGCATGAATACCGAACGTTCCAGCGGCCGCGCCCTCGCGGCCATTTTTTCCGGTCAGGGCCAGCCGTTCCGCCTTGAGGAGTTTCCCGTGCCCAAGCCCGGTCCCGGCGAGGTTTTGGTGGAGATCACATGCAGCACGATCTGTGGCAGCGATCTGCATACCTGGCACGGCCGCAGGCAGGAACCCACGCCCTGCGTGCTCGGCCATGAAATCGTCGGCCGCATCGTGGCGTTCGGTGCGAAAACCCCGCGTGTGGACCTCAGGGGCGAGGCTCTAACAGAAGGAGACCGCATTACCTGGACCATTGCCGCTTCCTGTGGCGACTGCTTTTTCTGCCGTCGCGGCCTGCCGCAGAAGTGCGAGCACCTTTTCAAATACGGTCACAATGCCATCGCACCGGGGCGTGAATTCAGCGGAGGTTTCGCCGAGTGCTGCATTCTCACCGTCGGCACAGGCATTGTGAAGCTGCCGGATTCCCTGTCGGACGCGCTGGCGGCCCCGGCGAACTGCGCGGTTTCCACCGTGGCGGCGGCCATGCGGCTCGCCGGTCCCCTGGAAGGAAGCACCGTGACCGTTCTGGGCTGCGGCGTGTTGGGCATGAACGCGGTGGCGATGGCCCGCTTTCTCGGGGCGGAAAAGGTGATCGCCTGCGACATCGTCCCCGGGCGCTCCGGGATCGCGGGACGCTTCGGCGCCACCCATTTCACCACACCGGCAACACTGTTTGAGACGACGCGCGATCTTACCGACGGCCGCGGGACGGATATCGCCTTCGAATTCTCCGGCGCCTCCACGGCGGTGAGTGCCGCGATTTCGGCCACCCGGACCGGTGGAACGGCGGTCATCGCCGGCATCACCACACCGGGTTCCGAGGTGAAACTCGATGCGAACGATCTTGTCCGCCGCATGCTCACCATCCGTGGTTTGCACAACTATGGCCCCGGGGATCTGGTCAGCGCCGTGGATTTTCTATCAGCCGGTGCGGATGGGTTGCCCTTCGCCGAATTGGCGGGCGGCGAGTTCGCGCTTCGGGAGATCGAACGCGCGTTCAACGACTCGTCTTCCCGGCCAGGACTGCGCACGGCGCTCATTCCCTGAATCCGCCGGGTTGTGGCGGAGAGGCCGGTGGTGGCTTGGCCGGGGTGGTTGAGGGCGATGTGGCGGGTATCGGCGACCACGCCGCCGCGCATGCGCCCCGAGTGACCGTCACCGTTGGCGCGGCCGGGGAAATCCCCGCAAGCGGGGAAAACAGCGGCGTCAGGAAAATGGCGGCGGCACCTGGCAATTCGGCGCGAATCCGGGCAATGGAAATGGCATGAGGAAGGGGAAGACCCGAAGCGGGGAGCGGTCTTGGTTTTCGCCGTCAATGATTCGCCGGACGGGAGCCGCCCCCACACCTCAGGCCGGGCGGGAGGGACCCAGCTTGCTGGGAGGCACCCGGACCGAGATGCAGCATTACCCCGCGCACGTCACATGGACCCGCAGGACCAGCAGCTCGCGTGATCAGCCGCCAGCGGGATGTTTCGCGGTGCGGAGCGACGATCTTTTGGGGAGTTGAGTCGATGTGCGGAATGAAAAGAAGTTTGATTATTTGTGTCTGTTATAATTTGAAAAGCTATTAGCCGTGCGTTGAGAACGAACCGTTCACGACCCCGTTCACCGATCCAAATTTCTCGATCGACTCTCGTTGATTCTTACCTCGAGCCAGACTTTCAACGTCATCCTGTTCCCAATCGTCTCCATCGACTGTGTGTCCGATGTCCCGGTCGTCATTGACCCAAAAGCGGAAGGGTTTCGCGTTGGTCGTTTTGTCCTTTCCATCGAAGGTGATTTCTCCGTCGCGGTTCGCATCCACGGCTACCTCCACCGGCAGGAGGTTTTCTCCCCTGCTCCAACGGCGCTCGCCCGCGTGCGCGCGATAGCGCCGCACGGCCTGCGCGGAGCGCGGGCGGGGTTTGAGTGGAGGCGGTTGCAGGGCTTGGACCACGAGGCGAAGCGTAGCGCGGCGAGGGCTGGACGGCTAGGAGGAAGAGGTGTCCGGCGGGAATGGCGCGTAGATAAGCCGAATTTCGCAAGACTGAGGCAGGGACGGCTCTCC
>CAZKQK010000070.1:0-27020 GCA_964554865.1 uncultured Luteolibacter sp. | reverse complement strand
CCGAGGGCTCCGGCGGCGAGGGCGGCGCGTTTGGCCTTGTAGAATTCCGGGATGAGTTTCTGGCGGCGGGGCTCGGCGATGACGTCGTGGATGGAGCGGGAAATGAGTCCGTAGTCCTCCTGGATGATGCCGCAGAGGAGTCCGCCGAGGTTTCCGATCTGCTGGGTGGCGTTTTCGAGGGGGATTTCCTTGGGCAGGATTTCGCGGGCGACCTTGGTGAGGATCTCGATGTCCGGATGAACGACGGCGGCCCAGAGGTTTTTCGGCGGGGGGAGTTGGGAGACGTCGAGTTCATCGTTGGAGCGGATGAAGACGATGCCGCCGAGCAGGCAGGGGGCGACGTTGTCCGCGTGCCATGCGCCGTCGGCGGAGGCCTCTCCGGCCATGGCGAAGGGCAGGAGTTGCATCTTGCTGAGCGGCTCGCCGATGAGCTTGTTGACGGCGAATGCGCCGGCGACGGCCGAGGCGGCGGAGGATCCGAGGCCGGAGCCGAAGGGCATTTTCTTGTGGATTTCCATCTCGATGCCGCGGTCGGTCATGCCGAGGTGTTTGAGGAGATCGAGAGCGGCGACGCCGGCGGTGTTTTGCGCGGGGTTTTTCGGGAGTTTGCCGTTGTCGCCGGTGATTTTGGTGATGTGGAGGCCGGGTTTCCCGGTGTGGCGGACGACGATTTCATCGCCGGGCGAGTCGATGGCGAATCCGAGCACATCGTAGCCGCAGGCTACGTTGGCGACGGTGGCCGGGGCGAAGACACGGATTTCTTGGGACTGGGGCATATTGCGGGTATCGATTGGAAGGAAAAAGGGGGCTCCGGGGTGGACATGGAGCGGGCCGGATGAACATGGCGGCCGGATGCGTAAGGGGCGGGCGGGTTTTGAGGCGGAGGCGTCGGCAATTCAAGCCCGGAAAAACGCGGGGCGCCGGGTGGAGGATCATTCCCGCCAGCGTTTCACGAGGTCGCCGTAAGCGTCGATGCGGCGGTCGCGGAAAAACGGCCAGATG
Organism: uncultured Luteolibacter sp.; assembly: GCA_964554865.1. Taxonomy (GTDB): domain Bacteria; phylum Verrucomicrobiota; class Verrucomicrobiia; order Verrucomicrobiales; family Akkermansiaceae; genus Luteolibacter. The sequence goes on along the minus strand of CAZKQK010000070.1, from coordinate 26,018 downwards.
CGGCGGAAGTCCTCGACGAGTTGGTAATCGAGGTCCTGATAGAGGATTTCCTCGTTTCCGGTGGATGCCCTGACGGTGATCTCGCCGTAGGGGTTGGCGACGAACGAGCGGCCCCAGAACTCGGTGCCGCCGTGGGCGCCGGAGCGGTTGACGGCGGCGAGGTAGCAGCCGTTGGCGACGGCGTGGCCGCGTTGGACGGTTTCCCACGCGCAGTGCTGGGCTTCCCCGAGTTCGGCTTTCTCGGATGGCAGCCAGCCGATGGCGGTGGGGTAGATGAGCAACTGCGCGCCGCCGAGGGCCATGAGGCGAGCGGCTTCGGGATACCACTGGTCCCAGCAGATCAGCACGCCGAGTTTGCCGAACCTGGTGTCCCAGACCGGCCAGCCGGTGTCGCCGGGAGTGAAGTAGAATTTTTCCTCGAAGGCGGGATCCTGGGGGATGTGGGATTTCCGATAGAGGCCTAACAGTTTCCCGTCCGCATCGTGGATGGCGGCGGTATTGTGATAGAGGCCGGGGCCGCGGTGTTCGAAGAGCGAGGAAACGAGGACCACGCCGAGTTCGCCCGCGAGTTTTCCGAGGCGGTCGGTGAGCGGGCCGGGCAGGGGATCGGCGAGGTCGAAGAGCGCGGGGTCCTGGACGGTGCAGAAATAGTGGGTGAGAAAGAGTTCCTGGGTGACGACGATGTCGGCCCCGCCGGCGGCGGCTTGGCGGATGAGGGATTCGTGGCGGGTGAGGGATTCCCCCTTGGTCGCGAAGGTCTTGGACTGGAGCAGGGCGATGCGCGGCATGGGCGGAGGCTAGTGGCGGGAATGGATGGCCGCACGCACGAAATGCGGGTGCGGGGTGGCGGGAACTTGGCGTTTCCAAAACGGCCCGGACGTGCGAGAATGCTGCGGTTGAAACTCCGGATTCCAAACAAACGGACGGCATGGCGGGCGCTTGCGGGCGTGGCAGCGGTCATCGCGGCGTTGTGGTTTGTTCTGCCTTTCGCGGTGCCGCTTCCCGCGGCGCTGATGGTAAACCCGGAGGCATCGCCGGTTTTCACCGACCGCGAGGGGCGGGTGATCGCGCGGCTCCCGCTGCCAGGTGCCCTGCGCTCCGCTCCGGTGGCGGCGGACAGGCTGCCGGCGGACTTGGTGGCATGCACGATGGCGGCGGAGGACAAGCGCTTCATGGAGCACGGCGGGGTGGATCTTCTGGCTACGGCTCGTGCGGCGCGTGATCTGGTGGCGCAACGGCGGGTGGTTTCCGGCGCTTCCACGATCACCCAGCAACTCGTGAAGATTTCCTCGCCTCCGGCCAGGCGCAGGGCGCCGCGCAAGATCCATGAGGCGCTGGCCGCGAGGCGTTTGGAGATGACATGGAGCAAGGAGCGGATCATGACCGCCTATCTCAACCGCCTCGACTATGGAAACCTCCGCTTCGGCGCCGCGGAGGCCGCGCGGTTTTACTTCCAGAAGCCGCTGGCCGATCTCTCGCTTGCGGAATGCGCGCTGCTCGCCGGGCTACCGCAGGCACCGTCCAGGCTCAACCCGCTGCGCCACCCGCAGCGGGCGCAGGCGCGGCGCGATGTGGTGTTGCGGCGCTTGCTGGCGAATGGCGGAGCGGACAAGGCGCGCATCGCCGCCGCTCTAACAGAAACCCTCGCGTTGCGGCCGCTGCGTGAAACCCGGCCCGCGCCGTGGCTGGCGGCCGTCACACCGCCGCCCGCCGCGCGTTTGAGCGCGGATGGTCGCATCGCCACCACGCTGGACCTTGATCTTCAGCGCGGGGTGGAGGCGATTGTGCGGGAGGAGACGGCCAGGCTCCGAGGTTCGAATCTCCGTCACGCGGCGGTGGTCGTCATTCACAACCCGAGCGGCGAGATCCGGGCCCTTGTTTCCTCGGCGGAATGGAGCGATCCGCGCGGCGGGCAGATCAATGGCGCGTTGACACCGCGCTCTCCGGGGTCCGCGCTCAAGCCCTTCACCTATCTGCTGGCGATGGAGCGCGGCGGGCGGATTCCATCGTCCGTGCTGGCGGACATTCCCAGTCCTTTCCGCACGCCCGAGGGGCTGGATCTTCCCCAAAACTATGATCGCGCCTACCGCGGACCGGTCACCTTGCGCGTGGCTCTGGCCTGTTCGCTCAATGTCCCCGCCTTGCGTGAGTTGAATTCCCTCGGCGGGCCGCAGCCCTTGCATGAATTCCTCGTTTCGCTCGGCTTTACCACGCTGGGCGACGATCCGCATGCCCACGGACTGGGCCTCACGCTGGGCAACGCTCCGGTGCGGCTGCTGGAACTCACCAATGCCTATGCCACTCTCGCGCGGAGCGGCAGGCTCATGCCGGCGACGCTTTTCCGCACGGATGACACGCCAGAGGGACGGCAGCTCGCCGTTTCTCCGAATGTTATCTATCTGTTAGCTGATATCCTCTCCGATCCCATTGCCCGCGCGCCTTCGTTTCCTCCGGGTGGTCCGCTCGACCTGCCATTCCGTTGTGCGGTGAAGACCGGCACATCGTCGGATTTCCGGGACAACTGGTGTGTGGGATTCACTCGGGAATTCAGCGTCGGAGTGTGGGCGGGAAACTTCGAGAACCGGCCGATGAAGGGCGTTTCCGGAGTGGCCGGAGCGGGTCCGGTTTTCCACCGGACGATGAAACTGGTCCATGCCGGATCGACGCCCGGGTGGTTCGGGCGTCCTGACGGGCTTGTCGATGTCCGGATCGACCCGCGCAACGGGAAATGCGTCCCGGCCGACTGGAGCGGTGCGAAGCCCGCGGCGGATCTCGCGCCGCGCGACCGGATTCCGCCGGGCGCCTCGCCATCCGATTACGATGCGGAGGGGCGCGCGTTGTTAGATGCGTCATTCGCGGCGTGGTTCGGCGGCGGACAGAACCTGCGGCGTCACGAACTCGCGCTCGATCCCGCCGCCGTGGTGATGGAGCCGCTGCGGGTGATCACACCGGCGAACGGCGCCACGCTGTTGTTAGACCCCGAGATCCCCTCGGGCTCCGGGCGCCTGCGTCCCGTGACGAATCTGCCCGGCACCGCCCGCTGGTCCTCGTCCACGCTGCGGATAGAAAACGCCACGCCGGAGCCTTTCATCCACCTGGAGCCCGGCACACACACGCTCACCGCCACCGACCCCCGGACCGGAGCGGAGCACCGCATCACGTTGCATGTGAAGCGGCTCTGATGACGGTGTTCCGCCACTGGTGAAACAGCCGGGATTTTCCGGGTTTCATGTTCCGTTTTCCGATGCTAGAACCGTTGCGTGAAGCCCGAGGACATTCCGCATCTGCCCGAGCCCGGCGAAGATTTGAAGATCACCGATGAGGAGATCCGCCGGCAGGCGTTGTTCGAACTGGAAACCGATGACCACACCCTGTTGTCCGGCCCGAGTTCGCGGCTTCACAACCTGATGACTCTTTTCCGCGTCGGCCGGGATCTTCTGCGCGGCTTCCGCGCGCTGCACTTCGCCGGACCATGCGTGACCATCTTCGGCTCGGCGCGAACGAAACCCGGCACCCGTTTCTACGAGATGGCGCGGCAGATGGGCGCGGAGTGCGCCAGGCTCGGATTCACCGTGATGACCGGCGGCGGCCCCGGCATCATGCAGGCGGGAAACCAGGGCGCCTTCGAGATCGGCGGACGCTCGGTGGGCGTGAACATCGAGCTGCCCTTCGAGCAGGAACTCAATCCCTACGTCCGGAAATCCGTCACCATGCGCTACTTCTTCACCCGCAAGGTGGTGTTGGTGAAGTATTCCTACGCCTTCGTCGTGATGCCGGGCGGAGCGGGCACGCTCGACGAGATGTTCGAAACGATGACCCTCATCCAGACCGGCAAGCTCAAGGGGTTTCCCATCATCCTGATGGGACGCGACTACTGGCAGCCGCTGATGGACTTCGTCTATCGGATGGCCGAGGAGGGAATGATGAGCCCGGACGATCCCGAGCTGATCTTCTTCACCGACGACGTGAAGGAGGCCGCCGCCCATCTCCAGCGCCACGCCGTGAGGCAGTTCGGCCTGCGCCGGAAACGCCAGCCGCACCCGATCAAGGTGTTCGGCGAGAAACCGCTGGCGGGCGGTTAGATGATATCGGTGACGATATCGGTTGGGAAAATCGCCTATTGGAAATTCACGCAGCCACGTCCGGCGAGAGAGATCCCAAACAATGCTCCATCCGCGCCCTCCCGACGATTGGACGGGCCGGAATCATCGGTTTAACCCCTGGCCCATCACGCGGAAACCCTCTTGTTGCCGGGCGGATCGTGGTGACTCACCGCCATTCCGCCTGTGTTTCCACGGCCCGGATCAGTTCCGATGGCCGGGATTCCAATCCCCGGCACAATCTGAATACCGTATCGACGGTGGGCATCCTCAGGCCCCGTTCGATCAGGGAGATGTATCCCCGTTCGAGTCCGGCGATTTCGGCGAGTTTCTCCTGTGTGATGCCCGCATCGCGCCTCAATCGGGCGAGTGTCCGGCCGACGATGCGTTTCAGCTCCTGCTGGCTGTCCGATGAATCCAAGCGGTCAGCCTATCAGGCGCGATCACGCATTTCCTCGTACTATGGTACGAATTTCCTTGACGTCGCCGATCCGCCCAAAGAGCTTGCTGACGATTTCCGGATCAAACGGGAAGGCGTTCCATCCGCAGAAAACCCACCATGGAAAACAAGGTCTTTCACCTTCCCGAAGCATCCTCTCTGGCGCTCAAGCGCCTTCAGGCATCCGCTTACGTCAAAGCGACTCCGCGTTTCTTGACATCCGCCGGATGATTCCCGACCTCCAGCCATCGTGAAAACGCCTCTTTCCTTGCTTTTTCCAATAATCTTGTCAGCCGCATCCCCGGTCATTCCGTCGCCGGAGAAGGAAACCTCGCCGTCTTTGATCGGGTGCCTAGTGTCCCGCTGTTTCTCCGGGAAACGGCCTCCGCGAAAACAATCTGGAAGTCGAGATCCAGAGCCCGGCACCAGCGAAGCAACACGACCAATCCCGGTTGGGAAAGGCCACGCTCGGCACGGGAAATGAAGGAGTTGGCGATTCCCATTTTCCCACTCAGATCGCGCAAGGTATATTCTTTTTGATGACGAGTCTTCCGAAGTATCGCAACGACTCCAAGCAGCACTTCCACATCCTGATCCCCAAGAGGGTTTCCAGAAGATCCGGGGACGGCAGGCGGAAAATACATTCCGGCGGCATGAAAAGAAAAAAATCAGGAAGGAGACATTTTGCGCTTGCTCTCTATATAGAGCAAGATGGCTTCCGCGCGGACCCGGTGGCGCAGCCATGAAAAATCCTCACCGCAAGACCCCACGAAGACACGCGCACACGAAAAGCCCGCAGGGCGCGTCCTCACTCGGTTCCTTCGTCGGTTTCCTTGCTTCCGCGCCCCGTCCAGGGTGGAAGGCGCTTGGGAATCAGGTCGGTTACCGGAACCCGAAGCGCTCTTGCGATTAAAACCATTTCGTGGTCGGTCACGCGGCGGAAGAAGCTTTCAATCTGCGAGATTCCCGTCCTGCTGATGTCAAAGCCCTTGAGCTGGCACTTCCGGGCCAGATCCGCCTGGGTCCATTTCTTTCCGCTCCGGATGCTTCGGACGCGGGAGCCGATGATGTTTTGAGCGCGGTTGTTCCGCATAAGCCGTGCAGGCTATCCGTCCGGAATCCGGATTCGGATCACAAGTGTGAGCAACATTCCTCCGGAATCGCGTCGCCAGCCCGATGTCGTACCGCTCCGCTAAACGGGCTGCGGCTTGCGGGTGCCGTCATTGTGCGGCACTCCAATATCCAATCCGTTGCTGCTCATGGAGAATCCCTTCCGATTCCGTTTCTTCCCGCCCTTCTGCCGAATACCTCTTCGGGTTGCCGGGTTATACCGAATTCACTCCGCATTTCTTGACATCCGCCGGATGATTCCCAATCTAACGCCATCGTGAAAACACCGGTTCCCACCTTTTGTGTGATCGCCATTCTTGCGGCTTCTCCGGCCAACGCCCAGGAGCCGGAGGATTCGGTCGCGGCCACGGATCAAGCCGAAGCCGCCGACATGGAAACCCGGATCACCGGCGGCATCGCCGATGGCAAGCCGGGGTTGCCGGCGCCGAAACCGGAACCCATCCCATTCGAGGTGATGAGCAGCGTCACCAAACGCGTCCACGTCGTGGAATCCCCCGAGATGCCGGGGCTGCCCGCGCCGGAAGGAATCATCAGCGTCACCGTGCAGTTGGTGAAGGATCCCGGCCTGTCCGATCCTCCGCCGCCATTGCCCGCGCTGCCGCCGGACGATCCCGCCGTGCTGGCGCGGATGGCGGAGTCCGGCGCGAAATACCGGGAAACCCAACTCGTCTACATCTCCGCCACGGTTTACGACCGTTCGCGGACGCTCCTCAGGTGCTACCCCGTCGGCGGGGAGAAACGGAAAATCACCGCCTGGTCGAACCTCGATTTCAATCATTTCTGCGGGTTCGCCACCTATCGGGTGAAGCGTGCGGACGGCGAAATCCGGAAATACGGCCTCGTGATGGGACTCGATAATCAGAGCGCGCGACCAAGGGCCGCATGGCTGGCGGAACATCACGGGGAACACCAAGCGCCTGAAATCCCCGATCTCCCGGACCTGGCAAGCGGCGGTCCCGCCTTCATCATCGCGGAAGACAACGCGTCCGATGCGGAGGGCGCGGAAATCATCGCCGGAATGCACGAACTCTACCGGGTGGAAGGACCGCGAATGGAAGCCGCCCATCATGCCCGGATCAAAGCCCGCGAGGAGCGCAAGGCATACCTGCTGGCCAATCCTCCGAAACCAAAGGATGTGAAGATACGGTTCTGGAAACGCGATGCGCCCTCTCCGAGGGGTGCGCGAAACCTCGGACCGGGGGCCAAACCATGAAAGCCATGAAACCCATGCCCGTTCGCATCGTCCCGCTCCTTGTCGCGGCTTCCATGCTGTCGATGGCGGAGCCGCCCGCCCCGCAACGGGTGTCCTTCACGGAAGGGGCGGGCAACACCTGGAATGCCGATTGGATCGGCGCGGAGCCCCCCCGGACTTACTTCCTCCAGTGGAGCCTCGACCTCGTCCACTGGCATTACGCCCCGCTGATGGAATTCGGCCCGGGCTTGAAAAGCGCCGGCATCGACACCCAGGGCGAGCGCAGGTTTTTCATCCGCCTGCATTCCAGCGATGACGCCGCGATCACGACCCTTCAGGAGGCGCGGGACGCGGATTTCGATGCGGACGGAATCCGCAATTCCTTCGAAGTGGAGTTGTTCGGCGGCAATCCCTTCGTGAAAAACATCGTGGCGGGCGATAGCGACGGCAACGGCCTTCCCGACGCGTGGGAGACTTCGTTCATCGCCTGGCTGACGCAATTCGGAATTCCCGTCACCGGCCCCGACCCCCTGGCCGACTACGATGGCGACGGACTCTCCAACGCCGAGGAATTCATGCTCGGCACGAACCCCTTCCTCATGGACACGGACGGGGACGGCATCCCGGATGGAGAGGATCCGGATCCGCTCGTCGCCCGGGTATCCACAACCGAAGCCGCGTTCCGTGTGCTCTCGGTGATGGAGTGAGCCTTGGAAACATCATGTGTAACTTATGAATATAATTTCTCGAAACGCCAGGCTGGCTCTGCTGTCCGGCATAATGCTTTCAGCCTGCAAAGGAGGGGAGTCATCTGTCATCGACCTCATATTCACGGCATCGTTCCACACCATTTTTCTGGAACCCGAATACAGGTTTCCTACTCTCCCCGTCAATTTCACAGGGCCGAGTGGCGCCGTGGCGACCACCAGCGGGGATTGGTTCATTCACGAAGTCTGGCCGCACAATGCCCGGGCGGAAAAGCCTGTCGCCTGTCTCGTTGAGGAGGGTGTCCCCGTTTTCGTATCATCCAAGTATGACAAATACGAATCCGAGGATTTCGCGTTTGATTCGGGCATAACGTCGGTCAGGATCACCCCGCCCGCATGGGCGACCGAAATTTGGGTTCGTGACAGGGATCATCCCGATTATTTCCGGGGAGCCGACAACTTGTGGCACTCGGCTTCGCCCATCATCCCGGCCCGGGAATATGTTTATATCCGCATCGATTACGGCAGGGACGGGTTGTTGAATTTCTTCGGGGAAGACGCCACCACTTACTTTACCCTGCGTGGGGAGGGTTCCTGCGGGTCCTGTGTTTCCTGCGGGGACTCGACCCTGTCCGCATCCCGATCCGCGCCATCGCTGAAGCGCGGCCTGTCGGGCTTGCCGTCCATTTCCGCCGCCCTGCCATTCGGCAACGCGTGTTGCGATGATGGCTCGAAGCCGACAAGGATCACCTGGTTGCCGCCGGACCTGGCCGCGGCCACCAATCCGGAACATCTCCACATCAATTCCCATGCGCTGTTCGCCGGCACCGGCCACAGGTTTCCCGCGGATCCCGGCCAGCCGCTCCGGCAATTGAAAGCCGGCGAAGCGCTGGGCGTGGCGCTCGCGGATACCAATACTTTGACCTGGCGGGTTTATGACGCGACGGGAATCGGCGCGCCGGACGCCGCGGGCGAGTATCCGTTGACGAAGACCGACGATACCCCGCTGCCGCTGCTCGATGAGGTCACCATCACCCGGGAGAGCGCCGGCAGCGTGCTCTATGAACGCAGGCGGGGCGGGGTCTTGGTCAACCAGTCGCGCATCACCCATGATGACACGCAGAATTCCTGGCAGGCCGAGAACATTCCGGCGGGCTCCCGCGACAAGGTGACCATCGCCGCCGCCGGCACGGGCTGGCTCACGGCTTCGGAGCGCTTCGAGAGGAATTCAGCCGGGACATGGAAACTGGTTCGATCGGATTCCTCCACAACAGCGACCGTCAATGAAGTGGAAGTCGTGATCATGGAAACCGAGGGCGGCGAGACGGCCGCCACCCACGGCCATAACCCGGCCGGGCGGAAAAAGTGGACCCTCAACGGTGACGGATCATGGAGGTTTTTCGAATATGACAGCGCCACGGAACACAGCGTTTACAGCCCCTATGGAGACACGCCGTTTCCGGGAAGCGCCTGGATTCCCTCATTGGCTTCCATGACCGGAATCCGCCGCGATTCCCGCACCGAATTCAGCTCCACAAGCACGGTCGGATCCGTCGTCGTCGGATGGCATTCCCAAAGTGTCGCCTCATCCGGGAATTACGACTCCACCACCGAGACATACAACATGGAGGAAACCACCCGGACCACTTCCGTCAGCCAATCCGGCTTCGTGTTCGAAGGCTTCCGCGGGAAAGTCCTGCTGGAAGACGACGGGCGCGGCGTGACCACCCTGCGCGAATACACCCGCGGCACGATTGATGAGAATGGATTCACTCCCGCCGCGAACGGCAAGGCCGTCATGGAGATCGTCACCAGGGGCGACAGCGCGGGCGAAGTTCCCGGATTGCAACTCTATGATTCGGACTATCTGATACTCCACCCCGCCGTCATCGGAGCCAGATTCCCCGGCGCGGTGACGCGGGAAGTTACTATTTACGATTCCAGGGACCGCGCGGTTTGCACCGCCACCCAGGTGCTCGACGGAGCCGGATATGCAGTGGCCACCCAGACCGTATGGTCACACACCAGCCTGCCCGGCGACGAGGGCGAAGTCATCACCGAAACTAGGGATGGCAGGGTGGTGGCCGTTTCATCAAGGCTCTCCGACGGCAGCTGGGAGGAAAATGTGGACGAGGCGGGGTCCGTCAGAACCACGGCGCGTGATCTCCTCGACCGGGTCACCACGGAAACCTTTCCCGGCCCCGATGGCTCGGCCATCACCCGCAGCTATGCCTATGACGGACTGACCACCACCATCACCACCTCCGGCGGCGGACTGTCATTGACCACCTCCGAAACGCGGGACCTCCGCGGCAGGATCGTATCCTCCACCGACGAAACCGGCGCCGTCACGGGTTATGCCTACACGGAGGGCGGGCGCACCACCACCATCACCCGGCCCGGCGGCGTCACCGAAACCACCACCCGCTATCTGGACGGGAGATTCAAGGAACGCGGCGGCAGCGGCGTCATCCGCGGGTTCGCCGGTTATGCCATCGACGCTTCCGGCAATGAGGTCACCACCCGCTCCAGCGGTCCCGCCGTTTCCGGCAGCCATGGAGCGCGATGGATGGAAACCGTCACCGACCCGCTTGGCCGCACCATCTCCATCCGCCGGCCGGGTCCGCCCAACGACACCGGAGGACGCCAGGCCGACGTGACGGAAACGCATACCTATGACTCCACCACCGGCAAACTCATGGGAATCACCTCATCCGCCCGGCCCGGAATCCATCAACTCATGGAGTCGGATCTGTTCGGAACCTGGTCAGCCAGCGGCACCGCCACCCACACAGGTCCATTGGTCGCGAATTCGAACGACCGCTACAGCACCCATGCGAGGACTTATGAGAAGCGCGACGGCCGTTTCTGGGAGATCAACACCCGCAGCACCTACGTCCAGGGCTCCACTCCCGTCACCACCACCTCCGCCGTCCGGCTGTGGGCCGGCGATGGCGAGGCCAGCGAGTTCACCGACGCCGCCAACGTCACCACCACTCGTTTCACTTCCTACGATCCTGCCAACAAGACCGTCACCACCACCTCCGGCAATTCGCTGCAAGGCACCACCACCGAAATCATGATCAATGGTTTCCTCAAGGCCCGGAGCCTTCCGGGAGCGGCACAGGACGAAACCTTCGGCTACGACGGACTCGGCAGGGAAATCCGCCATGCCGACGCGCGCAATGCCAGCACCCATACCGGTTATAATAATTCGGGACAGGTGGAAAAGGTGGTCGATCACCTCGGCCAGTCCGTGACCTATACCTATTATCCGGCGAACCACCCCTCCGCCGGCCTCGTCCACACCCAAACCGATGCCGCCGGGAAAGTCACCGAAACGGCCTATGACCTGCCGGGCCGTGTCTCCTCCGTGAGCGGAAACGCCGCCTATCCCGTGGCCTACACCTATGACGATTTCGGCGACCGGGAAACCCTCACCACCCACGGCGCCCAGACCGCCGTCACCACCTGGGTCCACGATCCGCCCACCGGTCTGCTGCTCGAAAAGAAAGACCACGGCCAGGCGAACGGCGTGAAATACACCTATCATGGCGATGGCAACATGGCATCCCGCACCCGGCGCAGTGGAATCAGGACCGACTACGGCTACAATTCCTTTTACGATTTGAATTCCATCACCCACACGGACAACACGCCCGATGTATCATTTTCCAACTTCGACCGCCTCGGCCGCCCCGGCACCGTCACTGAAGGAAACAATGTCACGGCACTCACCTATGATTCCCTAACCGGCGAAGCCTCCACCGCCTACGCCGCGGGCCATGGCATCCTCCCCGGCCTCTCGCTTGTCATGAAAACGCCAAACTCCGGCAGACGCTCAAGCAGGGAAGCACGTCCTTGGAAGATGTGAGTTATGGCTACGACAATTTTGACAGATTCGGCGGCCTCACCTCGGGAAATCATCAAATCGGCTACCAATACCATCCCGGCACCCGCGTCCTCCGGGAAACCAGCCACGCCATCGCGGGTGGCGGCACACCCCGCATCGAAACCCGCGCCGCCGATCTGGCGGGAAGGCTCACCGGCATCGTCACCACGGTTCCCGATGGCGGCGGCGGACGCCGGATCGCCGCCTCCGCCGGTTACCTGCTCGATGAACGCGGCCTGCGCGAAAAACTCACCCGCGAGGACGGCACGAGCTGGAACTACGGTTACAACGACCGCAGGGAAGTCACCTCCGGCGTCAAAAAACTCGCCAACGGCAGCCTTGCGGCCGGCCTGCAATTCGGCTACCAGTTCGATGGAATCGGAAACCGCCAGTGGGCGAAATCCGGCGGCGACTCATCCGGGCAAAACCCGCGCACCACCACCTATCAGCCGAACGCCTTGAATCAATATTCGGAAATCACCACCCCCGGCAGCTTCGACGTCCTTGTCAGATCGCCGGACGCCGTGGGAGTCGCCGTGAACGGAAGCAACTCTTCCGTCACTACCCAAGGCGATTTCCACCACGCCGAAGCCACCGCCACCAACACCAACGGCGCATGGGTTGACCTCAACATCACCTCACCACCCGGAGTTCCTCCACACGCCACCGGCCACTGCTGGCTGCCGCCCGCCAGCTTCACTCCCATCCATGACGAAGACGGCAACCTCCTCGACGACGGCCGCTGGACCAACACCTGGGATGCCGAAAACCGCCTCATCACCCAAACCACCACCGCGCTTGCCGCCGCAGCCGGAGTCCCCCGCCGCAAGATCGAAAACACCTACGATTGGCAAAGCCGCCGGATTCGGAAGAAAGTCTCCAGCTCCACCGACGGCAGCACCTGGACTCTTGTGAGCGACGAACGCTTCCTCTACAACGGCTGGAACCCCGTCGCCATCTTCAACCCTCATCCTTCATCCCTCAACCTTCAAGCCTCCCTCCTCTGGGGCCTCGACCTCAGCGGCACCCTCCAGGGTGCGGGCGGCGTCGGCGGTCTTCTTCTGATCACTGATCACTCGTCACTGATCACCCATCTCTTCCCCGCCTACGACGGCAACGGCAACATCATCGCCTGGACCGCCGCCAACGGCGACATCCTCCAGCGCATCGACTACGATCCCTTCGGCAACGTCGTGACGAGGGAGGGCGTTTCAGGATTCGTCGCCCCGGCCTGGGGCTTCTCGACGAAATACCAGGACAGGGAAACCGGCCTGCTTTACTATGGATACCGGTTTTATGATCCGGTGACGGGAAGGTGGCTGTCAAAAGATCCGATTGGGGAAATGGGTGGTATCAATGTGTATTCGTTGGTCGGCAATAATCAAGTCAACATCATTGACGGTCTCGGCCTATCTCCAACTGGACCTGCACACGGAGAGGTAATCAGTAATTTAACCATTGCTGGTGGGCACCTTACCAGAGTGGTTACAGGCTTTTCAAGCGGAATGGTAAGTGCGTGGACCAAGCTGGCAATTGGTTATACTGGCAGTGACGTTAATGCTACATATGGAGGAAGCAACTCGTTTAATCCACTTACTAGAACATTGAAATTCAATGGATCTCCAACTCCGAGCACGGTGATGCATGAACTTGTGCATGTTTACGCCAATTCTGGACGCATTCCGATTCCTGAAAGAATAGATGAAGGGATGGCATACGCATTTGAGTCCATGTATACGATTCTTCAATCAATTGAAAGGGATCTACAAAAGAGGCTTGCTATTCTCCCGCCAAATGATAGATCATACATGCTTGCGGCTGCCGCTTGGGCTTCTGCATGGGAAGATGGAAAAACGACAATGAAGGGGGAGATGGGTCTGTATGTAAACACGACCTTTCCGATAACCGGGGCGGATTTCGCCCGCGTCCGCAATCTTATAGGCGCGCAAATCAGGTGCGGTGAAATTGCTGAAGAGTTAAATAAAATAGCGGAATCAAAAAAATTGTGCATCAGATTCTCCTGTGATCATAATGAGGTATCGGGCTATGAAATCACTGGGTCTTTGAATGATGTTGGCCTTCAGTATGTAGCTCCTCCAAAGCACGAAATTCACGAATCACTGAAATGAGACATTCGACATATTTACTATCTTTTGTAATACTTCCCCTGGCTTCCACTCTGTCTTGCGAAAAAAGGAAATTTGATGGCAGGGCGCACATACTTACAAAAAATACTCTAGGTGCGTGTAACGCTATTTTCAGCAATCTGGACTTAAGTATGCTTGATGTGGATTTGGGGAATAACAAGAATAGGAATCTTTTGGTCAAAAACGTAATTCCGAAGGATATGTTCGAGCGTAATTATGATGATGGATGGGGTAATCCAATCCACTGTATGACAGACGGTACTATTATGTATGTCTGGTCCCGTGGTCCGAATCAGGTCGATGACAACCGGAATGGTGACGATTTGGTTATAGAATTCCGTATTTACGAGAAATTAAATCCGGATTATTTGTACAAATAAATAGTTGCAGCCAACCGCAGAAGCCATGCCTCCCGGATTGAAAACGCAGAACCGGCTCGGAGCTTCTTGGGAAACGGTCCGCGACGACGGCGGCCTCACCTCGGGAGATCATCAAATCGGCTACTTATACCATCCCGGCACCGGCATCCTCCGGGAAACCAGCCAGGCCATCGCGGGTGGCGGCACACCCCGCATCGAAACCCGCGCCGTCGATCTGGCCGCACGGACCACCGGCGTCGTCACCACGGTCCCGGATGGCGGCGGACGCCGGATCGCCGCCTCCGCTGGTTACATGCTTGATGAGCGCGGCCTGCGCGAAAAACTCACCCGCGAGGACGGCACGAGCTGGAACTACGGTTACAACGACCGCAGGGAAGTCACCTCCGGCGTCAAAAAACTCGCCAACGGCAGCCTTGCGGCCGGCCTGCAATTCGGCTACCAGTTCGATGGAATCGGAAACCGCCAGTGGGCGAAATCCGGCGGCGACTCATCCGGGCAAAACCCGCGCACCACCACCTATCAGCCGAACGCCTTGAATCAATATTCGGAAATCACCACCCCCGGCAGCTTCGACGTCCTTGTCAGATCGCCGGACGCCGTGGGAGTCGCCGTGAACGGAAGCAACTCTTCCGTCACTACCCAAGGCGATTTCCACCACGCCGAAGCCACCGCCACCAACACCAACGGCGCATGGGTTGACCTCAACATCACCTCACCACCCGGAGTTCCTCCACACGCCACCGGCCACTGCTGGCTGCCGCCCGCCAGCTTCACTCCCATCCATGACGAAGACGGCAACCTCCTCGACGACGGCCGCTGGACCAACACCTGGGATGCCGAAAACCGCCTCATCACCCAAACCACCACCGCGCTTGCCGCCGCAGCCGGAGTCCCCCGCCGCAAGATCGAAAACACCTACGATTGGCAAAGCCGCCGGATTCGGAAGAAAGTCTCCAGCTCCACCGACGGCAGCACCTGGACTCTTGTGAGCGACGAACGCTTCCTCTACAACGGCTGGAACCCCGTCGCCATCTTCAACCATCATCCTTCATCCCTCAACCTTCATCCCTCAACCTTCATCCCTCAACCTTCAAGCCTCCCTCCTCTGGGGCCTCGACCTCAGCGGCACCCTCCAGGGTGCGGGCGGCGTCGGCGGTCTTCTTCTGATCACTGATCACTCGTCACTGATCACCCATCTCTTCCCCGCCTACGACGGCAACGGCAACATCATCGCCTGGACCGCCACCAACGGCGACACTCTCCAGCGCATCGACTACGATCCCTTCGGCAACGTCGTGACAAAGGAGGGCGTTTCAGGATTCGTCGCCCCGGCATGGGGCTTCTCGACGAAATACCAGGACAGGGAAACAGGGCTGCTTTACTATGGATACCGTTTTTATGAAAACAGTTTCCTGTCCAGCGACAGGTATTGGATGGCCTCGAGGATGTGGTTGGGGCGGATTTCCCCGGCACCGGCGAGGTCGGAGAGGGTGCGGGCGAGCTTGAGAATGCGGTCGTGGGCGCGGGCGCTGAAATGGATTTCCTCCATGGTGAACTCTCTCAAAGTGACGGTTCCTTAAAATTCAGGGAAAACATTGAGCATCAAGACGCAACCCTGGCGGTTTGTTCTTGATGGGGGGGCGGGGGCGGGAATGATCCGGCGCGGCATGACGTCGTTCCATCTTGTGGCCTTGCTGGCGGCGTTTTGCATCGGACTTTCGAAGGCCGGATTCAGCGGGTTATCGATGGTCTCGGTGTTGCTGCTGGCGGATCTTTACGGCGCGAGGGAATCGGTGGGGCTGGCGCTGCCGCTTCTGATCGCGGCGGATTTGCTGGCGTATCCGGCGTTCCGCGCGCACGGGTCGTGGAAACCGGTGTGGAAACTGTTAGGTCCGGCGCTTCTCGGTCTGCTTGCCGGGTGGTGGATGCTCGGGTGGATCGACAACACCGCGGCGCGACGGGTCATCGGCGGGTGTGTGCTGCTGATGGTGGCGCTGCAAGTTGCCCGCAGCCGCGCTCCGCAGGTGTTCGGCCGCTGCGTTCGCTCGCGGGGCTTCGGATTTTCCGCAGGGGTGTTCGGCGGTTTCTCGACGATGCTGGCAAACGCGGCGGGGCCGGTGATCCAACTTTATCTTCTGGCGCGGCGGGTTCCCAAGATGGAACTCATCGGGATTGGCGCGAGGTTTTTCCTGCTGATCAATCTGCTGAAGGTGCCGCTCAACGCGCGGCTGGCGTTGATCACGCCGGAGAGTCTGTGGGAAAACGCGCGCCTTTTCCCGGCGGTGGTGCTGGGTGTTTTCGGCGGCCGCCGGCTGGTGCGTCATGTGCCGCAGGCGGCATTCGAGTGGATGATCGTGGGCTTCGCCTTTCTCGCGGGCATGCGGCTGCTTTGTTGGTAGCGATCGATGAACCTGGTGGCGGGAGTTCCATTCCGGGATCCGCCGTTCCGAATCACCAAAGCCGGGAAACAAAGCGGGGAACGGTGTTTCCAGCGCGCCGGTTCAGCGTTTGCGCCGCAGGCGTTTGCCGCTGAGGCGGGTGGCGATGAGATTCGGGCAGCGGCCGTTTTTCCTGAGTTGCTCGCAGTTTGCCTCGATCTTGAGGGTCTGGCGCACGGGTTTGAATCCGAGGCGGCGGGTCACGCAATCGTTCAGCAGGTCGATGTGGGCGTCCTCGAACTCCAGCACCTTTCCGCAATCGATGCAGACGAGATGGTTGTGTGAGGGCTTGTCGAGGAAGTTCGGATCGTAGGTGGTTTGGTTTTCACCGAGATCGATCTCACGCAGCAGGTCGGCTTCAACCAATAGGCTGAGCGTGCGATAGACGGTGGCGCGGGAGATTTCGGTATCGCTGCGGCGAACGCGTTCGAAGAGTTCCTCGGCGGTGAAGTGCTCGTCCCTGGAGAAGGCCGCCTTGGCGATCTTGTCGCGCTGGCCGGTGCGGCGCAGTCCCTTGCGCTCGATAAATTCATCCAACCGCTGCTTGATGCCGACATCCATGGGTGTGAAACTACGGGGTGCGAATGGTGGCGTGAAGCCGAAACATCGGGTCAGAGGCCCCTTTCCCGGTCTTCCAGGACGCCGCGCGCCTCGCTGATGAGTTGCCGGACATCGGCGAGGATGGCATTCACCCGCTCGCTCGCGCGAGCCCGCCAGCTGGGCGTGGCGAGGGCTTCCCCGGCGGCCGCATCGAGACCCGCGAGGGCATCGCACAAATGGGCACGCGCTTTTTTGAGCCGCACCAGCGCGTTTCCGGCGATGATCGGGTCGGGCGGCCATTGGTCCTTGTCTGCCATGCCGAGCGCGCCACCGAGCTTGACCCCGGCGATCATCACGCCATCGGCGATTTCCTGCAGCGGATGTTCCTGATTCGCATCGGCGGGAAGCCATCCTCCGGTCTGCAGGTCGTGGCGGAGTTCCACGGCGAAGTCGCAAGTGCTGATCACCAGCGGGTGGCGGTCGTCGGTGGGTTCGGAATCGTCCTTCCATTTGTCGGTCCCCGCCTCGCTGAGCGCCTGCTCGCAGATGGCGTTCATTTCCTCGATCCAACGGGCGCGCTCCTCCTCTTGCCCGGGTGTCAGTTCGGGTTCCACCCCGCCGCGTTCGCGTTTTAGCCGGGCGCGCTCCTCCTCGTGGATGAGATCGAAGTCGGCCTCCTCCGGTCCCTCGCGCTCGATGCGCGCGCCGACGCGGTCCAGCAGCAGTTGCATGCGGGCGTCCTCCTCGTCCGCTTCCGATTCGGCCACGGTGGTGGGTTCGTCCTCGTCATCATCATTCGGCAGGCCGGCGCCGGAGGCCATGGCCTGGCCATTCGCCCGGCGGCATTCGGCCTCGTCGGCATCGGTCATGATCCACGCGGGTTCGCCGTCGAGATCGAGTTGATAGGAGACGGATTCTATCACGACGCGGCCGTTCGCTGCGGAAAACCATTCGAGATAGAGCGAATTCGCCCAATGCCATGGGAAGTCGGCACGCGCGGCGATGATATCCATCAGGTCCTCCATCGGCACTTCGGGCACCCGCACCTTGCGTGAGGCGGTGATATCGCCGACCACTCCGCGTTGGCGGGCATTCAGTCCGGAAAGATCGGCGGGCTTCGGGTCCGGGTTGGAGAATCGCAGCAAATGTCCCGCGAGATCGTGCCAGGCATCGCCCTTGAGATCGAGTTCGACCGGCTCTTCGCGGCCGATCAACCAGATCCTGCCCGTCACCTGCCCGCAGGTGCGGTTGTCGATTTCCCCGCGGATCACCTGTTCGTCGATGCGCCATGCCATGGGATGAGTGTGAACTCCGGCGGGCGGCGGGTTCAATCCGGAAAGACGATGGCGCGGTGGCCGTCGATGATGGTGCGGTCATGGACATGATAACGGATGCCCCTGGCGATGGCGACGCGCTCGCAGTTCCGCCCGAGGCGCACGAGATCGGATGGCGTGTGGAAATGATGCACGCGCTCGACCTCCTGCTCGATGATGGGCCCGGCGTCGAGTTCCGGAGTGACGTAATGGCAGGTGGCTCCTATCAGTTTCACGCCGCGTTCGTAGGCTTGCTTGTAGGGATTGGCGCCGATGAAGGCGGGGAGGAAACTGTGGTGGATGTTGATGATGCGGCCGGAGTGGTCCCGGCAGAAATCGTCCGGCAGGATCCGCATGAAACGGGCGAGGACGATGAGTTCGACCTCCTGTTCCGCGATCAGGCGGCGGATTTCGGCAAATCCGGCCGCGTTGTCAGCGTCCATGTCGATCTCGTGAAACGGAATGCCGGCGTTCCGGGCGTGGGTGCGGCAGTTCGGGCGGTTGCCGATGATGGAGGTGATCTCGACGGGCAGTTCGCCGAGTTGGGTGCGCCAGAGGATCTCGTTGAGGCAGTGGTCGGTCTTGGTGACCAGCACGGCGGTGCGCATGCGGTAGGGCAGGCGGCGGAAATGCCAGTTTGCCTGAAGCGAGCGGCCGAGCGTGCCGAAGCCGTCCATGAAGTCCTGCGCGTCCACGTCGAGTTCCGAAGTTTCGATTTCAAGCCGGGCGAAAAACCTCGCGCCGAGTTGGTCGGAAAACTGGTTGAACTCGATCAGGTTGCCGCGATGGCCCGCGACGTAATTGGCGATCTTGGCGACGATGCCCGGCTGATCCGGACAGGATAGCTTGAGAATGAGGCCCGGGCGAGACATGGGCGCGCAGGATGGGGCGTGGGGTGCGCGGCGTCAATGCCGCGGCCAACCTTGCTCAGCGCGCTGCCGGAGGAGGAGGATTGCCGGTGAGTTCCGGTGAATCGGCGTCCTTTCCGTCATTCGCGGGTTGGGGTTTCGCAGGGACACGGATGATGGAAATGCCTTCCGATTCGTTCAGGAAATTATCCGAAAGGGACAGCACGAGTGACGAGAACAGCAGGGTGCAAAGCGCACCCGCGAGACCGGCCATCCACCAGCGGTGGCCTCCATGGTGGGGTGCTCCGATGCCGGGCTCCAACTCGGGCGGCGCGGCGCGGCGGGGTTCCTCCGGAATGACCGGCTTGGTCCGGGCATAGGAAAAACTGGAAGTTTCAAGGCACCAGCCGGCGAAATCCTCGTCCACAGCCAGCGCCAAGCCCGTGGGATTTCCGGCAGTCCGGGTGCCCGCAACCAGTGCAAGCACCACCTCATCATCCACAAATCCCTCGCGCGACGGCTGGGGGGCCGCCTCGGCTTCGGGCCGGGGACTGGGGAGAGGGCTCATCTGCAGGGGAATCATCAAGTCCGTGAGGTTCGATGAACTTGGTGCGCCCAAACTCGGGGAAAGTCAATATCTAACTTCTCCAAAGTATTTGCAGGGAATCCGCCAATGGCCGGGGGGAGGGGATTTGGCACCAGTAACCAGCGAACCCAAATACTCAAAGCAACAATCGTGCCGCTGTAAACCACGGATTTCCCCGAAATTCACGCAGGAGAGCGATTCATTCGGAATACCGGCTACGGGATCGTGGCAGGATGCCCGAAAGGAACGAAAAGCCCTGTGGTCAATCCTCGACGCCGAAGCGCGGGGAATTCGCCGTTTCTCCCGGGCGTCCGACGTCGGTTGGCATTCGGGTTCGATGGTGTGGTCCGGGTTGGTTTTCCCGGCGGGGGCGCTGATGGTGAGTTCGAAGCAGTCAATGCCGGTGAAGTTGCCCGCGGATCGCGGCGTGCTGATGGTGCTCTGACCGTTCCGGATATAAAACGGCGGGGACAAGGCCACCGGTGCACCCGGGGGGAACGATGATGGCGGAGATGCTGTTAGGGCGATTCATGTGAAAGGATTCGATAAAGGTGTTTCAAGGCGCGTGACGGGCATTTCTCGACGCGGCGGTTTTTCGCACGGTTCTCCCCGGTGCCGGGCGCGTCACCGGGCGCCGCCGGTTGCGCGGTCCAATCGCCATCGTTGGCGGTGGTGCGGGCGTGCGAATGGATGGCGGCTGGAAAGGTGATGGCTAACGGTTTCCGGAAGGATGAACCAGCGGTCATGGGTGAGGAAATGTTGGGCGATAACCGCGGCAATCCGCGAGGTTGGGCGCATCTGCCAGGATGACTTCGCCCGGGAATCGCGGTGGCCGCTTGCGCCCGGCGTGATTCGGTGACGCCCGAATGACGAAATCGCGCGGCAGCGGCATCGCCCCTTGCGCATTTCGGGGGGGGGCTCCTCACCGAGGGCCGTACGCTCGCATCGCGCGGCGCGTTTCCGAAATCCGAGGCCGACGGCCGCGCCAGCGCCGTGGAGGTGAAACGGGCCGTCGCCAGCCATTTGGAGGCGCGTTCCAAACTCCAGCGCTCCGTCATCGACCGGCACCGGCTTGTCTCCCCCTACGACGGCGTGATCAGCAGGTGTCTTGCCGACGCGGGTGAGTGGGTGCAAACCGGAACGCCGGTGGCGGATCTCGTCGCCCTCGACAACCCGCGGCTTGATGTGCAGGTGCCGCAGGAATACTTCGCCGCGCTCGGAGGCGAATCCGGCGTGACCGTGCGAATCGACGCGTTTCCCGGCCGCGAGTTCAAGGGACGGGTGGCCGCCACCGTGCCGGTGAAGGATCCGGTGGCCCGGACGTTTCTCACGCGCATCGAATGGGATGATGCCGGCGTGAATGCCGGGCCGGGCATGTCGGGGAGGGCGGTCTTCGAAATCCGCTCGGATAAACGGGTTGTGCAGGTGCCTCGTGACGCGGTGGTGCGATTTCCCGATGGCAGCGCCAGGATCTGGACGCTCGGTGAAAAAGATGGCCGGGTGGTCGCTGCATCGAAGGGCGTGGTGCCGGGTGAATCGCTGGCAGACATAATACAAGTCACCTCCGGACTTGATGCCGGCGCACGCGTGATCGTATGGGGCAACGAGGGCCTGGAGGAGGGCCAGCCGGTGAAGGTGCTTTCCACTGACTCCGAAGCCGGAAAACAATGATCGAGGCGATACTCAAGCGCGGTACGCTCGTTTCCGTCATCACCGCGATGATCCTGCTGATGGGGATCATCTCCGCCCTGCGTGTGCCGGTGCAGATGATTCCCGATCTTGATGTCAGAATCATCACCATCGAGACCGGATGGCCGGGAGCCACGCCGCAGGATGTGGAAAAGGAAATCCTCATCGAGCAGGAAAACTACCTGCGCGGGCTTCCCAATCTCAGGCGCATGACCTCGCTGGCGTCCACAGGCCGCGCCCAGGTCGAACTCGGGTTTCCATTCGGCACCGATATCAACGAGGCGCTCCTCCGCGTGAACAACGCGCTCAGCCAGGTGCCTTCCTATCCGGAAAACGTCGATGAACCGGTGTTGCGCAGCGACTCGTTTTCATACAACGCCTTTCTCGCCTTCAACGTGGTGCCCGCCGCGGGAAACCCGAAGAACGTCGATATCAACATGATGCTCGACTTCGTGGATGACAACGTCCGCCCGGTTCTCGAGCGCGTGCCCGGAGTCCCGCAGGTGCAGGTGCGCGGCGGTGCGGAGCGCCAGATCCAGATCCTCACCGATGCCGCGAAACTCGCCGAGCGCGGAATCACCCTCACCGACCTGCGGGATGCCATCCGCAGCCGCAACACCGACGTTTCCGCAGGCGATATCGACAGCGGCAAGCGCCGCTACCTGCTGCGCACCGTTGGCCGCTTCGCCACGCTGGAGGAACTCGAAAACCTCATCATCGTGCGCCGCGGGGACTCGATCACCCGGCTTTCGGACGTCGCCGCCGTGCGTCTCGGCCACGCCGAGTTGCGCAACCTTTCCTCCACCGATGGCGAAACGAACATCCGCCTCGGGCTCATCCGCCAGACAGGCTCCAACGTCATCGACATCAAGAGAACCGTGCTGCCGATGCTCGATGAGATCAACTCGGAGATTCTCGATCCCGCGGGCCTGCGCATGTATCTGAGCAATGACGACGTCCGCCACGTCGAGGACTCGGTGGGCAATGTGCGTAACAACATTCTCATTGGCGCGGTGCTCGCCGTGCTGGTGATGTTTCTCTTCCTGCGCTCGCCTTCCGCCACGCTCATCGGCGTGCCGGGCATGCCGATCTGCACCGTGGCCGGCTTCCTCGGACTGCTGCTGTTCGGCCGCACCATCAACGTGATCTCGCTTGCCGGCATCGCCTTCGCCATCGGCATGACCATTGATAACACGATTGTGGTGCTGGAAAGCATCGAGCAACAGCGACAGAAGGGGAAATCCCGCTTCGATGCCGCCCGCGACGGCACACGCCATGTTTGGTCGGCCGTTCTTTCCGGCACGATGACCACGGTCCTGGTCTTCCTGCCGCTGCTGTTTGTGAAGGAGGAGGCCGGCCAGTTGTTTTCGGACATCGGCATCGCCATCTCCTCGTCCATCGCCGTCTCGATGGTGGTGGCCGTTTCGCTCGTCCCGGTGGCTTACGCGAATTTCGCCTGGCGCAGGGGAGGGGATTTCTCGCCGCCTCCGCCCCGCCGGCAGTTTCTGTTAGGCCCGCTCTTCCGGCTGATCGAAAGACCATGGCGGCGGCTGGTTTGCCTGGCGGTGACCGTATCCGCCACCACGGCCGCGCTGCTCTTTCTCATGCCGTCCGCCGAATACCTGCCGGAGGGCGAGGAGGCCAAGGTCTTCGCCACGATGATCGCCCCCCCGGGCTACTCGCTGGAGGAAATGGGGGGCATCGCCAGGCGGCTTGAGGCGGAACTGCTGCCCGCTCTCGACTTCGATCCCGCGGATTTCGATAGCGGAAAAACCGCTCTGCCCGCACTTTCCCGCGTCTCCATCGGCGTCCAGCCGCAGTCCCTGCGAATCATTTCGGAAACGAAGGACCCGAAGCACATCGATGCCTTAATGAACCTGCTCGACGGGCGATTCCGCGAGTTTCCCGGCATGCGCGCCTTCTCCTCGCGCGGGTCGATCATCTCCAGCAATGACGGCGGCACCCGCGCGGTGGCGCTCAACATCAGCGGCCCGGGCCTGCCGGAGATCTATCAGACCGCGCAGAGCGTCTATCAGGCGGCGGGCGGCGTGATCACGGAGGCCCGTATCAACTCCGTTCCCGCGTCGCTCACCCTCGGCCAGCCGCTGCTGGAGATACGGCCGAAGTGGGACCGCCTCGCCGAGATGGGTTTCGGCGCGCCGGACTTCGGCTATGCCGCCGCCGCGCTCACCGACGGAGCCTTTGTCGATGAGTTCTTTCTCAATGACAAAAAGGTGGACATGTTCCTTTTCAGCCGGGCGCTTCACAACCAGCGGCTCGACCGCCTGGCCGACCTTCCCGTCCACTCGCCGCGCGGCGGCGTGGTGCCGCTCGGCTCGCTGGTGGACATCCGGGAAACGGTCGATACCGCCGAGATTCGCCGCGTGAACGGCAGGCGCACCGTCACGCTCTATGTGGTGCCGCCGCGTTCGATGCCTCTGGAAACGGCTGTCGCGAAAATCCGCGACGAGGTGGTCACACCCCTGCGTCGCGGCGGCCAACTGCCGCCCGGTGTGGCCGTGGACCTTACCGGGGCGAGCGACCAGCTCGATTCCACGCGCGCGTCGCTGGCGGGCAATCTCTGGATCGCCGTCGTGTTGTGTTATCTTCAACTCGTCATCATCTACCGCCACTGGGGAGCCCCGCTGCTGATCCTCGCCACCGTGCCTCTCGGCATCAGCGGCGGCATCGTCGGCCTGTGGCTGCTGAATTTCATAGGCGGCAGGCTCCCCCTGCTCGGCATCGCGCCGGTCTCCCAGCCATTCGACATGATCACCATGCTCGGTTTCCTGATTCTGTTAGGCGTTTCGGTGAACAACCCGATCCTCATCGTGGACCGCACGATGGAAAACCGGCGCGACGGGATGGACACCCTTGCCGCCGTGAAGGACGCCATCGCCTCGCGCCTGCGGCCGGTGATGATGACCACCTCCACCACCCTGATCGGCCTCGCGCCGCTGGTGCTGCTGCCCGGCGCGGGCACCGAACTCTACCGCGGCCTCGGTGTGATCATGCTGGCCGGGCTTGCCTGCGCCTCGGTGGTTACCCTCACCTTCCTGCCCGCGCTGCTGATGGTGGTTCTGCCCCTTGCGGACCGTTTCAAGTCCGGGCCGCCGCTCACTGACCGGGCATGATGCGGTTCCGGTTTCCGGCTCACCGCCCCGCCGGCGGGAGTCAGCGATCCGTCCGCTGGACCATGCGGCAGTCCTCCACCCGGTTGAAGATGGCATAACGTTCGGCGTAGCCGGTCCTGTCCAGCATGTCGATCGTGCCTTGGATGGCGCGGCGCTGTTCCCTTTCGCTGGGATCGGGTGCCGAGGTCCGGTTGGCTCCGTTGTTCCACTCGGTGATGCCACCTCCACATCCCGGTTCTGCGCCACGTGGTTGCGGCTGAAACCCGTGCCGTCAGCATTCTCGGCGGGCGTCGCCATGTATCTGGGTAGCACTCGCGCATCAGCGAGGGCTTCGATCACGGTCAACCGGTGCAAGGCGAGCAATTGGAAAAAAACCGCATTGGCCTGCGCTCTGTATGGCCCGCTCCCCGCAGCCTGCGGGGCGACCGAAGGAATCTCCTGCCAGGTTGTCACCAACTCGGACACGATTTGTGTCCACCCTTCCATTGCGTCCTTGAAGGACTGACGGATGGCTCGCAGGTTGTCCCGCCAATCCAAGAACTGCCGAGGTGCCGTCAGCTCGACGGCCGGCACGACCTGCGCGCTGAAGGTAGTTTGCCTTGCCAGGTGGCAGATTGCCAAGCAGGACGGCACTCAAACCGCCAATATCGATCCCGAGCTCAAGCGTGGTTGTGCTGCTGAGAATGTTCCGCATCCCCTCCCTGAAGAGATTCTGCAACCTGGCATTCTCGTCGGGGGAAAGCTGGGCACTGTGTTCTTCCGCCCAGAGTCCGAACTTGTCGAGCGCCGGACGGTATTGCTCCTGAGCGTGGAGCTGGAGGAAATAGAGCGCTTGCAGGTCGGAGGCGACGAGCCGCCACGCTTCCGCCTGGTCGAGAACGCCCTTGTCCGCGGTGCGGGTGGCGTGTTGCGCCTGATCCGCGTGTGCCAGGGTGGCAAGCAATTCCTTCCTGGCGGCGTTGATTTCCTCTTTCCTGGCCTCATCCAGAATCCGGCGGGTGGTGCGGCCGGTGATGTAGACGGATTGCAGTTGCTCGTAGGCGCGCGCGGTTTGCGCGGCGTCCAGCCTGGAGAACGCGCCGAAGGTTTCGAGCACCACCTGTTCCTCGTAGAGTTCCACCAGCTTCCTTTGCGCGGCGGCGGTTTCCTGCGCTCCTTCCGGGTTGGCGGCTTCCAGCGCCTCGATTTCCGCTTGCTTGGCGGGGATGGCAACGGCGAGATCCGCCGGCGTGAGCGTGACGGCCGCGAGTATCTGCCCGACCTTGCGCTGGGTTTCCGGCGTGAGACGGCCGCGGATCTGTTTGTTCTGCCGCAGGTCCGGCTTGGCCAGGTCGAGCAGGGTTTCGAATGCCTCGCGGTATTCCCTGAGCAGCACGGTTTCCAGCGCCTCGTCGGCCTTGTCGATCAGGCGGATCAGCGCGTTGATTTGGCCGCGTTCGGTATCGGCGTCCAGAATGTCGTTGGCGTTGAGCGGCACCCGGC
>CAZKQK010000069.1:0-27044 GCA_964554865.1 uncultured Luteolibacter sp. | reverse complement strand
ATGACCCGCCGCATCTGCCGGGCGATGGAAAACCCGCACGTCACCATGCTCGGCCATCTCACCGGACGGCTTCTGCTGAAACGGGACGCCTACGCCGTGAACCACGCCGCCATCATCGACTGCGCCGCCGAGACCCGGACCGTGATCGAACTGAACTGCAATCCCCAGCGCCTCGACATGGATTGGCGCTGGTGGAAGCGCGCCCGCGACAAGGGCGTGCTCTGCGCCATCAATCCGGACGCCCATTCCACCAAGGGCCTGCACCACCTCGGCATCGGCATCCGCCTGGCGCGCAAGGGATGGCTGCGAAAGCAGGACATCCTCAACACCCGCAACCGCGCGGATATGGAGGACTTTCTCCGCACCGCGAAATCCGCGCGCTGAGGCCGCGGTTTCTGTTAGACCGGAAATCCCCCTACCATGCGCGCTCGCCGCGCGAATCGAAGGGCAGCCACAGCAGCGCCACCGTTTCCACCTTCACATCGATCCTGGCCGGCTTGAGGGACTCGGTTTCCACCGGCAGGTTGGCGGAATCATAACTCTCGGCGAGCCTGGCGCTTTCCGCCTCGAGTTCCTTTTGCAAAGCATCGATTTCCGCCGCGATTCCCGTGACCTTGACATCCGCATTGGCCACGTCCTGATGCTGCTTGTAGGCGCTGGTGGCCTTGCCGATCGCCGAGGAACCGCGGGTGATCGATCCCAGTCCCGCCTTGCGGCCCAACAATCCGCCAAGCAGACCGCCGAGGACGGAGACGCCCGCCTGCATTTTCGCGGAGTTCGCCTCGGCCTTCTCCTTGGCAAGCCGCCCCTCGGCCGTGCGCAGGCGGCCTTCCAACGTGGTGATCTTCCTCGCGGTGGCCGCGCGGATTTTCTCCACCGCCGCATCACGGACCTCGCGGGCCCGATGGGTGAGGCGGGCGCGGAAGTCTCCCTCGGACTCGCCGAGTTTCGACCACGCCTTGAGCGACGGGCAGGTGAACAACTCGGCGCGCTCGTTGCGATAGAGCCACTCGGCGAAGTCCTTTTCCACCTGCTTGTAGTTCGCCGCGTTCATCGCGAAACCCGGCAGCTCGCCAAACGTGGCGCCGTCCACGGGCCCGTCCTCCGTCCGGGTGGTCGGTGGAGGCAGGGTTTTCTCCCAGTCGATGCCCTTGGCGACGATCGGATTGACCAGACGCACCGGGCGATTGTCGTCAAGCCCGGCCTTTGCGGACGAGAAATGCACGGTGGCGGTTCTCAGCAGATGCGGCTGATAGATGATATCATCACCCGCTCCCGCGGGTGCGAGGAACACCTCCCTCACCCCCGCTCCGACCGCCGGGCGGTTTCCCGCGGCTGTCACCGCGGCGGCGGCCATCCCGGGCATGGCCATCGGATTGGACCCGGGCGCGGCAGTCGTGCCTTGCGCGGGAGCCGCGCCAAACGCCGGCCGTTTCGGGTCCATCAGCGTCTTGATCTGCCCACGGGTGAGCGGCCCTGTTAGATAACTCATCACCCATCGCACGTGAAACAGGACCGGGCCGTCCTCGTGCACGTTGTTCATGAGGAACACGCGGTTGCCGAGACCGGAGATGAGTTTTTCCATCGATGAGCGGTCGAACCTCGCGTTCTGCGATCCCGCGGCCCCTTCGAGCCCGTCGAGCACGCGCAGCTTGTCGCGCTCCGTTTGCAAGCGCCCGAGAAACCAGGTGCCGATGTTCGACAGCGCCTTGTAATCCAGATCCACCGGATTCTGCGTGGCCACCAGCACACCCAGACCGAAGGCGCGGGCCTGCTTGAGCATCGTCATCATCGGCTTTTTGGAGGGCGGATTGGCGGTCGGCGGGAGATAACCGTATATCTCGTCCATGTAGAGCAGGGCTCGCAGGGAAGTGGTGCCGTTCTGCGCGCGCATCCAGCCGAGCATCTGGTTGAGCAGCAGGCTGACGAAGAACATGCGTTCCGAATCACCGAGGTGGGCGATGGAAAAGATCGACACGCGCGGTTTTCCCTCCGGAGTGTGGAGCATTTTCGCGATGTCGAGCGGCGGCCCTTCGAGCCAGGTGGAGAAGCCCGGCGAGGCAAGCAGGTTGTTGAACTTGAGTGCGAGCGTCTGCCGGGACTTCTCCGGCAGGAACGAATCGAGATCGATGATGCCCACCTTGTCGAACGATGGTTTCTGGATATGCCGCACCAGGGTTTCCAATGTGATGCCCATCCCATCCGCCCAGGCTTTCTGGAAAATGGTCGATAGCAGCACGGCTTCCGGACTTTGGATCGGATCCGCGCCCACACCCACCAGCGATAGAAGCGATGAAACGGTGCTCTCTATCCTCTCGCCCAGCAACTCGCCGTCGTCCATGACCTCGAATGGCGGCACGTCAAGCGAACTGAGGATGGAAACCGGGATGCCGGCCTTGCTGCCGGGCGTGAAGATGTTGATGTCCACCTTTTCGGTGAACCGTTTCACGCGCCCGCTCCCCTGCCCCCACTCTTCGAGACCCTTCTTCCACATGGCCGCCGTTTTCTCCGCGTGTTCATCCGGGGAGACGCCCTTTTTCGCGGCATCGTCCTCGTTGATCCATGGGCGGAAACTCCGGGCGTCGAGATCCGGAAACGCGAGCAGCAAGTTGGCGATATCGCCCTTCGGATCGATGATGATGGCCGGGATGTCGTCCATGGCAGCCTCCTCCAACATGGCGAGACAAAGGCCGGTCTTTCCCGAGCCGGTCATGCCCAGCACGACGCCGTGGGTGACCAGATCCTTGGAATCGTAAAGCAGCAGGTCGCCATCCGCCCGCCTGGTGTCCATGTCGTAACCCCGCCCCAGGTAGAACTGACCGAGTTTTTCGTAATCGCCGGTGGAAATGCTCATGATGGGCGGAGCTTGGCGCTGACCCTGGAAATTTCCAGTAGGAACCGCCGGGGCGGGAAATACCCGAGACAGCGGAATGGGCGGACCAGCACTTCCGTCCGGCCTGAAAACGCCATCTCCGGACGCCAACCCGGTTTTCACGCGGATTTCATCTCTTCTGCATTCCCAAACACCGGCGACCTGCTAGTTTCCGGAGCAATCAGCCATGGATCACGCCACCGAAACGGAAGTCGCAGACGCCGCCAAACACCTCCGCTCCCTCACCGCCAGCCTCAACGAGGTGCTTTTCGGCCAACAGGAACTCATCGACCTCGTGCTCTGTGGCGTCCTCGCCCGCGGCCACATCCTGCTGGAAGGCCTGCCCGGTCTCGGCAAGACCGAGTTGGTCAAGGGCCTGTCAAAACTCCTCCACCTCGGCACCAAACGCGTCCAGTTCACACCCGACCTCCTCCCCGGCGACATCACGGGAAACCCGGTGCTTCAGGAAATCGAGGGCCGCCGCGAGTTCGTATTCCAGCCCGGCCCCCTGTTCACCAACATCGTCCTCGCCGACGAAATCAACCGCGCCTCGCCCAAAACCCAATCCGCGCTCCTCGAAGCCATGCAGGAACGCCGCGTCACCGTGCTCGGCCAGACTCACCGGCTTCCCAAGCCATTCTTCGTCCTTGCCACCCAAAACCCCATCGAACTTGAGGGCACCTACCCTCTTCCCGAGGCCCAGCTCGACCGTTTCCTGTTCAAACTCGAAGTCACCCGCAACGACGTCGCCACCCTGCAGCGCATCGTTTCCGGCCGCGAACTCGGCACCGAGCCCACGGTCGATCCCGTCATGACCGCGGAAACCTTCGACTCCCTGCTGGAACTCACCCGCCGCATCTATCTGCCGGACGTCGTGGCAAACTACATCGCCCGCGTCGTGGACGCCACCCATCCCGGTCAGTCCGCCGCCGCCAAGGGCATCCGCTACGGCTCCAGCCCGCGCGCCGCACTCGCCCTCGCCTCCGGTTCCAAGGCCCGCGCCCTCATGCACGGCCGTGCGAATGCCAGCTTCGAGGACGTGAAAGCCATCGCCCCCTCCGTGCTCCGCCACCGCGTCGTGCTCGACTACAATGCCAAGGTCGAGGGCCGCAGCGCCAGGGACATCATCCGCGACCTGCTCGAAGAGGTTCCCTTCCAATCAAACGCCACGCCCAAGGTCATCGCCGCCGAAAACAGGCGCCCGGCCCATTCCTAACAGATCATCCATGAGACTGCTCCTGCCCCTGTTCCTCGTCACCGGGCTCTCCGCCCAGGAGAACCTCATCCGCGAGGTGTTCGATCCGAAAACCGACACCCACGTCGAGGTCACCGCCCTGTTCAGCGAGCCCTCTCGCGGAGGTTTCCTGCCCGTGCGGGTCAAGATTGCCAACAACCTCGGGAACAACCGCGCGATCCAGCTCCGTTTCAACAGCTCGCCGGGCTACATGAACGGCCTGTCCACCAGCTCGAACTTCGAATTCCCGGCCCCGGCCGGGAAAACCGTCACCACGGACATCCTCGTGCCGCTCTGCTCCAGCCCAAGCACCTATCACGACGAGCAGATGGTCAATGTCAAGCTCGTCGGCGGACTCGGCGAGGCCGAAAACTCCCTCCGCGCCAAAACCGGCGCGGCGAATTCCGCCGTAATCCTGAGCGAGGCGCTCTTCACGCCAAACGCCTCGCAACTCGATGCCGAGATCACCAAACGCGGTGGCTCGCGCTATGGAAACACCTCCTTCGCCGGAAAGTTCGATCCCAAACAACTCCCGTCCGACTGGCTGGCCTTCTCCGGATACGACTGCGTGATGCTCACGGACTCCGACTGGACCGCCATGCCCGCCGGCTCGCGCAATGCCATCCTCTCATGGGTCCGCCTGGGCGGCCGGCTGGTGGTTTACTCGGCGTCCTCCGGCACTCTCGCAAGCCTCGGGCTTCCCGAAAACACCGGCTACGGCACCATCAGCCTGCATTCCATCGCCCCTGACCTCAGCCTGCCCGCCGCCGCCGCCATCAGCTCCGCCGGCAGTTCCTCCCGTGTCGCCGCCATTCGCTCGGACTACGGCTCAGGCTGGCCACTCCAAGCCCACTTCGGCAGCCAGGCGTTCAATTACGGCATCTTCATCGCCGTGCTCATCGTCTTCGGCATCCTCGTCGGACCGGTCAACCTGTTCGTCTTCGCCAAATCCGGCCGACGCCACCGGCTCTTTGTCACCACTCCCGTCATCTCGCTCACCGCCAGCCTCATCCTGGTGGTACTTATCATTTTCCAGGACGGTTTCGGCGGCCGCGGCGCCCGCGGCGTGCTGATGGAAATCGGAGCCGATGGCGGGCAAAACGCCGCCTATCTCCACCAGGAGCAATTCAGCCGCACCGGCATTCTCACCAGCGCCCGCTTCACCGTCGATCCGGCTTGCCTCTTCGTCCCCGTACCCATCGGCAAAAGCCGCTGGGCACGCTACACCGGGGACCACGGCACCCGTGGCGCATTCAATCTCCAGCCTTCCGGCGGACGCATGACCGCCACCGGCGATTGGTGGCAGAGCCGCTCCGAGCACGGCCACGCGCTCAGTGCCGTGATCTCCACCCGCGGCCGCATCGAACGCACCGCCAAACCCGATGAATTCGTCTCCACCTTCGATTTCCCGGTCGATACCTTCTATTTCCTCGACGACTCGCGGCAATGGCACCGCGCGGAAAACATATCCACCGGCAAACCCTTCACCACCACCCCGGTGGACGCCACCATGGTGGAACCCGAACTCGCCAAGCGGGCCAACGCCTTCACCAACCGCAACCGCCAGATGCTCAACCGCGCGAAAAACCGCCCCGGCCACTTCATCGCCCTCACCTCATCCGCCCCGGCCATCGACACCCTCCCCGGCATCCGCTGGCGGGACACTCAAACGGTCATCACGGGAGCGGTCATGAGGCAATAAGTCCGAGGCATGAAATTCGAAACGGAAGATTCGTCCGCGATGTCACCTCCCGCAAACCCCTCAAGCAGCCCTTCTTCGTTCCGAATTTAGAATTCAAGATTTCCCGTCACCCATGTCCGCCCTCAAAGTAAACAATCTCTACCGCTACTTCGGCGCGCTTCAGGCGGTCAATGGCGTGACCTTCGAAATCCCCCATGGCTCGGTATGCGGATTTGTGGGAGCCAACGGCGCGGGGAAAACCACCACCATGCGCATCCTCGCCACGCTGGACTACCCCACGCTCGGCTCGGCGGAGGTGTGCGGCATCAATGTGGTCCATCAACCCGCCGAAGTCCGCCGGCTCATTGGCTGGATGCCCGACCACTTCGGAAATTACGAGCACATGACCGTGCTCGAATACCTCGACTTCTACGCCCGCGCGCTCGGATACAAGGGGGCCGAGCGCAAGCAACGGATCCAGGAGGTCATGGAATTCACCGACCTCGTTCCGCTTGCCGACCGTTTCTCCAACAAGCTCTCCAAGGGCATGACCCAGCGCCTCGGCCTCGGCCGCGCCCTGCTGCACGATCCGCAGGTCCTCATCATGGACGAACCCGCCGCCGGTCTCGATCCCAAGGCCCGCGTGGAACTCAAGCACCTCATCCGCGTCCTCGCCCGGGAGGGGAAAACCATATTCATCTCCTCGCACATCCTCTCCGAACTCGGCGAGATGTGCGATTCGCTCCTCTTCATCAACAACGGCCGCATCGTCCACCACGGCGACGCGGAAACCCTCAAGCGCGGCTCCGACGGCGTCGGCGGCGTGCTTTACGACGTGCAGGTGGTCGGAGATCCGCAGGCGGTCTCCGACTGGTGCGTGCTCCAGCCGGACGTCGAGTTTCTCGAGGCCCGCAAACACGGCGGCCGCATCCGCATCGACACCGATGATCCCGCCAAGGCCGCCGGTGTCCTCGCCCGCATGATCCGGGACAACCTGCGCGTCGTGGAGTTCCACCGCGAGCAACGCAACCTGGAGGACGCCTTCATCGACATCCTCGGCCGCCTCGATGCCGGCAAGGAAGCGGTCGCCCCACCCCCTCTCCCCGCCGGCGCGGCGGATATCTGACTCCATCACCCGGACCTCCAAACCACGGATTCCAGTTATCGAAATGTCTGTCACCCATCTATCCGATTTCTCCGATCGCGTCTCGCCGATGCTGGTGAAGGAACTGCGCCAGGGCATGCGGGCCAAGGCCTTCACCGCGCTTTTCCTCGGCCTCCAGATCTTCCTCGCGGTAATGCTGCTCTCGGCCTCCGCCGCCTCCTCGGACCAGGTGGGTTCCACCATCTCCGGCATCATCTTCAGCTTCTTCGCCATCGCGGTACTCGTCGTCCAGCCCTTGCGCGGCACTGGCGCGCTGTCCTCGGAGGTCAAGGGAAACACCATCGACATGATGGTCCTCACCCGCCTTTCCGCGTGGCGCATCGTCTTCGGCAAGTGGGTGGCCATCATCAGCCAGTCCGCATTGCTGCTCTCTACCATCATTCCCTATCTGATCCTCCGCTACTTCCTCGGCGGCATGAACCTGATTGGCGAAGTGGTCCTGCTGATGATGATCTTCCTGACTTCAATGGCCCTCACCGCCGTGACCGTGGGCCTGTCCGGCTGTTCCTCGGTGATCATCCGCTCGCTGCTGCCGATCTTCGGCATTCCGGTGCTGATGATCATGGGCCTGCAGGCGATGTTTTTCATCCGCGTCGGCGGCGGCTCCGTGGGTTTCCTGGATGCCTTCAGCCTTGCCACCACCGAGTCGCGCGTGGGCGTGGCCGCCTATGCCTTCGCCATCACCTATCTGGGGGCGTACATGCTTTCGCTCGGAGCCTCCCTGATCGCCCCCGCCGCGGAAAACCACGCGCTGCCCCGCAGGCTCATCGCCTTCGTCCTGCTCATCCTCATCTGCCTCGCGGGATTCCATCCGCAGGTGGAACTGTGGTTTGTGATGATGATGACGCTGATCGTGGCCACGCCTGCTACAATCTCCGCGCTGACGGACTCCGCGCCCTACGTTTCCACCATCACAAGTTCATTTGCGCGCTTCGGCCCGCCCGGACGTCTGATCGGCTGGCTGCTGCATCCCACCTGGCCCTCCGGTTTGCTCGCCGGGCTGCTCATCGCGGCGACCGGTCTCGCTGTGGTGGTCATCCACGGCTACCTGGACAACGGCGGCTATGGCCGCATGGACACGGATGAATCCATCGCCATCCTGGCGGTATTCGGGGGCTTCCTCTTCCCCGCTGTCTGGCAGGTCTTTTTCTTCAGGGGCGAGGGCCAGCGCCTTGCCCACTACCTGCTTCTCATGGTGGGCTCCGGAGTTCTCTGCCTCGTGCTGACCGGCCTCGCGGACTCGATGAACAACGGCTGGTTCCTCTGGTTCTTCGCATGGCATCCGCTCGCATTCCTCGCCATGCTTGAGGAAAGCGCCGTCCCGGAACCGGTGATCCTCGGCGCGGTGGTCATTGTCGATCTGATCCTCGCCGGCATCCTGATCACCAGGGCGCTCATCGACATCCGGAAGTGCCGGATCCACTCCGCAAGCGACGAAACATGACCGCCGCCGACCTCCAACAGGCGCGCGCCGCCGCCATCGCCGCCGCAGGACGCTTGCGCCTGCCGCTCCGCAGCCGCTCGTGGCAGGGCCAGGCCGGGGAGTTCGCGGGCAGCGGCACCGGTTCCTCACTCGATTTCCAGGACCACCGCTCCTACGTCCCCGGCGACGATCCCCGGCATATCAACTGGCAAGCCTACGCCCGCACCGGGAGTTATACCATGAAACTCTTCCGCGAGGAGGTCCGGCCGGTCGTCGATCTCATTCTGGACGCCTCCGAGTCGATGTTCTTCGAACCCGCCAAGGCCAGGCGCGGCGCCGAGTTGTTCCACCTCCTCTGCGAAGGCTGCTCGGCCGCCGGCGCATCCGTGATCATCCACGCCCTGCGCGGAGACACGCTCAAACGCCTCGATCCCGCCGATGTGGCCACCCTGCGCTGGCATGACCTGGTGCGCGCCATGCCCGCCGCGGACCCCGCCGCCGCGCCGGACCTCACCAAGGTGCCGCCGCGTGCCAACTCGATCCGGGTTTTCCTTTCCGATCTTCTTTTCCCCGGCGATCCGGAACCAATGCTCCGCCACCTCGGCCGGAAACACGGCAGTGTCATCATTTTCAGCCCCTGGATCAATGCCGAGGCACACCCCGACTGGTCGGGCAACCACGAGTTCATCGATCCGGAGCGAGGCACCCGCCACCCCCACCGCATCGAACCCGTCACCCTCCGCCGCTACCTCGAATCCTACGCCAACCACTTCGCCCTCTGGAAACACGCCACCCGCCGCCACCAGGCCGCCTTCGCCCGCATCCCCGCCGAAGAAGACCTCACCACCGCCCTTTTCCGCGAGGCGGTCCCCGCCGGTGCTCTTGAGGCGGCTTGAAACATCGGCTGAATCTCTCCGAAAACGATCCCATCCCCATAGTCCTGACCCCATGCCCGTTTTCGGAAATCCACTTGGCCTGCTCGCGCTGCTCGGCATCCCGGCGGTGCTTGCCATCCATTTCCTCCAACGCAAGGCGAAAGAGCTTCCGGTCTCGACGCTTTTCCTTCTGGAACACACCCGCCGCGAGGCGGCCGAGGGCCGGCGCTTCGAACGGCTGATCCCATCGATTCCGCTGTGGATGCAATTGCTCGCCGTCATCCTGCTGGCGTGGTTCCTGGCCCAGCCGCGCTACCAGCGTGAGAACAGCGTGCAGCGCATCGCCGTGGTCGTGGACTCGTCCGCATCGATGACGGTCTTCAAGGAGAAGGCGGTGAAGGCGCTCGAAGACCAACTGCCGGGTTGGAAAGGCGCGGCGGCGGGATTTCAACTCACCGTGCTGGAAGCGGTGCCCGAGCGACCACGTTTGTTTTCCGGAAACTCGACGGAGGGACTTGCGGCGGCGCTGCGCGATTGGCAGCCGCGCGATGGTCCGGTGGACCCCACCCAGGCCCTGCGCCTCGCCCGCTCGCTGGTCTCGCGCGAGGGCACCGCGGTTTATCTAACAGACACGCCGGATGAAATGTCCCTGCCCTTCGAAGCCCGCCGCCTCGCCGTGGGTGAGGCGCTCGACAACGTCGGCTTCACCGGCGTGACCTTTACCAACATCGGGGGCGCGAGGGTGTGGAAGGCGATGATCCGCAACCATGGCAAGGAAGCCGCCAAGCGCACCTGGTCGGTCGCCAGCGCCGCCGGAAGCTCGGAACCGCGTCCGATCGAGATCGCGCCCGGGGCCATCATCACCGTGCAGGCCGCGTTTCCGAAGGATCAGGAAAACGTGCGGGTCGTCCTCTCCGCCGACCGTTTCCCGCTCGACGACGTGCTGCCACTCGTCGATCCGAAACCGAAGTCGCTGGTGGTTTTCAACTCCTCGCCACCAGCCATCCAGCCACTCGCCGGGCGACTGGTAAAGTCGCTGGATGCCACCGTCCCGGGAAGCGACGCGGCATCGGCCGACCTCGCCATCACCTCCTACAATCCCCTCGATCCGGTGCTGCCGGAAGGGAACGCCATCGTTTTCGTCGAGGACGAGACCCGCACCGGCGCATGGCTCAAGGGCGGCATCGTCGCCGAGACCCATCCGCTCGTGGACGGCCTCAACTGGCAATCGCTGCTCGCCCGCGAAACCATCTCGCTGGAGCGCCTGCCCGCCGACCTCGTGCTGCTCCGGCAGGACCTGCGGCCGCTCATCCTGCTGCGCGAGTCCGGGGACAAGCGCCAGTTGCTCTTCAACTTCGATCCCACCCTCTCGAACCTCGAGCGCGAGCCCGCCTTCATCGTCCTTCTCCACCGCTTCGCCGAAACCCTCCGCAACACGAAGATTGCCCCCGTTTCCGAAAACCTCGAAGCCGGCCAGCCCATCCGCGTCACCACCATGCCGGATGTTCCCGTT
This sequence comes from uncultured Luteolibacter sp., assembly GCA_964554865.1. Lineage (GTDB taxonomy): Bacteria > Verrucomicrobiota > Verrucomicrobiia > Verrucomicrobiales > Akkermansiaceae > Luteolibacter. The sequence goes on along the minus strand of CAZKQK010000069.1, from coordinate 16,281 downwards.
ACCGTAAGCGCCACGGACGCCACCGGCACTCCCCTGCCCGTTTCCGCCAAAACCATACCCCGCAACGCCATTCCCACGCCCGGCTTCATGCGCATCAGGCAGGGCGACACGATTTTGTTAGACGCCGCCGTCCACTTCGGCGATCCCCGCGAGGCGGACTTCCGGAACTGCGGGCCGCAGTCGCCCGACTCCGCAACCGGCTCCTCCTCCATCGAGCGCCACACCAGCCCGGACCCGCTCTGGCGCGCCTGGATCATGCTCCTCATCGCCGCCCTGCTCATCGCCTGGCGTTTCTCCCAACCCAAGGCCCAGCCCGCATGACCTTCACCTCGCCCGAGTCTTTCCTGCTTCTTCCCGCCCTCGCCTTGGCCGGGTGGTTTTGGCGCGGGCTGAAGCTGCACCGGCCGCTGCGCGCGACCATCCTGCTGCTGGCGGTCTTCGCGCTGGCCGATCCGCGCATCACACGACAGAAGAACGCGCTGGACCTGCACGTTTTGTTAGACCGTTCGGAGTCCACCGAGGATCTCATCGACAAGGGGCTGCCCGAGTGGCAGCGGCTGTTGGAGAAATCCAAGCCCGGCCGCGGGGACACCCTGCGTTTCATCAACTACGGCGCGGAGGTGGCCGACCTCGGGGCGGACGGTTCCTCGTTCACCGGATCGCGCAAGCTCACCCGCACCGGCCTCGCCCTCGCCTCGGTGGCGGCACAGGTTGACCGGGATAAACCCTCGCGGGTGCTGGTTTTCACCGACGGATTCTCGACCGAACCGCTGCACGAGGCGGCCTCCCAACTCCAGGCCCGCGGCGTGCCGGTGGACTTCCGACTGATCCGCGACGAGAAGGAAAACGATTTCCGCGTCGCCCGCGTGCGCCTGCCCGAGCGCGTGCAGGTGGGCGAGCCCTTCCTGATCTCCGTCACCATCCGCGGCGCGGCGGACGCCGCTTTTCCACTGATCCTGCGGCGCAACGGCCGGACGCTCACCGAATCCTCCGTCACCCTCGCCAACGGGCTGGCCACCGTCGAGTTCACCGACCGCATCGGCAAGCCCGGCGGCTACGAATACCAAGCCGAGATCCGCCCGGATGACGACGCCCACCCGGGCAACAACACCGGCGCGAAGTGGATCGAAATCACCGGCGGCCCGCGCATGATCCTCATCACCCGCTATCAGGACGACCCGCTCGCCAAGGCGATGGAGGCCATGGATTTCTCCGTGGAAACCGTCATGGACCCCTCGAAACTCCACCGCGGCATGCTCAGCGGCGCGCGCGCGGTGGTCGTCAACAACGTGCCCGCCCACGAAATCCCCAACGACTTCCTCAGGGCCATCGACTTCTTTGTCCGCGAGCAAGGCGGCGGATTCATGATGGCCGGCGGCAAACACGCCTTCGGCTCCGGCGGCTACTTTCAATCGTCCATCGACGCGCTGCTGCCCGTTTCCATGGAATTGAAATCCGAGCACCGCAAGCTGGCCGTGGCCCTCGCCATCGTCATGGACCGCTCCGGATCGATGGCCGTCGGCGTGGGCGGCGGCAAGACCAAGATGGACCTCGCGAACTCCGGCGCGGCCGATGCCATCGATCTGTTAGGCCCGATGGATCAGGTCACCGTCTTCGCCGTGGACAGCGAGCCGGTCACGGTCGTCCCCCTCACCCGCATCGACGGACGCAAGGCCGAACTCGGGGCCCGCGTCCGCAAGGTGCGATCCGCCGGCGGCGGCATCTTCGTTTACACCGGACTCAAGGCCGCATGGGAGGAACTCCGCAAGTCACCCGCAGGCACCCGCCACGTCATCCTGTTCTCCGATGCGGCGGACAGCGAGGAGCCCGGAGATTACAGGAAACTCATCCAGACCATGACCGACGAGGGCTGCACCATCTCGGTGATCGGCCTCGGCACCAAGGCGGACCCGGACGCCGCCTTCCTCGAAGATATCGCCAAGCGCGGCAAGGGCCGCATCTTCTTCTCGGACCAACCGATGGACGTGCCGAAGATCTTCGCCCAGGAAACCGTCACCATCGCCCGCTCCGCCTTCATCACGGATCCCGTCAACGTGCAGGCCACCGGCCGCTGGGCGGAAATCTCGCCCAAACCCATCGACTGGATGCCTCAAACCGACGGCTACAACCTCTCCTACGCCCGTGAGGAGGCCACCGTCTCGCTCATCTCCGCGGACGAATACCTCGCCCCGCTCGTCGCCCACGCCCGGCGCGGAATCGGCCGCAGCGCGGCGGTTTCCTTCCCGCTCGGCGGCGACCACTCCCAGTCTGTTAGAAGCTGGGAAGGCTACGGCGACTTCCTGCAAACCATCGGCCGCTTCCTGATGGGCGGCGAGACCCCGCCGGGCATCGCCCTGCGCCACCGCCTCGACGGCACGCGGCTCTCGCTCGATTTGTTATATGATACCGATATCTGGTCCGCCCGTCTCGAAGCCGTGCCGCCGCAGGTGCGGCTCCTCGACGACAGCGGCGGCGGCGCGGCGGACGTGCCCTGGCGGCGCATCGCCCCCGGGCGCTTCTCGCTCACCCGCGACCTGGAAGAAGGCAGCGTGGTGCGCGGCGCGGTCCGGGTTGGCGGCGACGCCCTCGCCTTCGGCCCGCTCGGCGTGGGCTCGTCGGTCGAATGGGAGTTCGATCCCGGGCGCCTCGCCGAACTCCGCACCGTCTCCGCCCAAACCGGGGGGCGCGAGTTGTTAGACCTTTCCAAGGCCTGGCTGCGCCCGCCCTTCATCGCCGAATCCTCGCTTCACCCGCCACTCGGCATCGCACTCGTGCTGCTGGTCATCGCGGAAGCCCTTGTCACCCGCACCGGCTGGAAACTGCCGGAACTCGCCCTGCCCAAAGCCCCCGCCACCAGGCTCAAACCGGTGAAAGCTCCCAAAGCCAAACCCGAACCAACGGCGGAAAAACCACCCGTCGTCCAAACCGAGGAGCCCCCCAAAGCCCAGCCGCCACCCGCCACCGAAACCGAACGCGGCAGCCGCTTCCAACGGGCGAAGGACCGGAAGTGACAAACGCGGGCGGAGGCCAAACGGGAGTGGCCACAAACACAAGCCGGGGCGCGGCGGACATCGTCACGCGGTGGCCCCCACGGCACCGGGAATGGGGCCGTCATCTTCCGGACGATCCTCGCCTGAGGCCTTGGCCACGGGTTTTTTCTTGAACTCGTCGGGCACGGGCGGCGGCTTGGGCGCGGAGGGAGGCTCCTTCATCACCCCGTGCTCGATGAGGTCGCGCAGGTGGCTGGCGTCGAGAGTTTCATATTCGAGCAGGGCGTTGGCGATGAGTTCCACCTTGTCCCTGTTATCGGAGAGAATGCGCTCGGCGGTCTGGTAGGCATCGTCGATGAAGCGCTTGATTTCGGAATCGATGATGCGGGCGGTTTCCTCGGAGTAGTTGCGGGACTTTGCCATGTCGCGCGCGAGGAAGACGGGGGCGTCTCCCTCGCCGTATTCGACCATGCCGAGCTTGTCGCTCATGCCCCACTCGCAGACCATGTGGCGGGCGAGCGAGGTGGCCTGGCGGATGTCGCCGGAAGCGCCGTTGGAAACGTCGTCGCTGTGGAAGGATTCGGCGATGCGGCCGCCCATGGTGACCACGAGATTGGCGAGCGCCTCTTTTTTCTGGGTGGAATACTTGTCGCCCTCGGGCAGATACATCGTCGCGCCAAGGTAGGGTCCGCGCGGGATGATGGTCACCTTGTGGAGCGGGTTGGTGTGGGGAAGCACCATGTTCAGATAGGCATGGCCGGCCTCGTGCCAGGCGGTGCCGATCTTTTCCTTGTCGGACATGGCGAGGCTGCGGCGCTCGCGGCCCCAGCGGACCTTGTCGCGCGCCTCCTCCATCTCGTCGAGCGTCACGGCGCTGAGTCCGCGGCGGGCGGCGAGCAGGGCGGACTCGTTGACGAGGTTGGCCAGTTCCGCGCCGGAAAACCCGGGAGTGCCCTTGGCGATCTTGGCAAGGTCCACGTTGGCGGCGAGTTTGATCTTCTTCACATGGACGCGGAGGATTTCCTCGCGGCCGTTCACGTCGGGCAGGTTGATGGTGACCTGGCGGTCGAAACGGCCCGGGCGCAGCAGCGCGGGATCAAGCACGTCCGGACGGTTGGTGGCGGCGATGATGATGACGCCTTCCTGGGTGTCGAAGCCGTCCATCTCAACGAGCAGTTGGTTGAGCGTCTGCTCGCGTTCATCGTGACCGCCGCCCATGCCATGTCCGCGGTGGCGGCCGACGGCGTCGATCTCGTCGATGAAAATCAGGCACGGCGCGTGTTTCTTGCCCTGCTCGAACATGTCGCGGACGCGGGATGCGCCGACCCCGACGAACATTTCGACAAAGTCGGAACCGGAGATCGAGAAGAAGGGCACATCCGCCTCGCCGGCGATGGCGCGGGCGAGCAGGGTCTTGCCGGTGCCTGGGGAACCGACCATGAGCACGCCCTTCGGGATGGAGCCGCCGAGTTTCTGGAACTTGCGTGGATCGCGGAGGAAATCGACGATTTCAAACAGTTCCTCCTTCGCCTCCTGGATGCCGGCGACGTCCTTGAAGGTCACCTTGTTGCGGTCCATGGTGAGGAGGCGGGCCTTGGATTTCCCGAAGGACATCGCTCCGCGACCGGCGGACTTCATCTGCTGGCGGAAGAGGAAAATGAGGATGCCGATGATCAGCAGGAAGGGCAGGAAGGTGATGAGCGCGTTCTTGAGGTAATCCCGGGTGCGCTCGTAGGTCGCCTTGTCCTGGACCAGCATGCGGAGTTCCTCGCCCTGAATGGCGGTGGAAACCTCGACCCGGAAGGGCGCGGCTTCGATCACCTTGCCGGTGGCGTCCCTCGGGGCCTCGCGATTGGTGATCACTTCGCGGGTGCCGACGATGACCGCGTCCCGCGAATCCGCCGTGGTGAGGATGCGCAGCGGGTTCCGGGCGTCATCGCGCTCGACCTCGTCAAAGGCGAAGGACTTGCGGAGATCCGCGAGGGTGAGGGTTTCCACGTCGCCATCCATCGGAATCTCGACCACCTGTTGGATCGGGGTTTTCTCGCCGAGCAGTTCCTTGATTTCCCCGCCCTGGAGTTCCATGTTGACGCGCACCCGGAAGTCGCCTCGTTTGATGTCCGGGGGTTTCGGCGCGACCAGTTCGGGTTTCATGTGGCCGACGATCGCCGCGTCGAAGGCGGTGTCGCTGGTGATGACCTTGAGTGGTTTCTTGCTGTCATCGAAAACGACGCGGCCCTGATCCCAGGCCTTGCGGAATTCCGAGTAAGTGATCGTTTTGGGCGACTTGCCCATCGGTGTTCCGAACATTGCAAGTCCGAGAATCACCGATGCCACGGCCAGCAGGACAAGCAGGCGCCAGTTGAAACCGTTGCCTTCGCCGGCAGGCCGGTTCGAGTGATTGTTCGGGGGCTGGGGGTTCGGTGATTCGGACATGGCTGCGTGAAAAATCCCGGGCTTTGGCGGTTCAATCGGCACTCTGGCCGCTTGTCCCCAGACGCCCGGGAGCAAGAAAGGATAACCGATGGAGGTCAAAAGCAAACCCCTTTTTTCGCGGAGGCGGGGTCACACCACGGACTCCCCCTCCGCCGCCAAGGCGGGGGCGGGGGGAGCTGCCGCCCGCCGTCCCGGAACGCCCGGTGGTTTTCGGGCGGGGACGGATTGACGCCGCGCGGCGATCACCTTGTGAGAACCGGCTCCAGCCAAAGCGCCCAGTCCTCGCGCCTGCCGTCGCCTCCGTCATCGGTGCGGAGCGTGAGTTTCCTCACGCCGTCGAGTTTCACCTCGAAGGTTGTCAGCGTGCCGGTCTTGACCGCCGGCGATTTCCATAACTCCCTGCCGTCGCCCTCGATCACGAAGCCCACGCTGCCGCCGTATCCGTCGGCGATGCCGGCTTTCCCGCGCAGGGATTTCCATGAGCCGTCGAGCCGCCATTCGTGAACGGCCGGAGCGTGGGCGTAGAAACCGTGGGCAAACAGCTCGCCGCCGGCCGCCAGCAACGCCTCGGGATGAGGCAAACGGTCCCTCACAGGCGGTCCGTAACCGGTTTTCTCGCTCGTGGCGGGAAGATCCGAAAGGGCGACGCTCACCGCATCCGCGGGAACATCCTTCGGCTTTGGCGGCCCAATGGTCGCGGCCAAACGTGCGCCGATCTCGGCCATCCGCGCGTCTCCGGCGAGATCGCCGCGCCCTAACAGAACTTTCGCGCCATCCGCATCGCGCGTGTTCACCGCATCGACGAGCGGTTGCAGGGCCAGGCGCGTTCTCGCGGCGGCGACGTCAGCCTTGCCATCCTTGTCCACGCGGTAGGCATAGCGGTAGGGAGTGTTGCTGAGGAAACCGGAAGCCACCCCGTTCGCCTGCAGGAACACGATGCGGAGCTGCGCGGGTTTGCCCGGTGCGAACGCCTGGCAATCGAGTTCGAAGCGCCCCTCTCCGTCAGGCACGGCCGTGGCGGTGGTGGCGTCGTAATCCCCGCCGCCCTCCGGATCCATGTAGGCGACGACCCCGTAAACCGGCGGATCGGCGGTGACCTTGCCGGAGAAAACGAAGCCCTTGCCCTTCGGTGTGATTTTCAACTCCGAGGGCACGGCGTTCGCCTTGATGCCCATGCCTTTCACCGATCCGCAGAAGATCGGGTGCGAGGCCAGGCGCAGGGCGTGGGCCAGGGTGAGAAACGAACCCTTGCCCTCACCGCGGCGCTCCTCGCCGTAGGTCCGGTTTCCCGATCCCATCAGCGCGGTGCCGAACGCCTCACGCTCGTCCGCCCGCTCGCGGTTGTGCGGCAGGCCGAGCGCGTGGCCAAGCTCGTGGCACACGCCGCCGATGAAGATCGAGTTATATCTTCCGATCGAGATGTGTCCATACTGCCCGTCGCGGACCTTCGGTTCGTGTTTGTCAAGGCTGGTCAAATCCAGGATCGGCGAATCCACCTGCCAGGCCGTGCCGCTTCGGTGGGTGCCTCCCGCATAATAGGGGCTGTTCTGCGAGATGGTGCCCGCTTCCGGATCCCAGTTGGACATGTTGCAGAAGATCACCAGCGTCTCGTTTTCCGGATCGATGCCGGCGGCTCTCAGCGGCCGGAGACACTCGTTGCGGATCTCCCCGCCGCTCCCGGTCTTGTAGTGGGCGTAGGGTTTCGCTCCCTTCACCACATGGATGCGGATCAGTCCCTCATTGTCATGGTCGAACCTCAGCGTGCGAGGGCCAAAACCGATCCGGTTCATTTCCTTCGCATAGAAATCACGGATGTCGTGGAGGATGGCGCTCAGCCGTTCGCGATATCGCGGCGTCGGCTCGCGGTCGGATGGCGTCCACAGGATCACATGCAGGCACCGCTCCGCCTTCTCCGGCCGCTCGGCCTGCCAGGCGTCCAGAATCGCCCGCGCGGCGGGAACCTTTTCCCCGATCTCCCGGCGCGGATCGGCCTGGAGAATCATCGGTGACAACGAAAAACAAACGAATAACCTAAATAACATCGGCCTATGAACGTCGGCCGGCCGACGGTTTTTCCAACAATTTCGCCCGCCGCGCGCTTGCGGTCCGCCGGGAGGACATGCGAGGGTCCCCGCCATGGGATGGCGCGCGCTCGGCGACTCGGCTTGGCTTTTCGAACCCGGCGGCACGGCCCCCGCCGAGCGCCTCGGCCGCGTGCTCGGACTCCACGGACAACTGCTTGAGCACAGGATCGACGTGGTGACCGACATCGTCGCCTCGTTTGAAACCATCGCCGTGCACTTCGATCCCGCCGATGGCGAAATCGCGCTCGACTGGCTGCTCGGCCTGCCACCGGCGGAATCGGGCACTCTTCCCGACAGAGGCCGCCGCTTCGATCTTCCCGTGGAATACGGCGGCCATGGATCGGATCTGGATGACGCCGCCCAAGCCCTGGGCCTCGCTCGCAAGGATGTCGTCCGGATTCACTGCGGCGCGGAATATCTGGTGGCGGCCGTGGGTTTTTCTCCCGGCTTTCCATATCTGTTAGGACTCGATCCCCATCTGGCCCTGCCCAGGAAATCCACCCCGCGCCTTGTGCCTGCGGGTGCCGTGGCCATCGCAAACGGCCAGGCTGGCGTGTATCCCTCCGCCTCCCAAGGCGGTTGGCACGTGCTCGGCAGGACGGATTCCCGCCTCTTCGATCCCTCACAAGCTCAACCCGCGCTGCTGCGGCCGGGTGACCGCGTCCGCTTCATCCCAGCGGGCGGACTTTCCTTTCCTGCGGAAAAACGCGACGCAACACTCCCGGACACGGGCGTCACGGTATCGCATCCCGGATTTTTTTCCACCATCCAGGATCTCGGAAGACCCGGCGTCCGCGATTCCGGAGTCACCTCCGGTGGCGCGGCGGACCCGGTCGCCGCACAGACGGCCAACCTGCTCGTGGGAAACCCGGAACACGCCGCGCTGATCGAATGCGTCGGCAACGGTCCGGTCCTGCGCTTCGATACGGAAACCACCGTCGCCTGCATGGGATGGGCCGAAGGTTCCGGCATCCCCCGGGTTTTCCCCGCCGGTGACATTCTGGACCTGCGGTCTCGCATGAATTTCTCCCATGGCTACATCGCGGTGGCCGGCGGCATCGATGTGCCGCTTGTTCTTGGCAGCCGCTCCACCGATGTGCGCGCCGGATTCGGCGGACTGAACGGTCGTCCGCTGCGCAAACTTGACCGCATCCCGATCGGAAACCCGCAAGGTCGCGCTCCGCGAACCGGAGATTGGCGGGTGGCATGGCCGCGCGCCGCAGGGGCACTCGATATCCGCTTCATCGCCGGCATGCAGTCGCCATGGTTCGACAGGGAATCGCGCGCAAGCATCCGCCGCGCGATCTATCAGAAAAGCGCCGCCGGAGACCGCACCGGCATGCGTCTCAATGGACCGCCCCTTCACCTAACGGAACCGCGCGGGCTGGTGTCGCAACCGGTCGTCGCCGGCTCCATCCAGGTGCCGCCGGACGGCGTGCCCGTCATCCTCATGTCCGAGTGCCAGACCATCGGCGGCTACCCGCAGATCGGCCATGTCATATCGGCGGATCTACCCTCGCTCGCCCGGGCCCTGCCAGGCACTCCCGTGACCTTTCGCGAGGTCTCCCTTGCCGAGGCGCGCGAGGCATGGCTCGAACTCCGGCGCGACCTGTCATTGCTCGAAACCGGACTGTCATTCCTGCCATGACCGCCACCATCGATCTCAACGCCGATCTCGGCGAGGGCGGCGCGCTGGACGCCGCGCTCATTCCTCTCGCGTCATCCGTCAACATCGCCTGCGGCGGCCACGCCGGCGATGGGAAAACCATCCGCCACACCGTGCGCGCCGCCTTGTCCGCCGGTGTCGCCATCGGCGCCCATCCCGGATATGGGGATCGTGCGAACTTCGGGCGGGTCATCCTCCACATGACTCGCGCCGAGCTGCACGAAATGGTGATCCGACAGTTATCATTATTCCGCTCGGTCGCAAACGGACTCGGCGCCAAGGTCCATCATGTGAAACCTCATGGCGCGCTATACAATCTCGCGGATCGGGACAGGGAAGCCGCATCGGCCGTCATTGGGGCCACCGCCCGTGTTTTTCCCGGAGTCATGCTCTATTGCCCGCCCTCGGGAGAACTCGCCGCCGCTTCCCCCGCCGCCGGACTTTCACCGGTGGCCGAAGGTTTCGCCGACCGCCGCCACATGGAAAACGGCACCCTCGTCCCCCGCTCCGAGGCCGATGCCGTGATTGCCAACCCCGCGGAAGCCGTGGAGCAGGCGCTCCGGATCGCCACAACGGGCACGGTGACCGCCCGTTCGGGCCTGGCCATCCCCCTGCCGGCCCGCACCCTCTGCGTCCATGGCGACGGCGCGTCCGCCCTCGCCCTGCTGGCCTCCGTCCGCAAGGCCCTCGAGGGCGCGGGGTTTCTCATTGCCGCACCATGACCCGCCCCACCGGCATTTCTTCCGTTCGAATTCCCGCCTCCGGGTTGATTCCCCGCCCGGTCCGTGCATCATCCGCCGCATTCAAGGCATGCTCACCCTGCTCAAAATCCGCAACCTGGCCCTGGTGGACGAACTCGTCTGGGAACTCGGCCCCGGACTGATCGGCGTGACCGGTGAAACCGGAGCCGGCAAGTCCGTCATCGTCGGCGCGCTCAAACTCGTGCTCGGCGAGCGTGCCGACAAATCCCTCATCCGCACCGGCGAGGACCAATGCGCCGTCGAAGCGGTGTTCGAACTCAAGGACGCCCGCGACATCAACGCCATCCTCGCTGACGGCGGACTCGATCCCTGCGAGGACACCCAGCTCATCGTACGCCGCGTCATCGGCCAAACGGCGAACCGCCAGTTTGTCAACGACTCCCCCGTCACCCTCGCCCTGCTCAAACGTCTCGGCGAACACCTCGTTGATCTTCACGGCCCCCACGACCACCAATCGCTGCTATCCACCGAGCGCCAGCTTTCCATGCTCGACGCCTACGCCGGAGCCGAGGCCGCCCACGCATCCTACCGCGAGGTTTACCGGTCGTGGAAAACCCTCGCCGCCGAACTCGACGAACTCCGCCACGCGGAAAACGCCGGCGAGCGGGAACTCGAACTGCTCCGCCACCAGATCTCCGAAATCGACGCCGCAAACCCCAAGCCCGGCGACGAACAGGATCTTGATGACCGCTGGCGTCGCGCATCGAACTCCAGCCGGCTCGTCGAATCCGCCGCCGCCGCCGCAACCGCCCTCGGCGGCGAGAATGGCGTGCTCCAACGCCTCGCCGATGTCCAACGCCTCGTCCGCGAACTGGAAAAACTCGACCCCTCGATCCGCGAGCAAACCGCATCGCTCGAAACCGCCGTGCTCGAACTCCGGGACCTCGAAGGCAACCTCGCCCAATACGCCGAAGACCTCGATATCGATCCCGCCGAAGCCGCCGCCCTTGAGGAACGCGTCAACCTCATCGAGTCCCTCAAACGCAAATACGGTCCCACCCTCGCCGACATCGCCGCCCGCCGCGAGTCCGCCGCCGCCCGCCTCGACACCATCGAGAACCGCGAAAGCAAAATCGAAACCCTCGAAAAAAACCTCGCCGCCAAACGCGCCGAACTCGACTCCGCAGGCAAGGCCCTCGGCAAGCTCCGCGCCAAGGCCGCGCCGAAGCTCGCCAGGGAAATCGCCGCCCAACTCAAGGATCTCGGTTTCAAGCAATCGTCCTTCGAGGCCCCGCTCTCCACCTTGCCGGATCCCAGGCCGCAGGGCTTCGAATCGGTCGAGTTCCAATTCGGCCCCAATCCCGGCGAGCCCTCGCTGCCGCTTCGCCAGATCGCCTCGTCCGGGGAAATCAGCCGGGTCATGCTCGCCGTCAAATCCGCCCTCGCCGATCAGGACGACACCCCGCTCATGGTTTTCGATGAGATCGACGCCAACGTCGGCGGCGAAGTCGCCCGCGCCGTCGGCCGCAAAATGGCCGTCCTCGGCACCCGCCACCAGGTCGTCGCCATCACCCACTTCCCGCAGGTCGCCGCCACCGCCTCGCTTCACTTCGTCGTTGAAAAGGAAGTCAGCGGCGGACGCACCCGCTCGCGGCTCTTCCCCGTCCAGGGCGAGACCCGCATCCGGGAACTCGTCCGCATGCTCGGCGGTGGAGGCGAACAGGCCCGCGCCATGGCCGCCGCCCTGCTCCAGGCTTGAGCGCCCCGCCCATCCATCCGATCCGAAACTCCGGAATCCGGCTTTCCCCGGCCGCCGGAGACAAAATCCCCGTGCCATGGCGCTTTCACGGGCGAGTATCCTCCCATGACAACCCTCACCGCAGTGCCTTCCGCCAACCCCGCCCCATCCGAATGGCGCGAGTGGCTCGAAAACCACGGGCCGAAACTCCTGCTCTTCGCCCGTCAGCAAACACGTTCCCAGCAGGATGCCGAAGACATCCTTCAGGACGCCATCGTCAAACTCGTGGAAAAAATCCGCGCCCGCGAATTCGTCGGCGGTCCCGAAGCCTGGCAGCCGTATCTCTACACCACCATCCGCAGACTCGCCATCGACCTCAGCCGCCGCGACGACCGCCGCAAGCGCCGCGAAGACCTCGTCGGCGCCGATGACGGGGATGCCATGACCGAGACCTTCGACCCCTGGTTCGAAAGCGAATCGTCCGATGACGAGACCCGCGTCCAGCTCGAGGATAAACTCCGGGAACTTCCGCCGAAGTTCGCCGAGGTCATCATCATGAAAATCTGGGGCGAACGCACCTTCGCGGAAATCGGCGAAACACTCGGCATTTCGCAAAACACGGCGGCCTCCCGATATCGCTATGGACTTGAAGCCCTTCGCAAGAGCCTCGGCGGAGCGCGCCGGCGCGGGGATCTGTCAATCTGATATCTCACCTATCATCATGTCTCACGAAATCACATCCCTTGAGTCACAACTGCGGGCCCTGCGTCCCGCTTCGCCGGGCCCGGCCTTGCTTGACCGGCTCGAAGCCTGCGCCGCGGGCGTGTGGCAAAACACGAGCCGGACCGAGCGGGCGGCCGGCGAGGCCCTCGCCGGCCGCCAGCCCGCCGCACTGCCGCCCGCGCTTCTCGAATCGCTGCACGGCGTGCTCGATCAGGTTCCGTTTCCCCAGCCAAGCAAGATCGTCGCCTTCCCCGCCAAGGCCGGCGCGCCGGCCCTTCGGCGTCATTCCCGGCTGGCCGCCGTGGCGCTCGTCGCCCTGTGCGGAGTCCTCACGGCGCTGCTGGTTCCCGTTTCCGACAAACCGGATGCCGTTGCGGCGAACCCGCCCCGCCCCGGCGCCGCTCCCGCCGCTGCCAACAAGGCCAATCTCACTCCCGCCGGGTTCCGCCGCGGCCTCAGCGAGGCTTCCGACGAAGGCGTGGTATGGCAATCCCCCCACAGGGCATACCGCATCCTTCGCGTCGACTACCAGGACACCTACACCATGCCCGGCTCCGACGGAAGCATCTATCAACTCGAACAACCGCGCGTCGAATACATCCTCGTCCCGGCAAAAATCGATTGAATGATATCCGAGACAAATCCGGCATCCGAACCCGCTTCCCGATTGTGAAAATGAAAGCAACAAAACAACTCCTCGCCCTGCCGCTGCTCGCCGCCGCGCTCGCGCTTCCGGCGCGGGCCATCGAGGCGCCGCAGGACGACGCTCCGCCACCCCGGGTCGATGCCGAACCCGCCGCCAAGGCGGAATCCGCCTATCTCGGCGTGGTCGCCACCGAGGTGCCGGAAATGCTCGCGGAACACCTCGGCATCCGGCCCGGCGAAGGCATCATCGTCCGCTCCGTGATGCCGGAAGGCCCCGCCGACAAGGCCGGCATCAGGGTTCACGACGTCATCACCAGGGTTGACAACAAGGCGGTGGGCTCGCCACAGGATCTCACGGGGGAAATCACCGCGCGCAAACCCGGGGACAAGGTCCGCATCGATCTCATCCAGAAAGGCAAACCCGCCACCCTCGATGTCGGGCTCGGGGTCCGCCCGGACAACATCGGCGGAATCGGACTCCAACCGCTCGACAACCTCCAGCTCGATGGCATCCCCGACGACATGGCCGGCCGGATCCGCCGCATGATCGAAGGCAATCTCGGCGGTCTCGACCTCCAGCTTCAGGCCCCTGGCGACATCCGGCCCCCGGAACAAATCGAGGGAGCCATGCGCGAGATGAAGGAACGCCTCCAGAAAGCCATGGGCGGCATCCAGCTTCACGCGCCGGGTTTCGGCGGAAAAATCGACATCAAACAGGGAGCCACTTTCAAGATGTTGGACGACCAGGGCAGCGTGGAAATCAAATCCAACGACGATTCCAAGGAAGTCACCATCCGTGACAAGGACAACAACATCACCTGGAACGGCCCGTGGGACACCGAGCAGGACAAGGCCGCCGCCCCCGACGATGTCCGCGCCCGCATCGAGCGGCTCAATCTCGACGACAATTTCAAGGGCAACGGCTTCCGCTTCAAAATCGGCCCCGGCGGCCTCGACGCGGAATGACGTGAGACATTGGATATCATCGATCCCTTCACCGGGTTGGTAACACGCCGCAAAGGCGTTCATGGAGGGCACCCGCGTCCGGTCATCCGGGCGCGGGTGCATTCGTTTCGCCGCTTTTGCATGAGTCGCTCCATTTTGCGGCATCCCGGGGATCCCCGCAACGGGATGGCTTGAAGGATCGCGTTTGCCGGACCAGCATCCGGCATTCGACGCTCCGCCCCACTATCCCAAGATGAAACATGTGCCGCCCATATTCAGCGCGTTCCGCCATGGCTGGATGACGATGCTGGCGGTGCATCTGGTGGTTTACATCACATCGGCGATGGTGGTTGCGCCGCTGTCCGCCATCGCCATCGGGCTTTCCGTGCGGATCAGCGGCGAATCCGCGCTGAGCGACACGGCCATTCTCGCATTCGTGGCGACTCCGGCCGGGGCCGCGGCCGCGTTGCTGATGGTTCCGCTGCTGGCGGCGATCCAATTGTCGGGATACTCCGCGTTGCTGATTCCGGCGCGGGCGGCGCTTGCCGGCGGCCATTGCAACATTGCCGGCACCCTGGAGATCCTCGCTCCGGCGCTGCCGCGCGTGCTGAGGCTTTCATTCCGGTTCATCATGGTGACCGCCGCCTGCTCGGCCCCATTCGCGGCGGGCATCCTCCTCGTCCAGCGGACGATGCTGGGCGAGCATGACATCAACTTTTATCTGGCGGAGAAACCACCGGTGTTTTTCGCCGCCCTGTCGATCGCCGCGCTGATAGGAGCGTGCAACCTGCTGCTGATCGTCAGGCTCGCGACCAACGCCGTCCATGCCCTGCCGCTTGCCATTTTCCAGGGACTCCCGGCGGGCGAGGCGCTGCGGCTTGCGAAACGGGGCGTCTGCGGCCAGCGAAAGGCCGTGTTCGCGGGCATTCTGGCGATGGCGGTGGCGACACCGCTCGTTTCGTCCGCGCTGAACCTGGGTTGGACCTCGCTGGCGATGACATCCGCATCGCGCCTGCATGACGACCTCGGCTGGCTGGTGCTGATTCTCGGGCTGTGCCTCGCCGGTTTCATCGCCACCGCCTGGCTCACCGGCTTCTGCGGGCTTTCGCTGCTCGCGTTGCGGAACATGAGGCTCTACCGGGAATCGCCGCTGGACGACCACGAACCGCCTCCGCCTCTCACCCATCCGGTTTCCCTGCCCTGCGTGAGGGCGCTGCTCGCCACCGCCCTCGCGGCCTGCGCGTTCACGGTGTTTCTCTGCCACCGTTGGATCGACTCCATCCACGATGACAAGCCGGCTGTGGTCATCGCCCACCGGGGGGCTTCGGCGGACGCGCCGGAGAATACCCTCGCCGCCATCCGCATGGCCATCGATGCCGGGGCGGATTGGGTGGAGATCGACGTCCAGGAAAACGCCGATGGCACCGTGGTGGTGTTTCACGACAAGGACTTCAAACGGGTGGCGGGCGATGCCCGGAGCCTACGAAAGATCGGCGACCGGGATTTGGCGCAAATCGATATCGGCTCGTGGAAATCGCCGGATTTTTCGGCGGAGCGCACGCCCACCCTCGATCAGGCTCTTGCCCTGTGCAAAGACCGCGCGGGCGTGATCATCGAGTTGAAATACCATGGCAAGGGCGGCCGCCTTGAGGAAGGTGTGGTCCGGGCGGTGGAGCGCGCTGGCATGGCGGATCAGGTCATGGTCATGTCGCTGGATCTGCGCGGAGTGAGAAAAATCAAGGAACTCCGGCCGACATGGAAAACCGGACTGTTATCAAGTGTCGCGCTTGGCAACGTGACGCGGCTCAAGGTGGATTTCCTCGGACTGAACGCACGCACCACCTCACGGCGGATCATCCGCCAGGCGGGCAGGCGGGATGTGAAGGTCTTTGCGTGGACCGTCAACGATCCCGTGGACATGGCCGCCCTGCTCGGGCGCGGCGCGGACGGCCTGATCACCGATCATCCGGCGCTCGCGAGGCGGATCATCGATGATTTCCGGGACACGGCGCCCGCCGAGAGGCTGGTGCTGGAAATCGCCTCCTATCTCGGCAAGCGCCCGCCCGTCAAAACACAGTAGGCCGGAAAAGGAAAAACCCGCGGGTGCTGTCCCGCGGGTTTCCATGAAATGGCGTGACGCCGCCACGATGCGGCGATCAATGCTCGCGGCAGAACTCTTCGAAGCGGGTGAGTCCCGCGTTGAGGATGTCCAGCGTGGTGCAGTAGCTCAGACGGATGCCTTCGTCATAACCGAATGCGATGCCGGGCACGGCGGCCACCTTGTAGCGCGAGAGCAGCTTGTCGCAGAGGTTCATCGACTTCAGGCCGGTGTTGCCGGTGTAAACGAAGAAGT
>CAZKQK010000068.1:0-27358 GCA_964554865.1 uncultured Luteolibacter sp. | reverse complement strand
CCTACGCCCAAACAGCTGCCGCGGGATAGTGGGGTTCTGTTGACCGCTTACCACCTCACGGCCGGAAACCTCGACCCGGAGGTGAGTTACACATCCGAGGGAATCGCCATCGGCCAAATCCGCGCCATCATGCAAGACACCGTGGACGACGATCCCGGCGCCCCCTTCCAGATCGAATGGCAGGGAAAGGAAGAGAGCGTGTGGGGAACCCCTCATTTTATGGGACGGGGAAATTGACGAAATTGTTCCTGCCGCACAGCGACGGCACCTCACCAACCTCGATGCCCGCCGACCGTGACGACGACGACAGCCCGGATTCGATCAGCGACCGCCCGGCCGACTCCGGCCGCTTCCCCCCGGGTTTCCGGTATCCAGACCCGGGCTTCCGGGCGCGGGTGACGGTCTCCTGTTGGATCGCGCTCATCCCTTTGCATGTGGCCCGCCACCCGCGAAACCGCATGTTTCGGCGTCGCACTCCCGGCAAGATGATCTTTCACAAAGGGCGCGATGGGAAAAGCGGGGAATGTGCCGAACTCCGGGAAACCCAAGAGCCATCGGAACAGGCGCAACAAACTGATGTTCAGCGTATTGCGACCCGCCATCGGGTGAATTGACAAGGTTTCCTCCGGGCCCGCGGATCGCGGGCATTGCAATCGGCGCATGGCGTGTTAAGGAGGCGGCCGATGGCCGAAGAAAAAACCAAACCCAAGTCCGGCGGCTGCATCCTGCGCCTGGCCCTGCTGATCCTGCTGGTGGCGGGGCTGGCGCTGGGCGCCGCGCTGTTTTTCATCGCCAAGCCCCAGGATCTGACGGACATCGGCGGCTACGGACCATCCGCCGCATCCCCGGCGCGGGATCTGAAGGTGGTGCTCAGGAACTCCATCGACCGCGGCTACGCGGTGACCCTAACCGAATCCGAAATCAACCAATGGCTCGGCCGCACCCTCGGGGCGAAACAGGGCGGTTTGCTCGCCGGCCGGGTCTCGCTGGACCGGCTGTGGGTGAGGCTGCTTGACGGCCATGCCGAGCTGATCATGGAGCGCCGCATCGCGGGCCGGCCGTTCACCGTTTCGATGTTTGTCACCATCGAACAGATCCAGGGAGCCAACGGGGTTCACACCAACGTCCACGTCCATGGCGGCCCCTATCACAAGGACCTGCCGCGTCCGATGCGCGGCGGCCGGCTGGGCAGCCTGGTGGTTCCGCAAGGTTATATGATACTCGTCCGTCCGGCCTATCAGAAGCTCGTGCCGCTGTTTTCGGAGGAGATCAACCTGGCATTTGAGGAAATGGCGCGGATAAGGATCGAGAAAAACCGCCTGGTTCTGGACCCCCGCGAGCCGGAGGGCGACATGTTGGGTCTGCCACGGACATTCTGAACCCCATGAAAGCGAGAACCGCATGGCTGATCCCCCTGTTCCTGTCGCATGTGGCGGCGGAGGAGACGGACGCTCCGCGCGCGATCCAGGTGGCCGAGCCTCCGCGGGCGGCGGCACCGGCGGAGGACCGGGTGAGAAGCAGGTCCGGGCAGTTCCGCCTGTCGAGCGGCGATGCGCTCGTGCGAGGAACGCTGGCGATACTTGCGGAGGAAACGAAGGACGAGTTTCTCGGACTTACCGGAGAGAAGGATGACTGGAAGGTGCCGGTGACCATCCGCCTGCACGGCAAACAGGGCGCCCCCCTGCCCGTCCGCACGGTGGGCATGCGCCTGCTGGAGGTGGCGGGCGTGCGCGAACTCCGGCTGGACGTTCACCTCAGCCGCGGCATCGAGCATGAGCGCTTCAAGCGCGCGGTGGTCACCGCATTGCTTTACGAGCGGGTGCTCAGGACACCCGGAGCGGGCGACGACGACACTCCGCTTTCCGTCCCTCCATGGCTGTCCGACGGCATCCGTGAAGCCATCGTGTGGCGAGCCAACCAAAGCGACCGGCGGCTCTATCAGGCATTGTTCAGACAAGGGGGCTTCTTCAAGCCGGACGATCTCTTCAACACAACGGAAGCCGCGTTCGAAAATCTCGACGGAGCGACCCGCGCCGCCTTCCGGGTTTCCTCCGGAGCATTGGTGATGGCCCTGTTGGAGCAACCGGACGGCAAGGACGGCTTCAAGGCCTTCCTCACCGCCGCCCCGGCCTACGAGGGGGAAATGCCGGGGCTGCTGGCACGGCATTTCCCGGAACTGAATCTGTCGGAAAGCAGCCTGTGGAAATGGTGGACCCTCCAACTCGCCAGCAAGGGCGGACTCACCCAACTCACCGACCTGCTCACCATTTCACAAACCGAAACGGCTCTCAACGAGGCGCTCAAACTCAATTTCCGCACGCCCGAGGGCATCGTCACCCGGAAGGATCTCGCCGCATGGCCGGAACTGGCCGAACTCGGGGAATCCGAGCGCGTTTCCGCCGTGCGTTCCGCCGGGGAGGCGCTGGTGCGGCTCAGCTACCGGTGCTTCCCGTCCTACCGGCCGCTGCTCATCGAGTATCAGGACGTGCTCGTCGCCATCGCCCGCAACAAGATCGCGAAAGTTGCCGACCGGCTGCTTGATCTGGAAGAAACACGCGTGACAATGGTCGCCCGCGCCAACCGCGCGCGGGATTACCTCGATTGGTTTGAAATCACACGCGCCCGTGAAACCAGCGGGGCCTTCGATGACTACCAACGGCTGAAGGAGCGGCTGAAATCCAATCCCCACCGCCGCAAGGATCCGGTTTCCGACTATCTGAACCGCATGGACGGGATTTTCCACCGCGAGGATGACGGCCGCCAGGGCGGGCCGGCGCTGCCGCCGTGATTTTCCAGACGACAATCCCCGCACGTTTCGCTTCCCGTGGACAATATTATGAAAAATCCATGGATCGCGGGCATCGCGTTGTTTCTGTTGGGCACCGGAGTCGGCTGGGTTTCGCGGGGCTCTGTAAAAGGCGACAGCGCTCCTGACGCGCGGACCGCCGCCGCTCCTCACGCGGCATCACCGCAGAAGGAGCCAGCCGCATCCGCTTCGTCCACCGCTCCGGCCACTCCCGGCAAGCGTGCGATTCGCGAGCCCGAACCGAAGAAGGACAAACCCGAGAGACCGGAGGTGGATACCGAGGCGATCACCAAACACATGAGCCGGGAACTCGTGAAGAGGCAGCGCGCGAAGTTTGAAAAACACACCGAACGTCTCGCGGAGGCGCTGTCGCTCAACGAGGCGCAGAAAGCCGGACTCGATGCCTGGATCGAAGAGCGGCTTGCCGGGATCGAATCCATCGACTTCACCAAACCGGAGACGATTGGCGGCAAGGACAGTCTTTTTTCCGATCTCTCGCTGAAGTCCCTTGAGGAAAAACTGGAAGGCACGCTCAACGATGAGCAGAAGGTGGCGTTCACCGCGTTTCGCGAGCGGGACCGCCAGGCGAGGGTGGATTCGCTGGCGCTGAAACGCCTGTCACAAATCCAGGGCGTGATCGAATTCGACGAGGGACAGCGCGACAAGGTTTACGAAATCCTAGCCGAAGGGGCTGCCGGAACCATCGATCGGGAGCAGGATAAAAAAGATCCTTCGGCGATTTTCACCGAAGGCATGGGAATCGACATGGATCCTTACGGGCTCGGCATTCAGGACGCCATGCAGGAAGCCTTCGGCGACACGACAAATGTCGGCGGCGCTCCCGATCGGAAACAGATGGCGGCGAAATTGCGCGAGGTGATCGACGGCCGCATCGAGGCCAAGGTGGAGCAACTCCGGCCGGTGCTCAACGAACGCCAACTCGAGCAATACCGCGCGGAATTGCGGAACAAGGGCACCGGTTTCCTGTCCAGCGCGCTGATGGGCCTGGAGGCGGCTGATGGGGAGGACACCCATATGGTGATCCCCGTCAACTGAGCCGCCTCACTTCCTTCCGCGTCCGGTGAGCCTGATGTCGAACGGGTTTTCGTTCGGATCGTTGTTGGCAATCCGGATCGCGGCGTTGCGCACACCTTTCGCCTTCGGCCTGAAGGTGACCTTGAAAGTGGTGGAGGTTCCCGGAGCGAGCGTGGACCTCAGCGGTTTCCTGACGACAAAGTCCTTGGCGTGCTTGCCGGTCTTGGTGATGGCCAGGCCCGTGAGATTGGCCTTGCCGAGGTTGCGGATCACGAAGGTCTTGGTCATCGCCTTCCTCAGCTTGACGTTGCCAAAGGTCCGCCTGGCGACACCATCGGTGAGTTCGGAGCCTCTCGGTTGCTGGACCGAGATTTCAGGCAGCGGCACGACAGCCGTTCCGGAAAGGGTGATGATGTAAGGGCTTTCATCGGCATCGTTGCTGGCGATGCTCAACACGGCGCTTCTCAGTCCCCCGGCCTTCGGGCTGAAGGATATTGTCAGTGTGCCGGACTCGAGCGGGTTGATGGTCGCGGCGGGAGATGCGATGATCCTGAACTCGGAGGCGTGTGCGCCGGTGATGGCCGCGGACACTCCCTCGAGCGCCGCCGTGCCGGTGCTGAGAACGCCCAGCGTGATGGGGGTGGCGGTGTTGGTGTTGCGGGTTCCGAAGGACAGGCTTCCACCGCTGGCGATCCCGGCCCCGCCGGAAATCCTGACGGCGATCTCGGGGATCGCGGCCGAAGCCTCTCCCGTCAGAATGACATCATAGGGATCCTCGTCCTCGTCATTGCTGGCAATCCGCAGGATCGCGGTCTTCGCGCCCGCGGACGCGGGGGCAAACGAAACCGAGAAGGATGTCGAACCGTTGGGAGCGGGGACGGTGGCGGAGGGAGCGCCGATGAGCGAGAACGAGTCCGCATCCGCACCGATGATGCCGGCGGAGACTTCCTTGAGGTCGGCGGTGCCGGTGTTGGTAACGGTGATGTCGATGGACGTGGCCGTTCCTTCGAGAATCGTTCCGAAATCGATCCCGCCGTCGTCGGCCACCGGGGTGACGCCTGCCAGCACGCCGATCTCGGGCGCGGTGAGCGAGGTGAAACGCTGCGTGAAGACCGTCTCGCCGACGGTCCAGTTGTTAGGATGCCCGAAGGTGGATTCGGACGCGCCGTCGTCGTATCCGAAGCCGGAAGGCGACGCCTGGTCGGTGGGAGTGACAGCCGCGGTGGGATGCGCCTTGAGTTCAAGCACCTCCCTGCTGTTGGTGCCGCTCACCGGAGCCACTCCCTCGCCCGCCGGGCCGTAGATGACCGCGCCCGCCGCGTTTTTCACCCGGAACTGGGTGGCGTTGTTGTCGATCAGGATTCCGCCGACCACTCCGCCGGTGATGGTGTAGCCGTTCGTTACGAAACCGGTGTGGGAGAGGTGTGTGGTGTCACCCATCCAGATGTTGGTCCAGACATCGCCCACGGTATCCCTGCGGTCGCGGATGGCGAAGCCGCTGTCGAGGCCGCCCTGGGCCGTGGTGCGGTCGATGAAGGTCAGGATG
Source organism: uncultured Luteolibacter sp. (assembly GCA_964554865.1). Classification (GTDB taxonomy): domain Bacteria; phylum Verrucomicrobiota; class Verrucomicrobiia; order Verrucomicrobiales; family Akkermansiaceae; genus Luteolibacter. The sequence goes on along the minus strand of CAZKQK010000068.1, from coordinate 21,971 downwards.
GTCCCGGCCGGGATGGTCTCCCAGTTCGCGTGATTGGAGAGGACGAGGGTGTTCCTAACAATGAATCCGGAGCCGTTGTTGGTGCCGATTTCAAAACGGTATCCCCTGAGGTCGATGCTCGCCGCGCTGTTTTCACCGGTCACGACGAACTCGACCCATTGCCCGCCGTTTCCCTGAACGCGGCCGAAGTGGGTGTCCGCCGCGGCGGGCGGACCGTCCTCATCGCTGATGGCGTTGCCGCCGTTGAGGTAGTTCGAGGCGGAAACCGCGTTATACTCGTTGAGGATGACCGAGGGCAGCGGGTTGAAAACGGTCAGCACGTATTCATGGGTGGTGCCACCCGCGGAGAGCTGGACCAAATGCTCGCCGGCATCGGCGAGGGTGAGCGCCCGGTTGCTGGAAAGAACCGCGCTCCCCCCGGCTCCGGGAACAAAGGTCAGGAACGATGGAATCGAGACGGCGGAAATGGCCGGAGCGACGAAGCCGGGACGCACGGCGGACACTTCGTATTGGTAGCTGTATTTCGCGTAGATGCCGGGGGTGCTGGTGAAATGCGCCCTGCCGTTGCCGGGCGACGCGATGTCGGCGGGGCTCTGGTTGGACGCATAAGCCCCTTCCTTGCCGACGCTGCTGTTCAACCCGAGCACGGGCGTGCCATCGCGCCGCCATGCCTGGGAGATTCCGGTGGTGGACGCGCCGAAGGAAACGCTCGCGACCAAATCTCCCAGGGGGTCGTAGAGATTCACCTCATCGCCCCCCACGCTGAGTCCGGAGAACGGCTCCACTCCCATCAATGCAAACGCATCGCGGTCAATCACCCGCGTGGAGCCCAATCCCCAGGCCGCTTTCCATGTGGAGACGTTTGATGCGGGTTCATCCAGAATGATGATGGATTCGCCCGGCTGAATGATGAAATTGGGAAAACCGCTGACCGTCGGCGCTCCGGGCGTGGGCGTGTCATCCCACTTGTACCCCGAGAGGTTCACCGGGTTGGTTCCGGTGTTGGTCAATTCCCACCAGTCGCCGTTCGCATCGGAGGAGGTGTGGGAACTCTGGGCCATCACCTCGGTGATCACGAGGTTGGCATGGGAGACGGAGCACAGGGCGGCAAGCGCGAGGATCGTGGGTTTCATGTTCGGGGCGTAACGCGTTCGGAAACTCCACCAAGCGGCCTTATCCGTCAAGCGGACAAGCTCCGGGGGCCGCCGTGCGCGCCCCGGCGGTCCGCAAGACGCTCACTTGTAGATCCGCCTGTAATACTCGTCGGCCATGCGATCGGCATCGAAGAAGGGGGCCACGTCGTTCATCGAGCTGAAGACGATGCGGCTCCACTCGTCCGGGCGGTCGTAGTACGCGGGCAGAACCCTTTCGTTGAGCGCCTGATGGAAACCGAGCAGATCGTGGCGGTCGCGATCATCCGGCGAGAGGGAGCGGTCGGCCTCCGGAATGATGAACGAGTTTTCGCCATCGCGCGCGAACTCGCAGACCCAGCCGTCATAGGTGGAGAGATTGACCGAGGCGTTCATGGCGGCGGTCATTCCCGAGGTGCCGGAAGCCTCGCGGGTGACCACCGGATTGTTCAGCCAGATGTCCGAGCCGTTTTTCAGGAAACGGGAAAGCTCCAACTCGTAGCCAACGAGCACGGTGGCGTTCGGATAGTCGCGGGTGAGCCTGATGAGGTGGTTGAATGTCTCGATCGCCCCGTAGTCGAAGGGGTAGGGTTTTCCCGCCCAGATCATCTGCACCGGGTACTTCGGGTGATTGAGCATGGCACGGAACAACTGGATGTCGCGGGTGATCAGATCGGGGCGCTTGTATCCGGCGAAGCGGCGCGCCCAGACGATGGTGAGCACGTCCGGATCGAAAAGCTTGCCGGTCTGGTCCGCCACCACACGGAAGAGGCGCTCCTTGAGTTCGCGCTTGCGATGGCGCAGTTCGTCCGCATCCCCTTTCGCCCTGGCATGCTCGAGTCCGTGATCCGCCCAATACTTTTTGTTTTGGGCATTGGTGATGTGGGTGATCCCGCAAATGTCCGGATATGATTCCCACATGTGTCTGGAAACCTCGCCGTGCAGCTTCGACACACCATTGGCCAGACGGGCCAGGCGGAGCGCCGCGAGCGAATGGTTGAACTCGGAGCCATCGATGCCGGTGATCCGCCGCACATCCCCCTCGGGCACGCCGCCGAAGAACGAAAAGTCCCGCAACAGGCTGAAATCATGGCGCTCGTTGCCCGCTTCCTCCGGCGTGTGGGTGGTGAACACCAGGCGCTTTTTCACCTCGTCGAGACTGTGGTGCTTCTCGTAGAGGTGGAATGCGGCGGAAAGCCCGTGGGCCTCGTTGAGGTGCCACACCTCAGGGTCCGCTCCGAGTTCGTCGAGCAGCTTCGCGCCGCCGGCACCGAGAATGATGTACTGGGCGATGCGCCGAAGGTGGTCCTGATCGTACAAGCGGTGGGTGATCTGGCGGGACAGCAGGTCGTTTTCCTCCACATCGGTGCTCAGGAAAAACATCGGCACGGTGCCGAAGATATCGCCCGGGAGAAACATCGCCTTCACCCACACCGGATGGCCGTGCACGGGAACGGTGAAGCGGATGCCGGTGTCCTGCAGGAAGGCGTATTCCTTTTTCCGGAACTGCACGGCAAGCTCGCGATCCTCGCCCCGCGCCTGGTTGTAGTAACCGTAGGTCCACAGGATGCCGATGCCGCAGAGATTCTGCCTCAGATCCGCCGCGGAGCGCATGTGCGAGCCGGCAAGGAAGCCGAGCCCCCCCGAATAGACCTTGAAACTCTGGTCGATCGCGAACTCGCAGGAGAAATAAACGACGCTTTTCGAATATTCCGGTGCGATCTCGTAATGGTGCGAAAACGGCTTGGGCAGGAAGGAGGCGGCCATGGCAGGTGGGTGGATCTCGTAAGGGGGGTGCGGGCAGATGTATCCACCGGGCCGCCGGTTGATGTCAATCGCTCCAATCGAGAACGATTTTCCCCGAACGTCCCGACATCATCATCTCGAAGCCCTTGGCGAACTCGGTGAAGTGGTATCGGTGCGTGATCACCGGCGCGATATCGAGCCCGGCCCGGATCATGCTGCTCATTTTGTACCAAGTTTCGAACATTTCCCGGCCGTAGATGCCCTTCAGAACGAGGCCCTTGAAGATGACCTTGTCCCAGTCAATGGCGATTTTCTCGGGAAATATCCCCAACAGCGAGACCTTCGCGCCGTTGGATGTGTGCTCGAGGATGTCATTGAGGCCGGATGGATGCCCGGACATTTCCAATGCCACGTCAAAACCCTCGTTCATGCCGAGTTCGCGCTTCACATCGGCAAGATTTTCCTTGGAAACATCCACCGCGCGCGTGGCTCCGAGTTTCTCCGCGAGCGCCAGCCGGTAGGGATTCACATCGGTCACCACCACATGGCGGGCACCGGCGAAACGGCAGATCGCGGCGGCCATGCAGCCGATCGGGCCGGCGCCGGTGATCAGCACGTCCTCCGCCACAAGATCCCACGAAAGCGCGGTGTGAACCGCATTGCCCAACGGATCGAATGTGGAAATCACCTCCTCGGGGATCGACGGATCGACCTTGTAAACATTCCGATAGGGAATCGAGAGATACCGGGCGAAGGCTCCGGCGCGGTTCACTCCGACGCCGAGGGTGTTCGGGCACAAATGCCGACGCCCCGCGAGGCAGTTGCGACAGCGTCCGCAAACGATGTGCCCCTCGCCGGAAACCAATTCTCCGGGGACCACATCAGTCACTCCGGATCCCACGGCTTCCACGACGCCGCAGAACTCATGGCCCACATGCATCGGTACGGGAATTGTCCTTTGCGCCCATGAATCCCACTTCCAGATGTGGAGATCCGTGCCGCAGATCGAGGTTTTCCGTATCCGGATCAGCACATCCATCGGCCCCACCTCGGGTTCCGGGACATCCTGAAGCCACAATCCGGGCTCCGCCTTCGCTTTCACCAGTGCTTTCATGTTTTCAAAATAAGGTGCGCCGGGATGCTGCACTCCCCCGTTCCGCCCGCCAACGCTAATCTCCGCCCGGCCGGCGGGGAAATCGCGACGGTTTCCCGCATGATGGCCAAAAGGATGGCTGCGGCCGGATTCGTTCTGGCCATGCCGGCGGGTGCGGGCGAGTTTTCGCGGGAACCGCCGCATGAACGCCACTCCCGCCCCGGTCACCTCACAGCGCCTGCGCTTCATCGACATGGCGCGGGCGGTGGCGATCCTGCTGATGCTGGAGGGGCACTTCGTGGATGTGACGCTGGCTCAGGAATGGCGGATCGCGGATCATCCGCTGTACGATTTCTGGCGCTACTGCCGGGGATTGGCCGCCCCGGCGTTTTTCACGGTGACGGGAGTGATTTTCGCCTACCTGCTGGCCGGGGTGCGGGAACCGTCGTTCTGGGGATCGCGGCGGGTGCGCCGCGGCCTGCTGCGGGTGGTGGAACTGCTGTGCTGGGGCTACCTGCTGCAAGTGAACGTGAAACAACTGCCGCTGTGGCCGGGCGGCGGCAGCCATACATGGCTCCAGGCCTTCCATGTGCTCCAATGCATCGCGGTGGGATTGCTCGCGATCACCCTGATCGTGGGTTTGCTGAGGCGCGCCGGATGGCAGATGGTGGCGGGTGCGCTCGTGATCGCGGGAATGGCTGATTTCCTGTTCTCTGTGTGGCTGGCGGCCCAGCCGGGCCATTTCCCCCCAAATGCCCCGGCCTGGCTGCAGAACGCGTTCAAGGGGCCGTGGGTGATTTTCCCGGTCGCCCCGTGGCTTGCCTTCACGTTTTACGGGGCCGCCGTGGGAGTGATGGTCCGGGTTCGGACAAACGGGAATCCGGACCGGGTGAATGCGGCGGGTTTTCTCATCACGGGAGCGGTCTTGCGTTGCTGCGGGTGGCCGGTCGACCGCTTCATCGGCAATCTGCTGTTAGACATCACGGGAAACGCCGCCGCCGCCGGGAGAGTGCCGGAGTTCATCCACGGACGGGTGGGCGAGGTGTTGCTGATCCTCGGGCTGCTGGCATGGATCGAGAAACGCTTCCAGCCGCGTGCCGCGTGGTTTCCCACCACCGGCCGCAACACGTTCCCGATCTATGTGGGCCATGTGGTGCTGCTGTACGGCGGCATATTCGGCATCGGTCTGGACCAATGCCTCGGCAACAGGCTCAACCCGTGGCAGGCGGGGATCGGGGCCCTGCTGTTCTGCGGGCTGTTCGTGCTGTTCGCGCAGTTCGTGGAGCCGCTCACCCTGCGCTGGAAGGCCTGGCGGGCGGCGTCCGCGAATCGCTGAACGCGGCGGATCAGAGGTATTTGTCCGTCACCGCGCCTTCGGAGGCGGTGGAAACGAGCTTGGCATACTTGGCCAGCACGCCGCGGGTGTAGCGGGGCTCGGGTTGTTTCCACCCGGCTTTGCGGGCGGCGATCTCGGCGTCTGTCAGATTGACGTCGATGCGGTTGTTCACGGCGTCGATGGTGATCCCGTCGCCGTCTGTTAGAACGGCGATGGTGCCGCCGAGGTATGCCTCGGGCGTGATGTGGCCGACGACGAAGCCGTGACTGCCGCCGGAGAAGCGGCCGTCGGTGATGAGGGCGACGTCCTTGCCGAGGCCGAGGCCCATGACCGCGCTGGTGGGGCCGAGCATTTCCCGCATGCCGGGGCCGCCCTTGGGTCCTTCCATGCGGATGACGATGACATCGCCCTTCCGGATCCGTTTGCCGAGAATCGCCTTCATGCCCTCGTCCTCGGAGTCGAACACGCGGGCCTTGCCGGTGAAGGTCATGCCTTCCTTGCCGGAGATTTTCGCAACCGCCCCGCCTTCGGCGAGATTGCCGCGGAGGATGCGCAGATGGCTGTCCGCCTTGATCGGATCGGAAAGCGGGCGGATGATCCGCTGGCCTTCGGGATAGGGTTTGGCGAGTTTTTCGAGGTTCTCGCGCATGGTGCGGCCGGTGACGGTCATACAGTCGCCATGCAGCAGCCCGGCGTCCAACAGCATCTTCATCAGCGGCACGGTGCCGCCGATGCGGACAAGGTCGGCCATGACGTATTCGCCGGAGGGCTTGAGGTCGGCGAGAACCGGCACCTTGCGGCCGATGCGCTCGAAGTCGTCGATGGTGATGTCCACGCCGGCGGCGTGGGCCATGGCGGGCAGGTGCAGCGCCGCATTGGTGGAACCGCCGAGCGCGATGAGCACGGTAATGGCGTTTTCAAACGCCTCTTTGGTCATGATGTCGCGCGGCTTGATGCCGAGGTTGATGAGGTTGACCACGGCGGCTCCGGCGTCGAAACAATCGCGCATCTTGTCTTCCGAAATGGCGGCCTGGGCGGAGCTGTTAGGCAGTGACATGCCGAGCGCCTCGATGGCGCTGGCCATGGTGTTGGCGGTGTACATGCCGCCGCAGGATCCGGCTCCGGGAATGGCGCAGGACTCGACGGTTTCCAACTCCTCGTCGGAGTATTCGCCATTGGCGTGCTTGCCCACGGCTTCGAAGACCGAGACGATGTCGAGATCCTTCTTCTCGCCCTTCAGCGTGGCGCAGCCGGGAAGAATGGTGCCGCCGTAAACGAACACCGAGGGGCGGTCCATGCGTGCCATGGCCATGACGCAGGCCGGCATGTTCTTGTCGCAGCCGCCGATGGCCACGAAACCGTCCATGCCCTCGCAACCGACGACCGTTTCGATCGAATCCGCGATCACCTCGCGGGAAACGAGCGAGTATTTCATGCCCTCGGTGCCCATCGAGATGCCGTCCGAGATGGTGATGGTGTTGAAGATGACGCCCTTGCCGCCGGCCGCGTCCACGCCGTTGCGGGATTCGAGCGCGAGCTTGTCGATGTGGACGTTGCAGGGAGTGACCTCGCTCCAGGTGGAGGCCACGCCGATGTGGGGCTTGGCGAAATCCTCCTTTTTGAAACCGACCGCATAGAGCATGGCGCGGCTGGGCGCGCGGTCGGGACCGTCAAGCATCGGACTGGAATAAGGGCGGGGACTGTCATTCATCGCGGCGGAAGCATCCCGCCGGGCGGGGGTCGGCGTCAAGGCGGGGAAAATCGGGTTTGCGAATCGGAAAAATCCGGCATCTTTCGCCCGTGGATTCACTCACCCAGGCGACACTCGGCGCGGCCATCGGCGAATTGATTCTCGGCCGCCGCCTCGGCAACCGGGCCATCGCCTGGGGTGCCCTCTTCGGCACGCTGCCCGATCTCGATGTGATACTCTCACCGTTTCTATCCAACGCATGGAATCTCTGGTGGCACCGCGGCCCCAGCCATTCGCTGGTGGTGATGATGGCCGCGTCATGGTTTCTCGCGCCTTGTCTGGCAAAGATGTGGAACCGCGACAAGATCACGCGAAGGCAGGCGGGCTGGTTTGTGTTCGCCGCGTGGAGCACGCACGTGCTCATCGACTGTTTCACGGTGTATGGCACTTCGGTTTTCTGGCCGTTCTGGAGCCGTCGTGTCGGCTTCAACCACCTCTTCATCATCGATCTCGCCTACACCGTGCCGATGCTCGTCGCATTGGCATGGCTGGCCTTCCTGCGGACGAAAAAACAACTGCCGAAACGCCGCCGCCTCAATGCCTGGGGGCTTGGCATTTCCTCCGCCTACGCGGCGCTCAGCGTGGCGATGAAGTTCACCGCATCCGCCGGATTCGACGCGGACCTCAAACAGCGCGGCGTCACCTATCAGCGCCGGATGGAGGCTCCCACGCCATTCAACATCGTGCTGTGGCGCGCGGTCGTGGATCGCGGCGATGAATTCTGGGTGGGTTACCGCACCGTTTTCGAATCCCGCGACACGCCGGTGCGCTGGACCATCTATCCGAAAGGCGCGGAAGCGGCGGAGCCATTCAAGGATCTGCGGGAAACCAGGATGGTCCAGTGGTTTTCCGACGGCTGGTGGATCGCCCGGCCGCACGCCAAGGGCCTCTGGATCGGCGACCTGCGCTTCGGCGAAAGCCGCGAATGGGGGCAAAAGAAAGGCATGGTGGACAGCCGCCTGATGTTCGCATGGGACATCAGGCCCGGGGAAGAGGGCGACAAGCTGCGCCGCGCCGGGTCGGGGCGGCCCGGGCCCGGTGAAACCTTGGAACGGATGCTCGCCCGTATTGGCGGAAAGCGCGACGCGTGGGAGGCAAACCCCAGGCTTGCGGGAGTCACCGGCAGTTTCCCGGAATTCCTCGCCGTGGCGGAATGATCCGGACCGCCCGGCATATGAAAATCACGGCTTTCTTCATGCCCGCATCCGCGTTATGGATTCGCGCGGTGAGAATTCCATCCATATGGCTTGGGCTGGTCGGCCTTGCCCTGGCCGCGCCGGCAGACCCCGGGGAGTCGGCCGTCGTTTTTCTCGAAAAAATCCGCTCGGGAAACCTCAACCTCGAACCCGGGGGAGACACCTCACTGTCCCCGGCCACCAGTCCGCGCAAGCGCCAGGAAATCTCTCGACGCCTTGAGCGCCTTCGCCGCGACCTCGGCAGCGAAGTCCTTGCCATCGGGCCAGTCAGGAGGGAAAGCGATCTCGCCGCCGTCCTCATCCGCAAATCCGGCGGCTTCGACCCCGCCCGGCTGCGGGTTATTCCGGTGGCCATGGTCCGCCGTGGCGAATCCTGGCTGGCGGCTCCCCTGCCCGCCTCCTTCGAAAATTCCGGCCTCGGTTACGCGCCGGAACTTCGCCGCCAAATGGCTTCGCTCGAATCATGGATGATCCGGCAGCAGGTCATCGAGCTGGACCGGATGCGCCAGCAATCGGCCGACCAACTCCGCCAACGCCTCGGCACCAGCATCAGCGCCGGGGAAATCGGAAAACTGTCACCCGACCGGATGGGTCCGCGTTTTCTCAAGGCCTGCGCCGAGCACCGCCTGCCGGAAATCCTCGCGCTGCTTGGCGGGCTCTCCGCCGAACTGCCAGACCAATGGCCGGCCATCCTCAATGCCGCGGAGACAGCCCTCCGATCCCCCGCCGACGCCACCCGCAGCTGGCGCTTCCTCACCTCCCCCGAGGTGATCCGCGTGCCGCTCTTTCACGACGAGGTCGAGGACGAGGCCACGCTGTCCGTCGCCTGCCTCGATCCGGCGGGCACCCCAAGGAAACCCTCCTCGCCTGCCATTGAGATCATCCACCTGCCGATGCGCCGCTCCGATGACGGCTCCTGGCGCATCGAAAACCCGCCCGACCCCTACGGCGATGGCGATCCGGACGAGCGCCTGCTCGATATGTTCCCCGCCAAGTTCGCCTTGCTGCACCCGGCTTCACCCGCCGAGAGCGCCACTGCGATCCGCGATGCGGTCATCTCCGCCATCCAGTCCGCCGATCCCACCGCCTGGGCCGCGCTCATCCACAGCACCGGAGACCCCAAGGATCGCAACACCGCCTGCCTCCGCGCCGCAGGCATCTGGTGGGAAACCCGCAATCCGGCCACCGCCATCCGGCCTCTCGCCATCGATTTTCTCGAAACCGAAACCCTCGCCGCCGCCGCCTGCCAATTCTTCAACCCGCGCCAGCCCGATCGCAGCGACATCCGTTTCCTCATCTTCGGGAAAACCCCCGCCGGCTGGCTGTGGACCCCCGCCCCACCGGAAACCGCCGTGGACGAAGTCCGGAAATGGAGCGCTCCCAGGCTCAATGGCTGGCGCGGTGCCTGGCAGGTCCAACTCCTCGCCGAATGCACGGTGCTGGACCGCATCGAAGAGGGTAACGCACCCGACCCCGGCCTCACCGCCGCCCTCATGAAAAACTGGCTGGGTGCCCTGAAACACGGCGATCCGGCCGCCGCCATGCGCCTCACCGCCCGCCTCGGCCATCCGGATTCCCCCGCCCAAGTCCTCCGCAACCTCAGCTACGAACTCTCCGCCAGCCGCCGCCCGGGCACCCTCCCCGAATTTCTCTCGGCCATCTCCGGCAAGCGCCTCTCCGCCGCTTCCACCCGCTCCAGCTCGGACGGCAAGCCCTCGTTCCCGCTCTATCCCATCGTCAACACCGCCGAGGGACCGCGAATCCTGCTGGAAATCGACCTCATCCAGTCCTCAAACCGCGGCCGGGAATTCCTCAACCGCACCGCCATCGACCGCCTCAAAAAACAGGATCCGGACGCCGCCGAGGAACTCGCCGGGCACTTCGAAAAACATCGCGAAAACACCTCGGACGAACCCGCGCGGTAGCACACGGAAATTTCCACTATGGCCGGAAATGATCCCTCCATCGCCGCGATCATTTGATATTTAGGTGATTATGGCCGATTTTGGGACCTCATTATACAAAAAGTTTATTGCGAGGTGCTGAAATTTCTGGTTTCTTGATTTTCGTCAACCAGCCCGATATGAAAGTCCCCACCCCGCACACGGCCCATTTCCCGAACGGGCCGCCCCGCCGCACCCACGGCGGGACCAGCCAGCGAGGCATGACGCTACTGGAATTAACCATCGTCATCCTCGTGCTCCTCTCTCTCGTCACCACCCTCTTCTTCGGAGCACAGGCATGGAAACGTGGTTCGGACCGCGCCCTTTGCATCATCCACATCCAGAACATCCAGAAAAGCGTCCGCAGCTACTCCAATCTTTACGGATTCGACCCCGGAGACACGGCCCCGGGGCTGCAAGGCCAGATCATCGGCCTCGGGAAATACATCGAGAGCACCCCGGTCTGCCCGGGCGGCGGAACCTACAATTTCGGCCAGTTGCACGGCATCGACACCATCCCGCCGATGGGCGCGCTCTACATGGAATGCACCCTCGCCGGAACCTTCCAGCACACCCCGGACAGTCACACCGACTGGTAAACCCGGCGCATCACGGTTCGTCCCCCGCCTTGGCGGCGGAGTAAATCACCAGCGGCGGATTGCGGCCTTCCGTCAGCACCGCCAGCATCCGCCCGCCGTCCATGAATGCCAGCGCCTCGGCCTGCGGCAGGACGTGCGGAGGCAACACCACCGGCTTCCTGACAAATCCGTCCTGCCACGACTCGTCGGGTTCTCTCGTGAAAACGAAAACACCGAAGTAGGTCAGCACCGCCGCCCGACGGCCATCCGGACTGAAATCAAGCGCCGTCGGCTGGTTTCCGTACGGGATCATGTTTCCCGCCTGCATTTCGACTCGCAGCTCGCCGACTCGCCGGGTGGTCAAAACCCCGTCGCCCGCCGCCGGAGCAAGCGGCAGCTCGTGAATCTCCGGCGGAGAAGTGCGCTTGGAAACCAGGATGATCTTCCCCGCCGCCACATCCACCGCCACCGACTCACAGTCGCGCGGGCCTCCCTCATAGCGGAAACGGATCACCCGGTGAAACGGCGCCTTGCCCGCAAGCCTGCCGCCCTTTTCCGGCATCGCCGGCTCTTCCAGCAGATACAACGCGCAGTCCCGGCGTCGCGCGTTGTTGTCGCCCACATCGGCGACGAGCAGCCAGCGCTTGCCCTCGTGTTCAAAGGACGCGAGGTCCTCCCAATCCACGTTTTCCGCCCCGGCCAGGCGCAGCGCACCGAAATCCGCGCCATCGATGCCCGCCAGATGCAGCACCGGCGCGGAACCGCTGTCGTTGATCACCCAGAACTTCCGCGGATCCCGACCGGAAGCGGCCATCCCGCTGGCCTCCGTGACTCCGGCGGCCCGCAGTTTCGGCCGCTCCTTTTCCAGTTGATAAACCTTCGCGGCGCCAGACGCCGATAGACACGCAAGACAGGCCATGATCCGGAAACACATCATTCCCGAGTCTGCCAACCCGCCAGCCCGGTGAAAAGCCCGGACCGCGGATACCCGACACCTGAGCCACAACCTCCCCCATGCGGAAAGCGGGCTTGCACGCCAAGTGCGGGCACGCCATTGAAAGCCCGCGCCAGCACACCCATCCAGATGAGCGAACCCACCTCCGCCCCCTTCCTTGTCGGCACCCGCGGCAGCGCGCTCGCGCTCGTCCAGGCGGATGCCACCGAGGCGGCGCTCGCGGCGGCCTTCCCGGACCTGCGCATCGAACGCAGGATCGTCAAAACCACCGGCGACCGCCGTACCGATGTCTCCCTCGCGGAAGTCGCCAAGGCCGAGGGCACCTTCGACAAGGGCGTGTTCATCAAGGAACTCGAAAACGCCCTTGATGACGGCTCCATCGACATCGCCGTGCACAGCCTCAAGGACCTGCCCACCGTGCTCGATCCGCGCTTCGCCCTCGCCGCCGTGCTCGCCCGCGCCCCCGTCCGCGACGTGCTCGTCACCCCCGGCGGCGGCATCGATTCCCTGCCACCCGGCGCGCGCGTCGGCACCAGCAGCGTGCGCCGCGCCCGCCAGCTTTTGTTCCTCCGCCCGGACCTCGTCGTCACCGACCTCCGCGGCAACGTCCCCACCCGGCTCGAAAAACTCGCATCCGGTGAAAACCACGACGCCATCCTGCTCGCCGAAGCCGGATTGGTCAGGCTCGGCTATCTAACAGAATCATGCGCCCCCCCCGGGCCGGAGCCCGTTTCCGGCATGCCCGGCATCTTCGCCACCCGCCTGCCGGAGGATGTTTTCCTGCCCGCCGCCGGCCAGGGAGCCATCGGCATCGAGATCCGCGCCGGAGACTCCCGCAGCCGCGTGCTCGCCGAATCCATCGGCCACCGCGCCACCTGGCTCCGGATCACCGCCGAGCGCGAGCTTCTCCGTCTGTTAGGCGCGGGCTGCCACACTCCGGTCGGCGTTTTCTCATCGCTCGAAAACGGCACACTCCGCCTCAAGGCCCGCGTTTTCCCGGAATCCGAAGGCCCGCCGAAGTCCTGTGAAGCCACCGGCGCCGATCCCCATCTCACCGCACTCGAACTCTTCAACTCGCTCCAATGACCCGCCCAGGAACCTGCCATCTCGTCGGCGCCGGCCCCGGTGACACCGGACTCGTCACACTCCGGGCCAAGGAACTCATCGAGCGCGCCGACGTGCTCGTGTACGACGCCCTCAGCAATCCCGAACTCCTCAACTGGACCAAGCCCGGCTGCCGCAGGATCCACGTCGGCAAACGCGCCAAGGACCACACCATGCCGCAGGAGGAGATCAACGCCCTCATCGTTTCCGAAACCAAGGCCGGCAGGACGGTTGTCAGATTGAAGGGCGGAGACCCGATGATTTTCGGCCGCGGCGGTGAGGAAGCCGCCGAACTCGCCGCCGCCGGAGTGCCCTTCGAGATCGTGCCCGGCATCAGCTCGACCATCGCCGGCCCCGCCTACGCCGGCATCCCGGTCACCCACCGCGATCACAATACACAACTCACCATCTTCACCGGCCACGAGGATCCCACCAAGGGTTGCAGTTCCATCGACTACGCCCAGCTCGCCAAGGCCCCCGGCACCAAGGTCTTCGTCATGGGCGTCGGCCGCCTGCGCGAAATCACCGGCTCGCTCATATCTAACGGAGCCGATCCGGAAACTCCCTTCGCCCTCGTCCAGTGGGCCACCACCGGAGCGCAACGCACCGTCACCGGCACCATCGCCACCATCGCGGACATCGCCGGGGGCGAAAACATCGGCTCGCCCGCCGTCGCCGTCATCGGCGATGTCGTCCGCGAGCGCGAGAAAATCAACTGGTTCGAGAAACGCCCGCTCTTCGGCAAGCGCATCGTCGTCACCCGCACCCGCGAGCAGGCCGGAGAACTCAGCAAGGCCCTCGCCGAACTCGGCGCGGAAGTCATCGAGCTGCCCACCATCCGCATCGAGCACCCCACCGACAAACAAGGCTTCGCGGAAACCGTCACCCACGCCCACGAATACGACTGGCTCGTCTTCACCAGCCCCAACGGCGTGGAGAAATTCTTCGACGCCTTCTTCGCCGTCTTCGAGGACGCCCGCAGCCTCGGCAATCCCCGCATCGCCGCCATCGGCGCGGGCACCGCCAAAAAAATCCGCGAATACCGCATCGCCGTGGACCTCATCCCGGAAAAATTCGTCGCCGAGGGCCTCATCGACGCGTTCAAAAAGGAATCCGTGGAAAACCTCACCATGCTCTGGATCAGAGCCGGGGAATCCCGCGATGTCGTCGGCGAGGGACTCACCGCCCTCGGGGCCATCGTCGATGAATGCGTCGCCTACCGCACCGTCCCGGAAACCGGGGACCCCACCGGGGCCAAGGCCATGCTCGCGGAAAAAGGCGCGGACCTCATCACCTTCACCTCCGGCTCCACCGTCGATCACTTCTTCGCCCTCGGCCTCGATTGGCCGGAAGGCTGCGTCGCGGGCAGCATCGGCCCCGTCACCAGCGAGACCCTCCGCAAACGCGGCGTGCCCCCCGCATTCGAAGCCATACCCCACGACATCCCGGGACTCGTCGCGGCCATCGTCCGCTATTTCCGCGCCAGGGCCTGACCGCACCCGCCGCCCTTGCCGCCGTGCCTTCCCCGTGCTAACCACCCCGCCACATGGGCTTGGCCGAACGGGACTACCAACGCGATTCTCCGCCACACGGAGCCGGCTTCCTCGCGTCCCTCACGCCGGTCGTAAAGTGCCTGCTCATCGCCAATCTCGCGATCTATGTCATCGATTACCTCATCCTCCCCGGCGTGCTCGACATCCGGGTGGACCGCTTGCACCACCCGCCGATGGTGAAATGGGGAGCCTTCACCATCGATTCCGCCATCCGCCAGTTCCGCGTCTGGGAGTTCGTCACCTTCCAGTTCCTCCACCACAGCGTCGGCCATCTGCTTTTCAACTCGATTGGACTCTTCTTCTTCGGCCCCTGGGTGGAACGCTGGTGGGGATCGGCCAAATTCATCGTCTTCTATCTGCTTTGCGGCGGCGGTGGCGCGGTCTTCTTCACCCTGCTCGCCACCACCGGCGTCATCCCCGGCGACGCCCATACCGGATTGATCGGAGCCTCGGCAGGCATCTACGGCATCCTGATCGGCGTGGCCGTCGTCGCTCCAAATCTCCGCGCCAGACTCCTTATCCCCCCCATCGAGGTCTCCATGCGCCAACTCGCCATCGGCCTGCTCGTCATCTCCACCGCCATCATCGTCATTGGCATCGGTGACAACGAGGGCGGCGAGGCCGGCCACCTCGGCGGCGCCATCGCCGGCTTCCTGCTGATGCGTTACCCACATCTGTTAGGAAACCGCGGGGACTTCCCCGCGCCATCGCGCAAACGCCGGAAAACCTCCGTTTCCACCGCCGCCACACCGCCCAAGCTCAAGCCGCGCACCCGCATCGACACCTCCGCCGATACCGAAGTGGACCGCATCCTCGACAAGATCTCGCGCGACGGCTTCCAGAGCCTCACCGACACCGAGCGCGAAACCCTCCGGCAAGCATCCAAACGACAGACCCGCCAGCCATGACCGATGCCCAAATGATCGATTGCCCGGACGCCGGGAAACAACTCGCCCGCCTCCGCGCCATCATGCACCGCCTCCGCGCGCCCGGCGGCTGCCCCTGGGATGCCGGGCAAACCCACCAGTCCCTCATCGCCAACCTCATCGAGGAAACCTATGAAACCGTCGATACCATCCAGCGCGGCGACTTCGATCACCTCCGCGAGGAACTCGGCGACCTGCTGCTGCAAGTGATCTTTCACAGCGAACTCGCCGAGGAAGCCGGACGCTTCAACCTCGACGACGTCGCACGCGGCATCAGCGACAAGCTCGTCCGCCGCCACCCCCACGTCTTCGCCACCAGCGATGCCGCCACCTCCGACGAAGTCCTCCGCCAATGGGACGAAATCAAACGCTCGGAAAAAGGCGACGGGGAAAAACCCTACCTTCACGGCACCGGCAAGGGCCTCCCCGCGCTCCTTCGCGCCGCCAAACTGCAGAAGAAAGCCGCCAAGGTCGGCTTCGACTGGCCGGACGAATCCGGCGTGCTCGGAAAAATCCGCGAGGAAACCGCCGAACTCGACCACGCCATGGCCACCGGTCAATCCGCCGCCATCGACGAGGAACTCGGCGATCTTCTCTTCTCCGTCGTCAACCTCGCCCGCTTCCGCAAGACCGATCCCGAGCTTCTCATGGCCACCGCCAACGCCAGGTTCGAGCAACGCTTCGCCGCCATGGAGCGCGTTCTAACAGAATCCGGCCTCGCCCTCCGCTCCGCCACCCCGGACCAGATGGAAGCCGCCTGGCAACAAGCCAAGGGCTGATCCGGCCGTGGCGGCGGTTTGCAACCGCCATGCCCAGGCGCCACAAGCCACGAATCCCACCCCAACGGCGTGTGAGTCAAGGCTTCAGCCGATCTTAACACGCGGGACACCGGCCGTCCCCCCTCAACGTCCATGCCCCACCCCGGCATCAGGGCTCCCGCGACATCACATGCGCCCGCGCCTTGGAGATCGATTCCCCGCCGTCCACCCGCGCCGCGAAGGCCCGGAAGCGGCGCAGCTCGCGCCTCACCACCGGCAGCAGCGGGAACACGCCGATCAGGTTCGGAAAACACATGCCTAACAGAACCGCGTCCGGGAAATCGATCACGTTTCCGGGAGCCATCGCCGCGCCGACCACAATGACGAGACAGAAGATGATCTTGTAACTCACGTCCGCCGCAGCCGATTTTCCAAACAGGAACTTCCACGCCTGCAAGCCATAGTAGGACCATGTGATCAGCGTCGAGAGCGCGAACAGAATCACCGCAATCGAAAGGATGTGGGTGAACCGCGGCATCACCGTCCCAAAGGACTCGGATGTCATCGTGATGCCGTCCTTGCCCGTGTCCAGGTAGTCGCCCGTGCAGATCACCACCGTGTAGATGAAAGGTTCCAACAGCGCCACCACTCCCTCGCTCGCCGGAAAACCGGTCTTCGCCGCCGCGTGCGCGATCGGCGCGGAACCCACGCCCGCCTCGTTGGAAAACGCCGCGCGCTGGATGCCGATGAGCATCACTCCAAGAACCCCGCCCGCCACCGCGTCGGAGTTGAAAGCCCCATTGATGATCAGTTGGAAAGTGGGGATGATCTTGTCCCGGTGGAAAAGGAAGACAACCAGATATCCGACGACATGGATGATCGTCATGAACGGCACCAGCTTGCTGGTGACAATGGCGATCCGCGAGATGCCGCCGATGATCACCAGACCCACCAACGGCGATCACCAGGCCGAAGATCCAGCGGTTCGTATCCATGAAACTGCCCGCGCCTCCGGTCACGTTCACAAACCGCGAGGCCGCCTGGCTGATCTGGAACATGTTTCCGCCACCGAAGGATCCGCCAATGCAGAGGATCGCGAAAACCACCACCAGCGTCCGCCCGAGCGGCCCCAGCCCGCGCTCGGCAAGCCCGCGGGTCAGATACGGCATCGCCCCGCCGTGAACTTTGCCATCCTGAGCGATGTGCCGGCACTTCACCCCCAGCGTGCACTCCGCGAACTTGCTCGTCATCCCGCACAGCCCCAGCACGATCATCCGGAAGGCCGCTCCCGGGCCGCCCTTGCTGACCGCAATGGCCACGCCGGCGATGTTGCCGAACCCCACCGTGCCGGACACTGCGGAAGCCAGCGCCTGGAAGTGCGTGGTCTCGCCCGGATCATCCCCTTTCGAATACCGGCCGCGCACGGTTTTCAACGCGAGCGGGAACGCTGACAGGTTCAACGAAGCGGAAATGGAAGGTCAGGCCCCCCCGCTTTCCCGGTCGTGACAGACCGCCGGAAAGATGGTTGGTTTTCCGCAGATGCTCTTCCCCATCAGCGATAACGACCGCCACCTGCTCACCCCGGCATGGGTCAGCATCGGACTGCTGGTCGCCAATGTGCTGCTCTTTTTCGTCCAGCTCTCGAATCCGGACTTCACCAGCGGCTACAGCGTGATCCCGCGCGAGATCGTCACCGGCATCGACCTCACCGAGCCGGTGCTGGTCCGGGCCGGCGGTGAAACGCTGGCCATCCCCCAAAGTCCCGGGCCGGCGCCCATTTACCTCACGCTTCTAACAGCCATGTTCATGCACGGCGGCTGGGCCCACCTCGGCGGGAACATGCTCTACCTCTGGATCTTCGGCGACAACGTGGAGCACCGCTTCGGCCACCTGCGTTTCCTGCTCTTCTATCTGGCCAGCGGCCTCGCCGCCACCATCGCCCAAATCGCCACCGATCCCCACGGCGTCATTCCCAACCTCGGCGCGTCCGGCGCGATCTCCGGCGTGCTCGGCGCCTACCTCGTGCTTTTCCCGCGCAACCAGGTGATGGCGATCTTCCTCTTCCGCCTGGTTTCCATCCCCGCCGTGTTCGTGCTCGGCCTTTGGATCCTCATGCAATTCGTCAGCATGGGCGGCCAACAGGCAAACACCGGCGGCGTCGCCTATGCCGCGCACATCGGTGGCTTCGTCGCGGGCGTGATCGCCGGAATCATCGCCCGTTTCACCATGCGCGAGGAACCGCAAACCGCCTTCCGCCGCATCTGCGATCAGCATTACCCACGCCGCATGCGATGATGATACGCTTTCCGATCACCGGCATCATGCTCGCTTCCGTCGTGCACGCGGAGAACAACCCGCGCGTCGAATTCGCATTCGGCACGCTCGCGCAATCCCATGGCCGGGAGGAAACCGCCGCCGCGCACTTCGAAGCCGCGCGTCTGCTGGATCCCACCGCCGCTCCCTTGGTCGAAATCGCATCGCTCCGCCTCCTCACCGCCGGCGACCGCCCCGGAGCCATCCGCCTCCGCCGCGAACTCGCCGCCGCCAGGCCGGATGACATCGGCGTGCAAATCGCCTACGCCGATTTTCTGACAAACCACGGCTCCGGTGACGCCCTCGCCACCAAACTCGCCACGGAAACCCTCGAAGCCGCACTTGCCATACAACCCCGCAAACCCGAAATCATCCGCCGCCTCTTCACCATCCACCACACCCGCGGCGATACCCAACGCGCCGCGGAAATCGCCGCCTCGCTCGATGATCGCGATCCCGCATCAGTCCTGCTTTTCGCAACCCTCAGCCGCACCCTGCACGACTCCAAGGACGAGGCCGCCCGCGCGGAAGTGGCGCGCCGCTTCGACCTTTCTCTAACAGAACGCGCCGGCCACCCCGGACTCTCGCGCGCCGCATCGGAGTTTTACCGGAGTGCGGGCAATCGCGACAGAGCCATCGAGATCCTCTCGAATCACGTCGCTGCCGCCCCGTGGTCCCTGAACCTCCGCGCCCGCCTCGGCATCCTGTTGTTTTCCGCCGAACGCGACGCCGAGGGCCTGCGCACGCTGGGCGAACTCCTCGCCATCCACCCCCGCCACGGCCAGGCCCACGAGTCGCTCGCCAAGTTCCACCGCCTCAAGGGCGATGCCGAAACGGCCGCCGCCCATGCCGGCGAGATTCTGCGGATCCGCGGTGGCGATCCCTCCGAGTTCCTCGCCCTCGCCGATGAACACCTCGCCTCCAAGCGCCCCCGCGAGGCGCGGTTGCTGCTGGAAAAAGCCGTCTTCGATCACCCGGACGACCTCCCGCTGAGGATGAAACTCGCCATCGCCACCCAGGCCGATCCGGAATCGGGCGACCGCGCCGCCCGTTTGTTCAGGGAGGCGGAAGCGGCCGCACCCGATGGAAAACCCACCGATCCGGCCTTCCTTTCCGCGTCCGCCGAGTCGCTCATCGCCGCCGGCCAGAGCAAGGCCGCCGAGGAACGCCTGCGCGCCGCCATCCGCGCCTACCCGCCGGAAGCCAGAACCCAAACCGCCGCCACCCTCCGCCGCCTCGCCGCGCTCTGGGAATCCGAGAACCGCAACGCCGCAGCCGCCGGCGCCCTCCGCCAGCGCGCCGAGGCCCTCGATCCCGCTGGAAAGTAGTAGCCTCTCCGCCACAGGGCCGGCCGTAGCTCGTCCACCCCGCCGGATCCTTCAAAAGTCTTGCGCATCCGGGGTTCCGCGCCTACAGCCACGCCCATGGCTCTCGAAACCACACTGATTCTGTTCAAACCGGACGCGATTGAGAAAAACCTGACCGGCAAGGTGCTTGCCCGTTTCCAGGACGCGGGTTTCTCCATCCGGGGCATCAAGATGATGAAACTCGATGACGCGATCCTCCGCGAACACTACTCGCATATCGCCGACAAACCTTTCTTCCCGGAAATCGTCGCCTTCATGAGCAAGACCCCGGTCATCGCCCTCGCCCTCGAAGGCGAGGACATCATCGCCAAGGTGCGCGACCTGCTCGGCCCCACCAACTCCAAGGCCGCCGCCCCCGGAACCATCCGTGGCGACTTCGGCGAGGACATGATGGTCAACGTCTGCCATGCCTCCGATTCCCCGGAAGCCGCCGCCGCCGAAATCAAGCGCTTCTTCAAGGACGGCGAGGTGTTCTAACCGGACTCCGCCCGTCACGGTCTTTCCAAACGGGGAGCTGGCGCGGATGCCGGCTCCCCGTTTCATTTTCCCGGCATCCGTGAAACCCCGGCCGTTGCACGCTTGTCGGACCGCCGCATGAGGGATAAGCTCCCGCCATGTTTCATCTCCACCCGGGGTTCAATGTGGAGACCGGCATCGGCCTGGCGCTGCTGGTGGCCTTCGAGGTGGTGGGAATCCTTCACGTCTTCCACGCCCTGATGCACGTCCGCACCTCCCAGGGCACCATCGCCTGGGTGATCTCGCTCGTGGCCGTGCCATACATCGCCATCCCCCTCTATTGGCTGCTCGGCCGCACCCGCTTCGCCGGCGCCGTGGGCGGACGCCGCGAGCGCGACAGCCAGTTGCGCAAACTCGCCGATCAAATGCACGAACGCCTCCGCCAGCTCGAAGTGGAAATCCCCGAAGACGACGCCTTCGAACGCGCCGCCCGCATCCTCGGCGGACTGCCATTCACCCGTGGCAACCAGCTCGACCTGCTCATCGACGGCGACGAAACCTTCGACCGCATCTTCACCGCCATCCGCGAGGCGCGCAGCTACCTGTGCGTGAACTTCTTCATCGTGAAGAACGACCAACTCGGCACCCGTTTCCAACAAGCGCTCATCGAACGCGCGCGAGCCGGAGTGAAGGTCTATTTCCTCTTCGATGAAATCGGCTCCCACAAACTGCCGCGCCGCTATCTGGAGGAACTCCGCGAGGCCGGAGTCCAGTGCCACTCCTTCGGCATCAACCGTCACTGGTGGTCGCGCCTCCAGCTCAACTTCCGCAACCACCGGAAAATCGTCGTCAGCGATGGCAAACTCGCGTTCATCGGCGGACTCAACGTCGGCGACGAATACCTCGGCCGCAACCAGCGCTTCGGCGAGTGGCGGGACACCCATCTGCAAATGCGCGGCCCCGTCGTCCAGGCCGTCCAGCTCGTGTTTCTCGAAGACTGGTTCTGGGCCGCCAACCAGGTGCCCGATCTGCATTGGGAAACCAAACCCGAGGAAAGCGACCAGATCGCCGCCATCATTCCCACCGGTCCCGCGGACCCGGCGGACTCATGGCAACTCCTCGTCGCGGAGGCCGCCAACTCCTCGCGCAAGCGCCTGTGGATCGCCTCCCCGTACTTCGTTCCCGACGAAGGTGTTCTAACAGCCCTGCAGGCCGCCGCCATCCGCGGTGTGGACGTGCGCATCCTCATCCCCGAGCGGCCGGACCATCTGCTGGTCTGGCTTTCGGCATTCTCATACATCGACCAATCGCTTCCCTACGGCATTCGCATCTTCCGCTATCGGAAGGGATTCCTTCACCAGAAGGTCATGCTGATAGACGACCGCCTCGCCTCGGTCGGCACCGCCAACCTGGACAACCGCTCGTTCCGCCTCAATTTCGAAATCACCGCCTTTTCCAATGATCGCACCTTCGTCGGGGAAGTGGCGGAGATGCTGGCAAACGACTTCACCCACGCGCGCGAGCTCTCCACCGGCGAATTCCACGACAAGCCCTTCCTCTTCCGGGCCGCATCACGCGCCGCACGGCTGCTCGCGCCAATCCAATGAATCGGCCCCCGCCGGCATCACACACCATTGGGCAATTCACCTCCGCAGATCCCGAGCGCTCCACAAAACCCCTGCCGCCGCAACGCCGCTCCCGCGCATCTTCCTCGCCCCGTCCTTGCGCCTCGCGCTGAACCGTTCCCGCGCCGCCTCGAAAAAACCG
>CAZKQK010000067.1:0-27610 GCA_964554865.1 uncultured Luteolibacter sp. | reverse complement strand
AAGAGGGGTTCCCATTTGGATGGGTCGTGCGGGAAGTCGGGATGGGTGTGGGCGTAGCTCATTCCGCGTTTTTTGCTCTATCAGTTCAGGATGTCCGGACGGGCGGTGTCAACCGATCATTTCGGCATTTTGAGAGCGGGAGGGTTTCAGGAACCGGAGAGCGGAGCGTTGCGGGATTCCTCGTGCCAGAGGATTTGATCGTCGGGGGAGGCGTTGGCGTGCCATTGGCCCTGGAGCCAGGCGATGCCGTGGACGAGGTGCCCTTTGCGCGGAATGTAGCCTTCTTCGAGAGAGGCGGAAAAGGCGTAGAGGATGAGGGAGGAGCCGCATGCGGGGGAGTCCGGGAGGCATTCGATTTCGAGTCGCCAGCCGATGAATTCCGCCATGGGGCGGATGCGGGTGGAGGAGAGGATTTTGCCGACAAATTCGTGGTGGTCGTGATGGGTGGAGTAAAACGTACGGAGTCCGTCCACGTGAACGGTGACGGAGAATCCGGGGGCGTCGGCTTCGGCGTGTTTGCCTTCGGCACGGAGTTCCTCACGGCGCATTTCGACGAACGGACCTTCGGTGACGACGATGGGTTCGGCGGGGTAGCGTTCGAGGGAGAGGGCGATGGCGGCGAAGTTGACGCGGGCCAGAGCACCCGGTTTCCATTGGTCTTTGTCGTGGTGAAACGCGGGGGCGAACCATTGGATGTGGTGACCGGTGACGGTGTTTCCGGTTACAAGGCCTTCGTAGGGGCCGTAGGCGGGAAGGATTTCGTCGATTTTCACGAGCCATTCTGAGGTTTTCGTGGGGACGGGAAAGGCGGAGAGGAACTCAAGGGATTCGCGCCCGGTTGAAATCCCGCAGATGGTGGTGAAGGAGAGGGATGCCTGGGGCCATTTGAAGATGGCGAGGCCGGGGTATTTCGCATCCGGCCACGGGGAGGGAAATTTTCCTTCAATCTCGGCCTGGCGGGTGAGAAATTGGAGGAAAGGGACGATTTCGTCGTCGCCGAGGCCGAACGCCCTCCAGTGGTCGCCGTGGCCGAGGGTTTCAGGCTTGGGATGGGATTTGGCGGATTTGGGTTTCATGGAGAGTGGCGGTTTTTTCTGATAACAAACCAATTAATCGATCTCGAAGATTCCCAGAACGGTCAGATCGAAAGGAATCAAGGCTGGATCAAGGGGAGTGGTTTCATGTTCGAGGAAACGCGTGCCTCTGCTGAAGCAGTCGGGTTCCGGGCTGGCTTTTTCCCGTCTGGCGGCGGCTGACTTGAATCGAGAGGAATCCGGAGTCACGTGGATCGTTTCGGCATGGGAGAGGCGGAGTTTCATTGTTAGGGTGAAGGGTTTTGAAAGGCCTCAAGGGCGGGTTCAGCGGATGTCGAATTCCCTCGCGATTTGATAGATGGCGGCGAGGGTCTTGGTGTAGTTCCGTTCGCCGGCGGTGTTTTGCCCCAGCAGGATGGCCGGCACTTCTTCCTTGCGCGCCATCGAAATCACTTCGGCATCGTTTGACTTGGGGAGGTGCTTGTCCGTGATGACGAGCCGGTTTTCATAGGACTCGGAACGATAGATGTGGTGGTCGACCGTTTCGTAATAGATGAAGAGGTATCGGCGCATGGCGGCGGGGAAAGATCGTTGCGGTGTTGCGGCAAGAGGCTTGAGGATGGTGGGTTTATGACGGACGTTCTGGAGACGGATTCTCAGGTCGCGCGCGTGGGGAGTGGGGAAAGGTTATTTTCTGCGCCTGTCGTCCTCCTCGCGGACGATGTCGGAGAGGGAGGCTTGGAGGTCGGCTTGTTCCGTGGGGTCGAGGGCTTGCATGGAGGACATTTTGCGCATGACCTTGGCCTTGCGGGAGACGGATTCGGCGGTGGCTCCGATGCCGTGTTCGTCGGCAAGGTAGGTGGCGGCGTTGGCGGCGTGGATGCCGACCTTGGCGGCGGTGGCGATGGCGTCCTGGTTCGCGCCGAGGAAGAGGAAGAGCCAGTTGTATTTCTCCGTCTGGCGGCGGATGCGTTTCTGAACGTCTTGCCAGGTGTGGCGAATGGATGCGTTTTCCTCGCCATCTGTCAGAATGGCGACGATGACGGTGCCGGGTCGGTCGTTTTCGGGAAGGGCGGCGAGGCGCTGGCCGAGTTCGTCGATGCCGCGGCCCATGGCGTCGAGCAGGGCGGTGGACCCGCGGGCGGTGTAAACGGTGGTGTCGAGCGGGGTGATTTCCGGGAGGGGGAGGGAGGCGATGGGTGTTTCGTATTGGTCGTCGAAGAGGACGAGCGTGAGCCGGGCGAGTCCGGGTTCGGCGGCCTGATCGCGGAGGAAGTCGTTGAAGCCGGAGATGGCGGCTTCGGTGAGAGGGGCCATGGAGCCGGAGCGGTCGAGGATGAAGAGGATTTCTGTTAGGTTGGGGTTCATGGTCGGTGGTGGTTGGTGAGAGATTGGGTTGGGCGGTTGCGAACCGCCGCCACGTTAGGGGGCGATGCGGTCGAGGCGGAAGGTGCGGACGGCTTGGCGTTTGAGGCAGTGGGCGAGGAGATAGACGGGCTCGCGAGTGAGATCCGGCGGGCCGGGGATGGTGGGTGCGCTGAAAAGGAGGACGGGGAGGACTTTTCTCCTGGTGCCCGGTTCCGTGCCGGCAAGGTATGTGAAGTCGTAATCCAGCGCCTCGCGGATGCGGCAGGCGATCAGGGTGGCGCGGTGCCATTCGGAGGAACGGTTCCCGCCGAGTTGGGGGATTTGGTCGCGGACGAGTGGTATGCGGGGCAGGCGTTGCCATGCGTCCAACCAGCCTTCGGTTTCCTGACAAGCGGAACAGGACGCTGCCCTGTCAGTGGTAGCCGTGGCGGCGGATGGAACGACGTCATGAGCACTCCGGGGGGGCGCTTCGCTCCGTCCGATCCGCCACGGCCAAGCTGCCGTCACTCCGGTAAGGGTGGTGATAAATTCTCGACGGGTTGTGATCATGGGTGTAGTGGATACTGATTCAGTTTAACAAGTCAATCGTAAAAATATGACCATTGGAAAAAATCGTGACAATTGGAATGCACGAGGTAAATATTCGGGAAAGTGAAACTATTTGCCAGGTCATGCCGAATCTAACCAACGAGGAGAACTGGGCCGCGAAGGAGCGGCTGCGGCGGGTGGAATTCCTGCTATGGTGGCGGGGCTGGGTGGGCAGGCAGGATCTGGTGGAGGTGTTTGGGATTTCCCCGGCGCAGGCGTCAGGTGACTTGCAGCGCTACGCGGCGATGAATCCGGGCGCGATGATCTATCACACGAGCAGGAAGCGTTATGAGGCGACGGAGTCGATGGTCTGCAAGCTTCACGACCCGTCATTCGAGGAGGCTGTGCGGGTGCTTCTGGATGGGGTTTTACCCTGTCGGCATGGGTTGGAGGCGGGAAATCCGGACTCGAGACTGGAGGTGATCGGGCTGCCGGCAAGACGGCTGGATGTTCGCATTGCCCGGCGGGTGCTGATGGCGCTTCTGGGGAAACACCGGCTGTGTGTGCGTTACCATTCGGTGAGTTCCGGAAAGGACGACTGGCGGGTTTTGGCGCCCGCCGGGCTGGCGTGGGATGGCAAGAGGTGGCACGTCCGGGCCTGGTGTGGCACGCGTATGGAGTGGAGGGATTTTGTGCTGGGACGGATATCGGACGCGGAGTGGCCTTCCGGCCCTGCCGGGAAGCTTCCGGATGATGACGAGTGGATGACTTTCCAGACCGTGAAACTGCGGCTTAACCCCGAATTGACAGACAAGCAGAGGGAGGGGCTGCGAATGGACTATGGGATGGAGGGCGACACGCTGGAAATGCGGGTGCGCAGCTCGATGAGGAACTATTTGTTAGCCGAGATGTTCATCGACAAGGAAGGGCATCTGACGCTGCCGCGTCATTTCGTGCCGGGAGAGTAGGATTTGTTTCCGCGCATCCATGATGCCGCCAGTTCGCAGCCGACCGCTGTCCGGCGATACCACGCGATCCATGAGGCGATCCGGCCGACGAGGTTTCGGATAAGCTGTGAGCCATTGCTCGGGCCGATCGACCTCCGGCGCGTCAACGACGACGATGGAAATACATTCGCCTGTCTCGAAGGCTGCATCGGAGTCGAAGGGAGAGGATGGACTGGCCCAACAGGAAACCGGATCCACTGGGTGATCGCCGGCGGGGAGAGCGGGCCGCATGCCAGGCCGATGCATCCGGAGTGGGTGCGATCGCTGCGGGATCAGTGCCAGGCGGCCGGAGTTCCGTTTTTGTTCAAGCAATGGGGCGAGTGGAGTCCTGATGTGATGAGGGGTGAGCTGTCTGTGATCACTCGTGATGGGGAATGGTTGCAACGCGGGCACATGGTGGAACGCCAGGACGATGATGCTGCGGAGATTGTGAGCCGAGTTGGCAAGAAAGCAGCCGGTCGCGAACTCGACGGCAGGGAGTGGAATGAATTTCCAGATGCGGGAGGTGCAAAGTGATGACGATCGAGGTGGAGGCGTTTTTCCGGGCGCTTTGGGGAGCGCGGGAGGAGGCGCGAGGCCGGATCGACGCGGAGGCGGTGCCGGGATGGGGACGGCGGATGGCGGCGGTGATGGCTGCGGACGTGGCGGCTTGCCCGGATTACAACCCCGAGGCAGACAACCGGATTCTGTGGGCGCGCGAGGTGCTACAGGCCGCGCGCCGCCGGGATCCGGGATGCCGGGCGCGTGGGGAATTGGAGGCCGCGGCGGATTTCCTGCTGGGGGTGACTCATGAGCCATGCGGGAAGGATCTGGCGGCGGGGGTCGATCGTTAGAAGGGAATGACCATGCACAACGGACACGCACAGCACGAAGAGAACGGCAGCCAATACACGCTGAAGTGGGAGGGCGCGCGACCGTGGGGGGGACTGCGGCCGGACGAGGCTCTGGAGATGAAGGAGGAGGCGTCCGCCGAGGACGCCGGGATGCAGCGGGCGTGGATCCAAGAGGATCTGCTGGTCTATCTGTTCGCAGACGGTTACGCGGACCGCTGGCAGGACGTGGCGCTGCGGGCGCTGGCGGTGATGCGGCGCTATTGCCCGGCGCTGCTGGTGGGACGCAGGTTTTACGAGCTGGACGGGTTGAAACAGCGGGGCGGGCTGCAGGCGGCATTCCCGATGGAGAGATTCGACGAGATGACGGCATGCGACGAGCGGGAGGCGCTGCTGTGCGGGCTGCTGGGCTATCTTTTCCCGACCGGCTCCCGCTGGCTGAAGAAGGGCACGATGCGGGTCTATCTCTTGGCGCGGACGTTCCAGCCGTTGCTGCTGCGCAGCCATGGAAGCGATCCCGGATACGAGCGGCTGGAGGAGATTTTCGAAGGGCGCAAGCTCCGGACGCGGAAGGAGCGTGACCGGGCGCGGAGCCGATGGAGCGCGCGGGCACAGAAGCTGATCCGCCATCCGGTGGAAGCGAACGGCGGGCGGATCGCGCTGCAATTCGGCAAGAGCGCGACGGCGCGGGCGCGGTGCGCGGCGGCGGCCAAGGGCAACGGGAACCGGAAGAAGAATCAAGAGGCAGGAAAACAGAACCCGGAAACGAGACAGGAATTATGAATAAGGAAATTGATATCAGTTTATTGAAGGAACATCCGCTGAACCGTCACTTCGACAGGCTCGGTGAAAGCTGGGAGGCGATGGTGGAGAGCGTGCGGACGCACGGGGTGGTGGCGCGCCGCGGTTTGCGTTCTATCCATCCTGTCAGCTCACAAATCCGAAGGACGCATCTCCCGCCTGGCGGGACGGGATCAAGTTTTCCGCCACCGGCCGCCACGAAGCCTACGGAATCCGCGATTCCGTCACCGGCACCGTCACCGTGTTCCCCGCTTCCGCCGTCATTTACTTCGGCGAGTTCGATGCACCCGGCGAGGACCGTCCGGTGCCACCGCTGGCGCATGCGGTGAATCACGCGCACGACATCACCGAGATCTTTGGATTTACGAAGCAGGGCATCAAGTCCGCCAGCCTGTTGGGAGCCATCCGCGAGAAGAAGGAAAACGCCACGCCCCGCGCGCGGCAAGGGCTCACCGGCACCAGCCGCACCGTCACCGATGCCGCCGGGAACCGCTTCAAGGTGGCGGACGTGTGGAGCGGCGCGCAGATCCCCGAGTTGGATCCGGGGGAAACCATCAAGCTGCTGCATGACGACCGTCCGGCCGCCGAGGTGATGGATTTCATCCGCACGCTCGTGCGGGACATGTCCGTAGGATGGGGACTCCCGCCCGAGGTCACATGGGAAATGCTGCGCATGACCGGCCCCGGCGTGCGCTACGTCATGGACGTGGCGGACCGCTGGATCAAGTGCCGCCAGAAACGGCACAGAATCTGGGCGCGGCGAGTCTGGCGCTACGTGATCGCCTGCGAGATCGCGCGTGGGGCGCTGCGGCTGCCGAAGGTGGACGAGAGCACCGGCCGCGCCGTCTGGTGGAAGGTGGATTTCACGAGTCTACGGAATCTAACCATTGATCGCGGGCAAGTCTCCCGCGCGAAGCTGGACGAACTCTCCGCCGGCGTCTCCACCCTCTCCGACTGGGAGGAAATGGACGGCCGGGACTGGAAGGACCGCGGCAAGCAGCGCATTCGCGAGGTGGCCTGGCTGAAAGACGAGTGCGAACGCGCAGGGCTCGAATACGCCGAAGTCTTTCCGCCGCGCCAGGGAGCCGCCGCACCTCCGCCCACCGGTGAGGCCAAGAAGGATGGCGAGGAGAAACCCGAAAACGACACCGACGAGGAGGAAGAATGAAATACCCGCGCATCGCCGCCCAACTTTACAGCGCCCCGTGGCAGATTTTCCCGGCGAAGTTCCAGGAAATTACCGCCGCCTTCGAGCAGGCGCGCAAGGCCCCGGACTCCGCGCCCGAGATGGCTGCCGATGATCCCGTGGGGCCGATTGGGGAGGATTTCTGGACCGGCCGCATGAGGCTGCTGCACCCACAAGTAGAGAAGATGGGACCCGTCGCCCTCGCCCGCGTGTACGGCGTGACCGGCCGCCGGCTCTCGAATCTGTCCATGCAGTGCGGAGGCTTCGATACCGGCCTATTCCGCCAGCAGCTTGAGAACATCCGGGACGACGATTCGATCCGCACCCTCGTCATCGACTTCGATTCCCCAGGCGGTCTTGCCGCGGGAAACCTGGAAACCGCCAACGCCATCCGCGAGGTGGCCACCGCCGGTAAGCGAGTGATCGGCTACGCCGGAGGCGTCTGCGCTTCCGCTGCCTATTTCCTGGCTTGCGCCTGCGATGAGTTCCACGCCGATCCCGCCTCGTGCGTCGGCAGCATCTCCACCCTCTGGTCCGGCGTGGATAGCTCCAAGGCATGGGAAATGAACGGCTTTCAGCTCAAGCTCTTCGCCACCGGCAAGTTCAAGGCCACCGGCATGTTCGGCAAGGCATGGACACCGGAGGAAGAGGAGAACTGCTGGAGCATCGTCCGCCCGCTCGATCAAGAATTCAAAGGCTACGTTTCCGCCCGCCGCGGCCTGGCTCCGGAGCTGATGGAAGGCCAGTGGTGGACGGCCAAGCACGCGCCCGCCGGCGTGGTGGATTCCACGTCCTTCCGTGATCTCGACGCCGTGATCGAGGCCGCCTTCCTTCTCTAAACCACGGAGGCATATACCGCATGGCTCGCCGAGCATCCCGACTATGAAACGGAGCATGCCGCGTGGGAAACGGAGCATGCCGCGTGGGAAACGGCTTACGCCGCATGGCTGGAGGATGAGCCGTCCGAATCAGCCGATAGCGGCGAGTGGGCAGCATGGGAGGCGGCGCAGCCAGAGGAGCCTTACGAGCCTCCCGCGGCGCCAGGGCAGTTCTATCCGCCCTGCACCATGAAAACGACACACACCGTCACGAATTGGGAGCGTGTCGGGGGTGTGATTCAATTGGTGGAAAGCACTGAGGAATATCCAAATCCATCCACTTATCATGTGACTCCAGGGGATCTGCAGGGACAGCCGTCATTTGCGGATTGGGAATTCCTCTATGAAGCACCTGTCACCCAGGAGGAGTGGCTCACAGCGGCGGAGGACTGGATGGACGCGCTGTCGGATTTCGCCGATGCGGACGACTCGGGTTCGGACTCAGCCGCCTGCCCGCCCGGCGACCTGTGCGCGGCCAGGCGATATGTCGGGGCCTGGGTTGATTCCTGGCAGTCGTCCATTGAAACGGATTTTTTCCAATACCGAATCAAACTCGACAAATGCTGCGGATTCAAATCGATCCTGTCGGGTTGGCGGGAGGTGCTCTTCACGAAGGAGTATCTAGACTGGCTGGCGGATGTTGCCGCACTCGGATCGAGTGACGACATCCCACCCAGTCCCGAGGATTTGGAGGCGAATTCGCCGAAAAAACAATGGCTGTGGGAGGGCGCTCCGCCACTCTGCCCGGAGGATTCCTCCGCCAGCGGCTACGAGAGCGACTACGATCCCTTCGATGACGAGGCGATGTGGTCGCCTTGGTCTCTCACCGTGAAGCTGGCGCGCGACAAACAAGGCCGGATCGAGCTGCGCAACTACTGGCAGAAATGCTACGGATCTCTCCCGGATTTCATGCCCGCCGTCATGGGAGATATTGACTTATCAGACGATTCGCTGCCATGATTCGAGACCCATTCGACCCCGCATTCAACGGAGGCCTCGCCCCATTTCATCCCCCGCTTGCCGCCGGGGAAGCCGCTTTACCGCTCTCATTAGCACTGGCCCAGCATCCTCCTCAGCGGATCGGTTCATCCCCAGGTGGATGTTTCGCCTGCCGTCCGTCCGGCTATCGCCGCGAGGAGGCCCCGGCCGGGCCTTATTTTCCTGCCCCGGAAAATGAGACCAGCGCGCTGGCCATTGAGGTTCATTCGCTCCAATTCGGGGATGCCGACTGGCTTCCCGAATGCCTGCCGACAATCCGCGAATGGTGCCGGAGACACGCGCATCCGCTGAAAATCTGGCGGCAGAACGAAATTCCAGTCGCCTATCCGAATCCGAAATTCATCGCGATCGACGCCCTGCGTGGCTTCCTGGAAGGATCTAACGAGCGATTCCTATGGATCGACGCGGACGTCATCTGCCACCCGCTGGCCCCCGAGTTTCCCGCCCACGAACCGGGAGTTCACGCTCTCATCGACCGCCCGTCCGGAGCCGTGAAAAGCTGGCCTGCCTGGCTGGTCGATCACTATCAGGCCAACCCTGGCGAAGGTTTCCGGTACCGCAACGCCGGCATCTGGGCCTGCGATCGCGCGAGCGCCGCCGCCCTGCTGCGCGAGGCGGAGCGAATGCCGCTGATAGAGGGCTGGATGGAGCAGCACCAATGGAACGCCTGGCTGCTGAATTCCGGCGTCGTGATCCACGATCTTCCGCCCCGGTGGAATTCGTTTCCGAAGACCGGCCCCGCATGGTTCCATCATTTTGCCGGGAAAGACAAGCTATCCAAAATCCTGAAGGAGCGCGCTCGCGGCTGGCTTCCTGACGCGGTCAATGTCATGGAAAATCCGCCCGCCGTGCCTGACTTCGGCGAGGGCGCCGTGGTGTGGCCCTGGTCATCGACGGCGGCGGAGTGGGACGAATTGTGGTTTTCCCATCGATCCGTGTTGGAACACTGGAAAGAGAAACACTGGCCGCTCGTGCTCCTCGCGGACCGGAGGCCCGACTGGTGGCCCGGGGAATTCATCCACGCATCCAGATATGAGGATGCGTTGTGGATCGGCACTCAATGCGCGGAGAGAGTGCTCTGGATGAACGATGATATTTTCATGTTGGCTGATCAAGGGCCGGCGGATTTTCAACAGGCGGACCAACTCGGAGCCATGACCGCGAAACTCGGCGCGAGCCTGGTTGCGCCCAATGCATGGCGGAGGGGCCTTGGTCAGGTCCTCATGCGCTGCCACCACCACGGGAAACCGGTTCTGAATTTCTCGACCCACACGCCCTATTTCTACCAACGCGCGAAAGCCCGCGAGATCCTCGCGAGGTTCGGAGTGTTCCGGAAAATCCCGTTCGAAACCGCTTACCATAACTGGCACCGGACCCCTAACCGGCCATGCTCAGCCAAATCCAAACGTCCCGATGCGCTGGAGGGGATGCTGTGGATCAATCCCGCCTTCCGACAAGTGAACGCAGATTTTCGAGAGGAAATGGGCAGGAGGTTTGGGAATCCGCCAGGGGCTTGATCAAGTGCCCGCCGGCGTGCCCGATCTGGGAATTCCCGCTCTCAGCCGCTTTTTCATCACGCTCGCCACCGGGCGGCCGAGTTTGCGGGCCGTATCTCCATCAGGCGCAGAGCCCAGCAGGGCGATTTCCTCCGCCGTCCACGGCCGGTTTTCCGGCGGCACCCAATCCGTCACCTTTGCCGACTCCAGTGCCGCCAGCCATTTCTCCCACTGCCCGGGCGGGATCGGCCGCTTGTAGCTCGAGCGGATCTCCGATGGCGAATTCCCGCTTTCCTCCGCCACCCGGCCGATGTCGTGGATTTCCTGCAGCCGGTAGGTGATGCGCGAGTGGCGCAGCACATCGATGCTCCACTGCAGGCCCATGCCCCGCGCGATCTCGGAGACGCTGTTCTGTGATTTCAGGCGAGAGATATGTTCGCGCTTGCCGGCGTTCTTGCGCCTGGCATTGCGGCACCGGATGAGCAGCGCGAGGAGTTTTTCCGGGACCGGAATCCACCGCTCCGCCGCCACCTTGCGCGCCACGTCCGCGCGGACGTGAAGAAGGCCCTGCGCTTCGTCCAGATCGCTCCAGAGCAGCCGCTGGCACTCGAACGGCCGGCAGCCGAGCCATCCAGCCACGAGCAAGTAGGCGAGATGCTGCGGCTCGCGGGCGGAGACCGCTCCCAGGAGCGCCGCACCTTCCTCGGGAGTGAAGATCGCGGGGGATTTCTTGTCCGGTCGTTTCCGTTTCACGGCGGCGACCGGCGTCGGCGCATTGCGCGGCCACCAGTGCGCCGCGATCGCGAAATTGAAAAACAGCGTCCAGTAGGAATGGCGGTTCATCATCGTCCGCTTCGACACCCCGCCGCGGGCGATGTGGCCCGCCAGCATCTCCGGCTTCACGCTCTCCAACAAAAGATCCGGATTTGCCTTCGCAAATGCGGTAAGCTCCGACTTCACCCCGCGCACGGTAATGCTCGGGTGCTCCTTTTCATAGGTGTGCAGGAAATCCACCACCGCGGTGGGCATGGTCACATGCCTGAGTTTCCCGCCGCCCTGGCTGGCAAACCATTTCGCCGCCTCCGCCGTCCGCTCCAGCGATCCGCCAAGGGCCGCCTTGGCAGCCTCCAGGTGCGAGAGCAGCGCGGGCACGGCTTCCGCTCCGCCGGCCAGCCGCCGGAGCCACTCCAGCTGCTCCTTCGCCGCCGGCGTGACCCACTGCGCCCCCGCCGCAGAGTCAAGCGCCCGGGCCTTCGCCTTCGCCCATTGCCGGGCATCCTCGACATCGTTGCGCGTGGTGGTTTTCCATTTCCCGTCCTCGCGCCAGCGGAGAGCGATGCGCCCGTCTCCGCGGACGTGCAACGCCACGCCGGAGCCTCCATAGGTGATGATTTCGCGATCCGCCACCCAGCGAAAAACGCGGAAAAAACAACAAATGACAACCCAGAAAACAGCGAAAACCCGATTTTCCGCATTTTAGGCTGGAGTTTGCCGAAGGCGATTCCTTGATTTCTCAAGGATCGTGGAAATCAAATGGTGGAGGCGAGGGGAGTCGAACCCCTGTCCGGAACGCCGTCAATGATGGTATCTACACGTTTAGCAGGCGGTCTGGGATTTCGGAGGGGCTGGGCCCGCTTGCGGCGTTGCCTCTCCCAGAAACCTGTTTGATCTCGGAGGAAGACCCGGTTTCCCGATCTTTCTCCCAGCCTTCCGGGTGATCGCCATCCCCCTCAGAAGGCGTCGGGGTTCTGACGTGACCGTCAATTAAGCGGCCAGTGCGAGCTCGTTAGAGTCTGCATTTATTTTGTTTGAGCGGCTTTTTAGGAGGCCAGCCGATCAACCTCCACGTGCAACCAGCACATCGGACATTCCGTCGAAACCGGAACGCCCCCAGAAGCTGGACGGCGCGAGACTAGTCGAATATGGCGGGAAATCAAATGGAATCGAGGATTTCGTCCACGGCCGGATGCGGGGAGGGCTGTGAGAGGGGTCCGGCGATGGGCGGGGTGAGCGGGTTGATGATTCCGGAGTTGAGGCGGTAGATCCAACTGTGGATGGAGATGTCCTGGCCGCGTTCCCAGGCGTCCTCAAGGATGGTGGTGTGGGCGACGTGGCGGGCCTGGGCAAGGACGTTGAGTTCGCAGAGGCGGTCGGCGGCGGCCTCGGGCGGGAGGGAGTCGAGTTCGAGCCGGTGCATGCGGCGCAGGGCGCGGATGCCGGAGAGCCAGTTGTCGATCATGCCGTGGCGGAAGTTTTCGAGCGCGGCGATGACCCCGCCGCAGCCGTAGTGGCCGCAGACGATGATGTGTTTCACCTTGAGCACGTCCACGGCGTATTGGAGGACGGCGAGGACGTTGAAATCGGTCTCGGCGACGACGTTGGCGACGTTGCGGTGGACGAAGACCTCGCCGGGAGCGAGTCCGGTGATCTGGTTGGCGGGCACGCGGCTGTCCGAGCAACCGATCCAGAGGTATCCGGGGCTCTGCTGGGTGGCGAGCTTCTGGAAGAAATCCGGATCGCTGGCGACGATGGAGTCCGCCCAATTCCGGTTGTTGTGGAGGAGGTGTTCGATTTTTCGGTGCGCCATGACGCCCCCATTCAAAACAAGGCGCGGGGAGTCCGTCCACTACTTATGGGCGGGGGCCGTGTCTGTCTCCGCGCGGGCATCGGTTTCGCCGCAGTGGTTGTGCGACGGTGGCCGGGGACGGGGGGCAGCACCTCATTCCGCGGGAGGGGTGTCCGCGGCGAGCAGCGCCTCGGCCGTGAGTTCGGCGAAGGTTCCCGGTGTGCCGGAGTAGTGGATTCTGCGTTCGCCATCGAGGACGTAGGCCGTTGGCAGGGACGGGATCCGATATGCTTTCGCGAGGTCGCCGACAGTATCGGAAAAACTGCGCCAGCTCACGGTTTGGTCCCCTTCGAGCGAACGCAGGATGGGCAGGTTGTCCCGATTGACGCCGACGAGGACGAAGGGCCGGTCTTCGAATTTGCGGGCGGTTTCATTGGCGATTTCCACGACACGCCGGGCCTCGATCATGTTGCTGCTCCAAAACAGGAGGTAAACCACCTTGCCTTTGAAGTCGGAGAGTTTCATCTGGCGTCCACCCGAATCGATGCCGTTCAGGTCGGGTGCGGTGCGGCCTTTGGTCAGGTAAGTGATGACGTAGAGTTCGTCCTTGGCCAGATCCGCCACGGTTGTGCCGCCGAGGTCCACATCCGCGCTTTTGATGATGGCGGCACGGAGGTTTGAGATGCGTTTTTTCATGATCTCGGTGTCGTCGCCGAGGGATTTCATGACCATGGCCGCTGCGAGGGATGCGACTCCCTGCACCTTGGTGTCCGGGTTTTCGGCGATTATCTTTTCGAGGATCGAGAGTGAGCGCGGATCCTGATTGGTGACGAGGGCCATGCAGATGGGGCTGAGTTTCGGGCTCCTGATCATTCGGGATTCGACCACCTTGCGGACGGTTTCGATTTCCTTGGAGAACGCGGGGCTGGTGGAGCCATCCGGATTGGTTGTCAGGAGGCCGGGAGCCGCGCGCAGGAACCAGGCGGCGGGCTCGATGGTCCATTCCTCGCCCAGCGATGACGCGATGACCCGCCACATGTCGTTTGCCGCCTGGGTGAGGTTCGGTTTGGCGGCGAGGATTTTCGCCTGTTCCTCGGGAGAGGTGGCTGCCTTGAGTTCAAGTTCCCAGTTTTCAAGCCGGAGATCCCAGCTTTTACGGATGCGCTGTGCCTCCGCGGGCGATCCGGAAACGGGAAGGGCCGCAGCGGCGAGCAGGAGGGCAATCAGGAGAAGTGGCGCTTTCATGGCGGAGTGATATTCGGACAGGCCGGGGATGGAAACCGAAAAGACGGCGCTTCATCGGGCGATCTCGTGGTAGGATGCCGCGCGTGTGCGGGCCCACCGATCGGCCGCCACCACGGCATCGAGCGAGTCCGAAGGGCGGACTTCGTGCGCGTCCATGACCGCTTCAACGCAGCGCCAAATGCCGGGGAAGGGGAGTTTGCCCGCCCGGAACGCCTCCACCGCGATCTCGTTGGCCGCATTGAAAACGGCGGGCAGGGTGCCACCGGCGATGCCGGCCCGCCGGGCCATTCCGAGAGCCGGGAACACCTCGTGGCGGGGTTCCTCGAATTCCAGTTTCGCCAGGGCGGCGAAATCCAGCGGTTTCAGTCCGCCGCGAATCCGTTTCGGCCAGGTGAGCGCGTATTGGATCGGGAAACACATGTCCGTCCGGCTCATTTGCGCGAGCACCGATCCGTCCACAAATTCGACCATCGAGTGGATGATGCTTTGCGGCTGGATCACCACGTCGATGCGCTCCATTCCGATGCCGAAGAGCCAGCGGGCCTCGATCATTTCCAGTCCCTTGTTGAAAAGCGTGGCGGAATCGATGGTGATCTTCGGTCCCATGTCCCAAGTGGGGTGGTTCATCGCCTCGGCCGGAGTGGCGCGTTCGAGGGCTTCGGCGGGAACGGACCGGAAGGGGCCGCCTGATGCTGTCAGGACGAGTCTGGAAACCTCGTCCGCTCCGCCACGGTGGCCGTCGAGGCATTGGAAGATGGCGTTGTGCTCGCTGTCCACCGGCAGCAGTCTGACTCCATGGCGTTTCGCGGCGGCGGTGATGATCCCGCCGGCCATGACGAGGATTTCCTTCGAGGCCACCGCCAGGTCCTTGCCCGCCTCGATCGCCGCAAGCGCCGGAAACAGGCCTGCGGTGCCGACGATGGCCACCAGAACCATGTCCGCTTCCGCGAGGGTGGCGATTTCCATCAGGCCATCGGCACCGGCATGAATGACCGTGCCTTCCGGAGCGAGCGCGCGAAGCTGGCCGGCTTTCGACTCATCGAATACCGCGAGGTGGCGCGCACCGGTTGCGCGGGCCTGCCCGGCGAGTGTGCCGATACTGCCCGCGGCCGCAAGTGCCACGATCTCGATGTGTCCGGGAAGCTCCCCCGCGACGCGGAGGGTGGAGCGCCCGATCGATCCGGTGGAGCCTAACAGAACGACGCGTTTCCTCCGGGCGGGCTTCAGGTGGTGTGCGGAAGGATCCATTTCAGATAGAAAAACGCGGCCGGCGCGGTGAAGCAAACGCTGTCGATCAGATCGAGCGAGCCACCGATGCCCGGAAGGAAGCGGCCGGAATCCTTGGCATCGAGCGAGCGTTTCACGACGCTTTCAGCGAGATCTCCGATCACCGCCAGCAGGGCGAGGATGAGGGCGAGGGCCATCACGTTTCCATAGTGGTCGCCGAAAAGTGCGAGTGGTTTTGGAAACAGGGCGAGAAGCCCGCAGCCGGCGAGTTGGGAGAACACGATCGCTCCGGCGAAGCCCTCCCATGTTTTGCCCGGGCTGATGTGCGGTATCATCTTGTGACGGCCGAACATGGAGCCGGTGATGTAGGCTCCCATGTCGGTGAACTTGGTGACCGCGAGCACCCAGATCAGCAGATACGCTCCCTGTTCGGAAACGGTGCCGACGGGTGTGTTGCCGCCGGTTTCCATGAAAATGAGGCGCGTGAGGAAGTTGAACAGGAAGGGGATGTAAACAAAGCCCAGCACCGTGACCGCCACGCCCGTGAACGATGCGGGTCCGCGGATGGGATGCGGCAGTTGCAACGAGAACGCGCCCGCGGTCACCAGGAAAAGCGCGGCGGGATCGAGCCATGGCGGAGCCTCGCCGCCAAGGTGCAGCGCGGCGTACAACAAGCCGCAGTAGACGACGGCCACCGCCACTCCGAAGCGCGGGAAACATGCCGCTCCCGCGCGCCGCAGCATGTCGAAATACTCCGCGCTGGCGATCACCGCGAGCAGGCCGATCAGCCCCATGTAGGCCAGGGGTTCCTTGCTCAGGAAGATCGCCGTGACCACCACCCACAGTGAAATGGTGCTCGCCGAGCGCCGCAGAAACACAAGCGACTTCGGGGCGGCGGGTGGCGTGGGGCTTGCGGCCATGTGCGGCGGCATCCAAGACGGCACCGGCGGCCGTGGCAACTCAATCCCGCATGAAACGCGCAACCTTTCGCGGCACCCGGGGTTTCCCCGTCAGACGAGGCCGGAATCCGGACTCAATCAAGAAAACCAAATCGAATCATGAAACGCAAACCGCTTATTACCGTGGCCCTGTTGCTTGGCACCAGCCTATTTGCCGCAGCCCAGGATCCCGCACCAGAACGTCCAAACCGCCCGCAGCGCCCGCAAGGCCAGTTGCCCGCCGAGGTTCTCAAGCAATTCGACAAGGACGGCGATGGCAAGCTTTCCGACGAGGAGCGCAAGGCGATGCGCGAAGCGCGCCAGGCCCGCATGGAGGAGGAGCGCAAGAAGATGCTCGAAAAATACGATGCCGATGGCGACGGCAAGCTGAGCGCCGAGGAGACCGCCAAGGCCCGCGCCGACCGTCAGGCCGAAATGATCAAGAAATACGACAAGGACGGCGACGGCAAACTCAGCGATGAGGAGCGCGCCGCGATTCCGCGGGGTGAGAGGATGCAAGGCCCCGGCGGACGCCGCGGTCGTGACGGGGAAGGCGGCCGCGGCCAACGCGGGGAGCGCGGCCAACGCGGCGGTGGCGAACGTCCGGGCGGCCCGGGCGGGCCTCCTCCCGCCGTCGAATAAGCTCCCCTCCGTCCGTGACGATTCACACCGCGAACCGGTCCCGCCGGTTCGCGGTTTTTTCTGCAAACGGGGAGCCCCCGGACGATTGGGAAACCGGGAAACCACGAGCCATGATCGCGGGCAGCCCGTGCTTGCACGCCCGGCGCGTGCCCTCTAAAGCATCCGCCCACGATGACTCACGACCCCGACCAGCATGCCTCGCTTGGCGCGATGTATTCGGATTATTTCCTCGATTACGCCTCCTACGTGATCCTTGAGCGGGCCGTGCCGCACCTCTACGACGGCTTGAAGCCCGTCCAGCGCCGCATCCTGCACGCCATGGATGAGATCGACGACGGCCGCTACAACAAGGTGGCCGGCATCGTCGGCAACACGATGAACTACCACCCGCACGGCGACATGTCGATCAGCGCGGCCATCGTGCAACTCGGCCAGAAGGACCTGCTCATCGACACCCAGGGAAACTGGGGCAACACCCTCACCGGAGACGGCGCCGCCGCTCCGCGGTACATTGAGGCGCGCCTCACCAGATTCGCCAACGACGTTGTTTTCAACCCGAAGACCACCAGGTGGCTGCCGAGTTATGACGGACGGCGCAAAGAGCCCGACACCTTGCCGGTGAAATTCCCGCTGCTGCTCGCACAGGGCGTGGAGGGCATCGCCGTCGGCCTTGCCTGCAAGGTGCTGCCTCACAACTTCATCGAGTTGGCAGAAGCCTCCGTCGCCTGTCTGAGAAACGAACCGTTCACCCTGCTGCCGGATTTTCCCACCGGCGGCATCATGGATGCATCCGATTACAAGGACGGCCTGCGCGGCGGCAAGGTGCGTGTCCGCGCCCGCATTTCCACTGAGAAAAAAGGCATGCTGCGCATCACCGAGATCCCCTTTGGCACCACCACCGGCGCACTGATGGACTCGATCGTCGCCGCGGCCGACAAGGGCAAGATCAAGATCCAGAAAATCGAGGACAACACCGCCGCCAGCGCCGACATCCTCGTCCACCTGCCCGCCGGGGCCGATCCGGAGACCACTCGCGACGCGCTCTACGCCTTCTCCGATTGCGAGCTGACCATCTCGCCCAACGCCTGCGTCATCGTCGATGGCAAGCCGCAGTTCATGGGCGTCTCGGACATCCTCAGGCGCGTCACCCACCAGACGCGCGAACTCCTCAGGCTGGAACTCGAGATCAAGCTC
Source organism: uncultured Luteolibacter sp. (assembly GCA_964554865.1). GTDB lineage: Bacteria > Verrucomicrobiota > Verrucomicrobiia > Verrucomicrobiales > Akkermansiaceae > Luteolibacter. The sequence continues at coordinate 9,671 of CAZKQK010000067.1, read as the reverse complement.
GGCGAACTCGCCGAAAAGTGGCACTTCGGCTCGCTGGAGAAGATCTTCATCGAAAACCGCATCTATCGCGACATCGAGGAGTGCACCACATGGGAAGCCGTGCTGAAGGCCATCGACGACGGCTTGAAGCCCTTCAAGAGTCTCCTCAAGCGCGAAGTCACCGAGGACGACCTTGCCCGCCTGACGGAAATCAAAATCAAGCGAATTTCCAAGTTCGACTCGTTCAAGGCCGATGAGGAGATCAAGGCGCTCGAAAAGTCCATCGACGAGACCGAGAAAAACCTCCGCAATCTCACCAGGTTCGCCATCAAATGGTATGAGGAACTCGGCAAGAAATACGGCAAGGGCAGGGAGCGCAAAACCGAGATCGCTTCCTTCGACCGCGTGGACCGCACCCAGGTCATCGCCGCCACCGAGACGCTTTATCTCGATGCGAAAAACGGCTTTGCCGGATACGGGCTGAAGAGGGACGGCGAGCCTGTGGAGAAATGCTCCACCATCGATGATATCATTTCCTTCACCCAGGACGGGAAAATGCGCGTGATGAAAGTCGCCGAGAAGGTCTTCGTTGGCCAGAAGCCCCTGCGCGTCGCCATTTTCCGCAAGGACGAGGATCTGATCTACTCGATGATCTACCGCGACGGCAAGGACGGCCCGATCCTTGCCAAGCGCTTCACCGTCGGCGGCATCACGCGTGACAAGGAATACGAGCTGACCAAGGGCAAACCGGGAACCCGGGTGCTATACTTCGCCGTACACAAGTCCAACGGGGAAAGCAGTTCCCAGATGCTGCTCGTCCACCTCAAGCCGGCGCTCCGCATGCGCAATCTGATCGTGCAGGTCCGCTTCTCGGACTACGGCATCAAGGGCCGCTCCTCGGGCGGCAATCTGGTGACCAAGCACGCCATCGAGAAGATCATCCGCGCGCCGAAGGACTACGACCCGACGCTCGGTGCCTGAGACGCGCCTCCGAGCATCCGGACGATGCTGCGAAAACCTCCGTAGCTCATCCGCTTGCAGTCGAAGATGCCATTGGTGGCCGAGCAAAGCCCGGTGATCCGCGGATCCTTCATGATGGCCTCGTTCGCCGCGTCCCGAACCTCGCGGGACGGATAGATGACAAACGCGAGCACCACCGTTTCATCCTCCCTGGCGGCCGCGCTTTCGGTGAAAGGGCGCATGTCCGGCGCGCTCAGATCATCGGCGACGCATTCATGGTATTCGAGCGCGCCGTGGTCGGTCCATATCTCCGCCGCCTTTTCGGCGACGGCGCGGTATTGCTCGAGGTTGGCTGTCGGGACGGGAATCACGAAGCCGTCAACGTAGGGCAGGGTATTCATGGTTGGTCGGGGAGGGTGCATTCGTCGATTGTGATCATCCAGCTCAGGCCGAAGCGGTCCGTGCACATGCCGAAGAGGGGCGACCAGAAGGTCTCCCCCATGGCCATGGTGATGTTGCCGCCCTCGGACAGCAGCCCGAAGACGCGCCTCGCCTCGTCCCGCGTGGAATAGGACACGGAGAGCGAGAATCCGTCGAACGCACAGGCCCCGCCACAGCCATCCGAGGCCATGATGACATTTTCTCCGACGCGGAAGCTCGAATGCATGATCTTGTTTTCATAACCGTCCGGCAGCATGCCGGGCGGTGGCGGATCGGGCGCCTCGCGGTAACGCATGGTCATTTCAACACGTGCGCCGAGCGCGGCGGTGTAAAACGCGAGGGCCTCTTCACAGCGGCCCCCGAAGATGAGGTAGGGTTGGACGATGGGCTTGTTCATGGTTGGGATTCGGCGAGTTGTTTGATGTTGGAAAGTCCCTTTTCGAACTGCGGGCCGATCATGGTCTCGCAGTCCATGAAAAGACTGATGGCCTTGGCGATGAAGTCGTTCTTTCCGGATATTTCCCAAGTGAGGCGGGTTCCACCGGATTCCGGTTCGAAGGTGAAACCGGTGAGGCTTTTGCCCTGAAACGGTTCCTCGAACTCAAGGCTGATCGTGATGTGGCGCGGGGCTTCGCATTCGATGATCTCCTGTCGTCCCTTTCCCACCTCGCGGTTTCCCTCCCAGGAGAAAACCGCGCCCTTGCCGGATGCGGCTCCGGAAAACCCCACCCTGGAGTTGGGATCGAGTTTCGCCCAGGGAGACCACGCGTCCCGGCGGCGGAAGTCATCCACCTGCGCGAAGACCTTTTCCGGCGGGGCGGCGATCCGGATCGAGCGGGCCACCCGGAAGCTCGCGGGCCGGGTGGCGATGATGATGACAAGCGCCGCAACAAGCGCGGCGATGACGGGTGCGGTTTTTTTCAGTATGGGTATCATGGTGCCGGGACATCTCTAACAGCAGGGGCGAAAAGCGAATCCACGCATTGGCGGGCAAACTGAAGATTGCGGCGGATCGTTTCCGGATTGCCCGCCGCCTTGCCTACGAGCATCGAGCCCTGCCACAGGCTGTTGAGAAACCATGCGATGTCCTGTGGCTCGAAGGCGCGAGCCGTTTTGTGGGCTGACTTGGCTCTCTCCAAAAGCGCCGCCACATTGTTCGTCCAGCGGACCAGTTCGGCGCGGCACGCATCGCGGATCTCCGGATGGGTTCGCGCGAGTTCCTGGGACATCATGCCGACCATGCAGGAGCAGGGTTCCTCCGCGTCCTCGGTGAACGAGGCCATGATGTCCAGCATCCGGTGAAGCTGGGCCAGCGGATCGGTTTCATCGCCGGTCCATGCCTCCTCATAGAGCGCGCTGCCCATGTTTCCCCACCACTCGACGGCTGCCCGCGTGATTTCCTCCTTGCCCGCGAAGTGATGGAAAAACGCCCCCTTGGTCAGCCCGGACTCGATGCAAATCTGATCGACGGTGGTCGATGCGAAACCCTGCCGCAGCATCAGTCGCACCGTCGCCCCAACCAAGCGGTTGCGGGTTTCTTCCGGATTTCGAATGCGTTTACCCATATACAAACAAACCGGTTGGTTTGTTGCCTGGGCGGGGAAATCAGTCAATCGGCAAATCCGGAATTCCGTCCGGATTCCGATATTTGTGGGCAGTAAAAAACCCGGCCTCCGCGAGGGAAACCGGGTTCTTCGGGATGAAGACGGATTATTTCGAGGAAGCGGGGGCCGGAGCGGGGGCCGGAGCCGGGGCGTTCGGGCAGCAGGAAGCGGCCAGCAGGGAGGCGGCGGCGGCGGCAAGGGCGATTTTGGTGATTTTCATAATGGTTGGTCGATTTTGGTTGTTGCGTGTTTCTTCTCGGTCGGACGGACCTGCCGCCTGACTTCAGGTGGCGAAACTAGCAGATAGGGGAACCGTGGCAAGCCCGGAATCAAGCACTGCGGAACAGGGCGATCAGGCAAGGGAAAATCGGTCTCCAACAAAGAGGGAATGAACCGCGGATGAACCCGGATGGACGGGCATGTGGAAGACCCCTTGGAGTTTTTGCACCGTGCTCGCGGCGGGTTTCCCCCACTGCGCGATGGGTTTGGATTTCAACCCACTCTCATCGTCCGTCTGCGGTTGAATAATCCCCGGTTTGATGCCCCGCACTGCGGAATGAACGGCGGCGCCACACCGGGACTTCCGCCATTGCCCCCGGCTACCACAGCCAGGGTTCCGGCGCGTTAGAGAGGGCATCCGCGCATTTTGGCCCCCGCCCTCTGTCCGTCGTTTGCGCCCTCCGGAGATCCCGCCACCATCCATGCGTCCGCATGCTCCGCCGGAATGGGGTGGGGGGCATCAAACCCCAGCGTCCCCGGCCATGGTGAAACCATCCTCCGATAATGATCCGGATAGCCCAATGCAAACACCGGACGTTTCTCGCTCGGAGCTGCTGTCGAGAAATTCGGCCCAAATCCGTCCTTAGGCACATTTTTGTTCGAGCGAACATCTTTTTTCTTGTGTAACGTGTTCACCTGTGCCATCTCCTTCGGCACACCAAACCACCACGCCCATGGCCGCAAAAGCTACCCCTGAAGAATCCGCGAACGAAAAACTGCTCGAAGCCCGCAAGCGCAATCTCGACCTTGCCATCTCCCACATCCAGAAGGAGTTCGGAGAATCCGCCATCATGCGCCTCGGCGACGAGCGCTGCGTCGATGTGGACGTCATCCCCACCGGAAACCTGCTCATCGACCGCGCTCTCGGTGTCGGCGGTTTCGCCCGCGGCCGGATCGTCGAAGTCTTCGGCCCGGAATCCTCGGGCAAAACCACCCTCACCCTTACCGCCATCGCCCAGGCCCAGAAACGCGGCGGACTCGCCGCCTTCATTGACGTCGAGCACGCGCTCGACCCCCAATATGCCCGCAAACTCGGCGTGAACCTCGACGACCTGCTCATCTCCCAACCCTCGTCCGGCGAGGAAGCCCTTCAAATCTGCGAGGCACTCGTCCGTTCGAATGCCATCGACGTCATCGTCCTCGACTCCGTCGCCGCCCTCGTCACCAGGCAGGAACTCGACGGCGAGATCGGCGACTCCACCGTCGGCGCCCAGGCTCGCCTGATGAGCGCCGCCATGCGCAAACTCACCGCCCTCATTTCCAAGGCCCGCACCGTTTGCATCTTCACCAACCAGATTCGCGAGAAAATCGGCGTCATGTTCGGAAACCCCGAGACCACTCCCGGCGGCCGGGCGCTCAAGTTCTTCGCCTCCGTACGCGTGGACATCCGCAGGATCGGCCAGATCAAGGCCGCCGATGGCACCGTTACCGGCAACCGCACCAAACTCAAGATCGTCAAAAACAAGGTCGCCCCGCCCTTCACCGAATGCGAGTTCGACATCATGTACAACGAGGGAATCTCCTCCACAGGCTCCCTGCTCGATCTCGCGCTGGAACTGGAAATCGTCCAAAAGCGCGGTTCCTGGTTCTCCTACAACGGAACCCAACTCGCCCAGGGCCGAGATGCCGCCAAGGAACTCCTCAAGGGAGATCCCGCTCTCTACGAGGAAATCGCCGCCAAGGTCAAGGAAGGTCTCGACGCCAAAAAGAAGTGATTTCGCCCCACCGCGCGCGGGTTTTCACTCATGACCCCCGCGCGCGGCGCGGCCCGCCCCACGGGTTGGCCGGCCCCGGAACCTCGCCAGGAGCGGGCGAGACCTCCGTCATGGCGCTTCATCCGCATGAAAAGACCTTGGGGAGCAACTATTGATTTCCGCTTCTTGCCGCCACCCGGAGTCTTTCGATAGCGGATACCACCGCGCCCCATGTGGATGTAATTCCCCCCACGTTCAAGGTGAGGCGTGGAGCGCAGCGGAGTTGCCTCCACCGCCTTGTTCGGTTCTATTGGGTGTTTGATGGTTTTTCGATGTCCGACTGTAAACTTTCGGGGAGCAACTGCCAGAGCTTCGGATGCGATTCAACGAGCCGTGCCACATCCGCGAAGTCCTTGATTCGTTTGCTTTGCCGACGGCTGGAATCACGCCACGCTAAAATCTTGCCTGCCAAAGTATCCTCCAATGAAGCTACCCGAAGAAGAATCCCATGAACGTCAGCCGGAACCGAACGATCTGGAAAGGAAAGGTAAACCTCCTCGGTGCTCAGTTGGATACTCACTCTTGATTGTCCCTTGAAGTTTACAGACCAGCGAAAGCGATCGGCGGTAAATCCTCCTTCGGAAAGAATGGAAACAGTCCGATCGACGTCCTCGGCAGCGACCACGAAATCAACATCCTGCGTAACCATTGGCTCCTCAGCCCAGTGGTTGACGGCAACGCCGCCGATGGCACACCATTTGATGTCGGCTCGTTCCAGACAGTCTACCAGACGCATCACGTCATTGGTGCCTCCGGCGGTTTGCCAGTCGTAGAATTTCTTCGCTGTCACAGCAACGAGCGTATCCAGTATCCCTGCGGTTGCCAGTTTTGTTTTTCTGGCCGAGCGTCGAGGTCTGGCAACCGCTACCGGGAGCGCCCCTCCGCTTCAGGTTGAGGTTTGTCGCCACCTTCAGAATCCAACTCGGATCGGGTAGCGGGTTGTCCAGCGCCGCCTTGTTCGCTGTTTGTTTTTGTTGCTTCGGCGAGCTTCAAAAGCTCAGGGTAGAAGCGGAACCCATCACCAGTGCCCAATAGGAGTTCCCCGTCGGGCATCTCGTCGAAAAACACGAATGAGAGCTCTCCAGGAGTTTTCAACGTCAAGGATCAGGCACCGGCGGAACGCCGGTTGCCTGCATCCGCTTGTTCGCTGTTGGTTGGTCTATTTGGGTAGTTCATCACCTGGATCAGGAGGGCAAGAAGGAACAAGGTCGAGAATACGCTCGAACTCCTTCAAATCCGCACGCTCTGCTCGCTGCTTCAAGTAATCCACCGTATCCAACGCCGATAGCTTCTCTGCGGCTGCGGTGATGAGGAACTGATTCATCGAATACCCGTCCTTCGCGGCCAATTCCTTGATGGCACGATGGAGAGATTCGGGAACTCTGATGGACATGGTAGCCATAGTCGTCAAATCATGGTTAAGGCTTGGACTGGAGTGATGGTTCGGATGCCAAGTGTCTCAGAACCTCTGAAATCCTTGAGATTATGAGTGATGATGAACAGCGCGCCCGCCGCCAAGGCAAGCTCCAGCACGAGATCGTCATCGGGGTCCGTGAGAAATGGTCGCCAAGTGTAGAAAATCTTCTGATGTCGGGCGAGGCGGCATAAACCGTCAACAACCTTGATGATCTGCGCTGAATCCAAGGCTGGGACGAGAGCAGGGCGCAAACACACTTCTTCATACTCAATGGCAAGCGCGACGGAGAGAGCCACTCGAATCTTGCCTGCCAGAACAGCCCGCAAAACGCGATGACTCGCACCGTCTTTGGAGCGGAGGGCCGAAACCAGAACGCATGTATCAAGGACTGCATACACTTCTCGGGTATTATCGGCGATACCGCGTGATTTGCAAGGGTATTTTCAGCGAACGTCGAAGTCCTCCTACGCCTGCCGGGGGCGAGGCTTCGATTGTGGATTGATGTTGTAGCGGCCATGACGGCTGGAACTGGGGCGGGTCAGGCGTTAGGAGTGACGTCTTGTTCGCGGCTTCTTCTCCTGATAAATGCTACGGCCGATAAACCGCATCCCAGCAATATAAGCGCCGATGGCTCAGGAACCGGATCAGCTCTAAATGCAACCTCACCAAGAGAAATGGGCGAGCTTCCTGAATTGGTTGAAAAAATATTGAGACGAACGTATCTAGCAATCAATGGATTTGACGGATTGGAGACATCTGCAAATCCTCCAACCACCCGCAACTGGGGGACTGCAAGCAAGTTAGCGGTGACGACCTGTAATGGACTAGAAAACTCCAAATTATCATCTATCTCCACGGTCAATAAGTTTGTTCCCTGACCGGGACCTGGATAGCTTCCCTGTGGCGAGTTCCAAATTGCCATAGCAGTTAATTTATATTGATCGCCCAGGTCAAAGATTATCGTAGCGGTGCTATTCCCAGCAGCAGCAGTCCAAGGAATTCCGTTGTCTGTCGCTGAAAATGAGGAGGCTGTATAAGTATTGAAGTCAGTAACTCCCGATATAAACGATGAGGTGACAGAACCATTGATCAGATTCGATACCGCAAAAGTTGGATTAAATATTCCGCCTGAAACGGAAACAATTCCGACCGGTGATAAAATAACTGCTGCATGGCTTTGGCAAGTGCCCCCGATGACAATTAGGGTGATGCTGCTGAATAGCTTGGGTAGGTATTTCATGGATTTTATTTGCGAACGTAGAGGCCTGGCACCCGCTACCGGGAGCGCCCCTACGCTTCAGGTTTAGGTTTATCGCCACCCTCCGACTTGGACTGGGAACGGGTAGCGGGTTGCTCAGTGCCGTCTTGTTCGGCTTTTGGATTCCGTTCGAGGTGCACGACGACTTCCGGAATCTCGTAGTCAAACCGGATCACCCGCGTCACGAACCCCTCCTTTTCGAGACGGATTCTCCCGCCGAAAGACTGGCAGATCTTACCAGCGTCTTTGCCTTCCACTACGCTAGCAGACTGGACGTATAGCCGCGCGAGGAATTCACCTTTCTCATTGGATAAAGATGATCCTGGAGTTCATTCCAGACGCAAAGGACAGGTCGCTTGCCAAGGAGAAGCTGACATCTGGCACGGGAACTTCCGCTCCATCTGCTCGCTCTACAACACAACCCATGAATTCGACCTCCGCGACACCATCCCCGTGAGATATGCCCTTCACATCCATCCCCAGCCAGGGCTTTTGCTGCCACTTATAACCCGACGAATCAATCGATATTACCAAGCGATTGTCGTCCACCACGCTATGTCCAACCGCAACTTCTTCTTGATCCTTTGCGACGCCTGTTGTTTTTGCTGTCCGTGGTTCCGCGTCCAAGGTCGGCTGCTGGGGGCTTTGTCCCTCCATGATCGTTAAAATAGGATTCTCAGATGGTCCCAGCATGTCCTCAATACCATCAGCGGCTGAGACATGCGCGGTAACAACGAATGTGATCAATGCTCGTATCATATTGGATTTTTGCCGAAGGTAGAGCGCATGCACTCGCCGCCCTCAAGCTCCGATTCGGAGCAAGACGCGTCCGGCGGGTTGCATGACGCGGCTTGTTCTGCTTCTTATTTTGTTAGTATTGGATGATTGCTTGCTAATATTATGGTGGAGTCGAAATATCATTACAGGTGATCCAAATCAAATACGCCACAAATAGGAAAATGCCAAATAGGGCTACCTTCGCCGCTGTGCTTCTCCTGCCAAACTTCAGCCCGCAACTCTTGCACTCGTAATCGACCGGGGTAGATGCCTGATGGAGGATCGCTAGGAACGGCCCAATTACTGCGAGGCAACCCGATGGATACATCGCGTATCGGCGCCCATGGAAAATCACGTCCTTGTCGCTATCGCATTTGGGGCATTTCATGGCTGCGGAGCTTCTTCATTTCTTTGCAGAACGTTAGATGTGGAGGCACCGCCGCGCAGGAGCCTGAAACCAAATAAGAGGCTTACCGGCGGTTGCCTCGCATGACTTGTTCTGCTTCTTCATCGAGGGAGTTCGAGTTGTAGTGGGCCGTCAAATGGGGTGCCCTTCTTTGGGGTTAGAGCTGTCACTTCATTTCGAAGATCACTCCAAAGCTTCCGAAACTTCTGAAACTCTTTGGTGTCTGAAGCAATCACGTCTGACCGCTTGCGTCCATCCAGCGAGGTCACCCCTCCGTTAACGACGACCAGGTTAGGGTTTGTTTCGAATCGTTCGTGCCAGGTCTCGACGCGGGTGTGCTTGCCTCCGTAGGAGAGCCAAATCGAATGATAGGTTGAATCTGGGCCGAACCACGAGTGGCGGAAGCGATCCTTCTGAAAAACCCCGGCATTCTCAAACTTGGTTAAGGTCGCTTGTATGGAAGATGGATTCACACTAGCCTCTCGAAATGGAGGCCCACCCTTCTGCTGATCTGCGGACCAAACGACTCGGCCGTCCGGCCAAGCAACCATGAGGATACGGGGGTAGGACTTCCAATCGGCATTCATGCGTCCTCCATCGATCGTCACAGCAATGCTAGGCGTCGCTTGCGTAACAGGCTTCGCCAATGAATTCCTTGTGGAGCAAGAAACAAGCATCAATACGATGGACAGCGCAAATAAAGTCTTCATTTCTTGCAGAACGTTAAATGTGGTGGCACGACGGCGCAGGACTCACAGAGCGAAGCGAACGAGGGAGCTTATTCGCCGTTGCCACC